>JALSRG010000056.1 GCA_026984915.1 Marinosulfonomonas sp. | reverse complement strand
GCACAGCTCGCGTTCCTTCAGCACCTTATCGCCATCACGGGCGATCAGCAGCGCGCCCCAACCACCAGGGCCGGGATTGCCGGAGCAGGCTCCGTCGGTATAGGCATACAGGTCAGGCATGGGCGGTCAGCACCATAAATGTTTCGACCCCGCCGGCCAACCCCTTACCATTCCCACACCGGGTTTGGGTGACGGTGAAACCCGCCGCGGCAACCAACTCTGCTAATTCGTTCATGGAGTAATAGGTATAGAACCGGCCCAGACGGTCGTGGCCTTCGCCGCTGCCCAGCTTCATACCCAGGCTCAGGGCACCGCCCGGACGCAAGGCCCGATGGATGCGTTCCAGATGCTTGGGAAATTCTGTGCGCGGTGCGTGCAGCAGGCTGAAGTTGGCCCAGACACCATCGTATTCGGCTACGGCATCCAGTGCATCGAAGGGTTCGACGCGGACCTCGATACCATAGCGATCAAGCGCCAGATCGGCCATTTCCGGGGTGGCGTCGGTGGCCTCAACCTTGAAACCAGCATCCTCGAACGTCGCCGCCCAGTGACCTGGTCCGCAGCCAAGATCAAGGATACGCCCGCCATCGGGAACAAGCGCCAGAAAACCGGTCATATCCAGTTCCTGTTCGACGTTCTTTTTTCGGGCAAACCCGTTGGCATAATCATGCGCGGCCTTCGAATAGGCGGCGATGGTGGCCGGATCGGTCATGCCGGTTCCCGCAAAATGCGCGGCACTTTGAATTCGACGTGTTCCTTGGCGGTTTCCACCAGTTCGACGGTCACGTCATAGCGGGCGCGAAAGGCGTCGATCACTTCGTCCACCAGCACTTCGGGGGCCGAGGCACCGGCGGCAAGGCCCAGCGATGTGATACCCTCAAGCGCACGCCAGTCGATGTCCTTTGCCCGTTGCACCAGTTGTGAATACTCGCAACCAGCCGCCGCGCCCACTTCGACCAGACGGCGGGTGTTTGACGAATTCGGCGCACCGATCACAAGGATGGCGTCGGATTTGGCGGCGATTTCCTTGACCGCCTCCTGGCGGTTGGTGGTGGCGTAACAGATGTCTTCCTTGTGCGGGCCGATGATGGCCGGGAAGCGGGCCTTTAGCGCCGTAACGATTTCGGCGGTGTCGTCGATGGAAAGGGTGGTCTGGGTAATATAGGCCAGCTTGTCCGGGTCGCGCACATCCAGTCTGGCGACATCATCGGCGGTTTCGACCAGCAACACCTCGCCCGCAGGAAGCTGGCCCATGGTGCCTTCGGTTTCGGGGTGGCCGGCATGGCCGATCATCACCATTTGCAACCCGTTTTCATTGTGGCGCTCGGCCTCGATATGCACCTTGGACACCAGCGGGCAGGTGGCATCGACATAGGTCATGTTGCGCGATCGTGCCGCATTGGGCACAGATTTCGGCACCCCGTGGGCGGAAAAGATCACCGGACGGTCGTCGGGGCATTCATCCAGCTCCTCGACAAATACGGCCCCCTTTTCGCGCAACCCGTCCACGACGAATTTGTTATGCACGATTTCGTGGCGCACATAGACGGGCGCCCCCCATTTGTCGATGGCCTGTTCGACAATCTTGATGGCGCGCACGACACCGGCGCAAAAGCCGCGCGGGGCGGCAAGGTAAAGGGTAAGCGGTGGTTTGGTCATGGATGTCCTGCGCTGGCTAGAGGCTGGCAAACTACCGTCACGGCCGCACGAGGTCCAGCCCCGGGCCGCCCTGAAACAGAAAAGGCCGACACATTCGGCGCCGGCCCTTGTTTTTCAATCGTCGGGTGCAGGTTATTCCTCTGCAATCTCTTCCGCTATTTCGAAGTTCTGATCCATTGGCACGTTTTCGCGGGGCGGGCGCCCGACCACCTCTTTCAAATCTGCCAGATCAATGAAATTATCGGCCTGACGGCGCAATTCATCGGATATCATCGGCGGTTGTGAGCGAATGGTGGAAACCACCGAAACACGCACACCTTTGCGTTGCAGGCTTTCGACCAGTGGCCGAAAATCACCATCGCCGGAAAACAGCACGATATGATCAACATAGGGTGCCAGTTCCATGGCATCGACACAAAGTTCGATATCCATGTTGCCTTTGACTTTCCGCCGGCCCATCGAATCGGTGTATTCCTTGGCTGCTTTCGTAACCATGGTGAACCCGTTGTAGTGGAGCCAGTCCACCAGCGGACGGATCGGGGAATAGTCATCATTTTCCAGAAGCGCGGTATAATAAAAGGCGCGCAACAACTTGCCGCGTCGGATAAATTCCTGGCGCAGAAGTTTGTAGTCAATGTCAAATCCCAAAGCCTTTGCGGCGGCATAGAGATTCGACCCGTCGATGAACAGCGCAAGCCGTTCGTCTCTGTAGAACATAAATATCTTCCTTCCGGTAAAGCGTTTCGCCTTTGTTGCCGTGAGTGTGTGAGTAAGTTAATAAATTTGGCGAAACGTCCTTTAGAAATAGCGCATATTGCGGAGTCTGCAACCCTTGATCCGTCACAATTCTTTTACACAAGCGATATTGGGCCTTGGCGCGAACCTGTCGCTTGGCGACCAGTCCATACGAAGTACTCTGGAATCGGCGCTGGCGGAACTGGCCTCAGAAGATATTCTGGTTCAAAAGGTTAGCCGCTTTTATGCCACCCCCTGCTTTCCGGCCGGCGCCGGCCCCGATTACGTGAATGCGGCGGCTTTGCTGGCCACCCGGCTGTCACCGCAGGACGTTTTGTCACGGTTTCATGAAATAGAGGAAAGTCACGGGCGTGTCCGAAAAGAGCGTTGGGGCGGGCGGGTTCTGGACCTTGATTTGCTGGCCTGGGGCGCGCGTGTCATGCCGGATGCCAATACCTTCCGGCGCTGGCAGACCCTGCCGTCCGAACGCCAGAAGGAACAAGCGCCGGAGCAGTTGATCTTGCCGCATCCGCGACTTCAGGACAGGGCCTTTGTCCTGGTGCCGATGCATGATGTGGCCCCGGATTGGCAGCATCCGGTTTCAGGCCGGACAGTAACGCAGATGCTGGCGGATTTGTCGTCAGAGGAGCGAAATGCCGTTCGGGCGCTGTAATTTTGGATTCTGTGCTTGTCAAGTGCCTGATAAGTTCTTAAATAGGCGTCTTCTGACCATCATTTTGCTGAATGGAGTCGCTTATGGCACGCGTCACGATCGAAGATTGCGTTGACAAGGTCCCGAACCGGTTTGATCTGGTAATGCTCGCCGCCCATCGTGCGCGCGAAATCGCCTCTGGTGCTCCGATCACAGTTGATCGCGACAACGACAAGAACCCCGTCGTTGCCCTGCGTGAAATCGCCGAGGAGACCCAATCGGCGGAAGAGTTGCGCGAGCGCATGATCGAGAGCCAGCAAACCCAGATCGAGGTGGATGAGCCGGAAGAAGACGCGATGGCCCTTCTCATGGGGGCCGAGGCCGATACACCGGCCGAGGACGACATGTCGGAAGAAAAACTGCTTCGGGCATTGATGGAAGCGCAGGGCCAGCCGTAAAGGTCGGCCCGACCGCCAGAGGATGCGGACCAGATGATTGATGTCGATGGCCTGATTTCGCTGGTTCGCAACTACAACCCCAGAACGAACGAAGCCCTGATCCGCTCGGCCTATGAATACGGCCGCGAAATGCACAAGGGCCAGACCCGCCATTCCGGCGAGGAATATTTCCAGCACCCGGTTTCCGTGGCCGCCATCCTGACCGAACAGCGTCTGGATGACGCGACCATTGTGACCGCGCTGCTGCACGACACGATCGAGGATACAAAATCCACCTATGCTGAAATTGCCGAAAAGTTCGGCGATGAGATTGCCGAGCTGGTCGATGGCGTGACCAAGCTGACAAATCTGCAGCTTTCATCCAGTGAATCCAAGCAGGCCGAAAATTTTCGCAAGCTGTTCATGGCCATGTCCAAGGATCTGCGGGTCATTCTGGTCAAGCTTGCCGACCGCCTGCACAACATGCGCACGATCAAATACATGCGCCCCGACAAGCAGGTGCAGAAAGCCCGCGAAACCATGGACATCTATGCGCCGCTGGCCGGCCGCATGGGGATGCAATGGATGCGCGACGAACTGGAGGATCTGGCGTTTCGCGTGCTGAACCCCGAGGCGCGCAATTCAATCATTCGCCGGTTCATTACCCTGCAACGCGAAACCGGCAATGTGATCCACAAGATCACCAATGACATCCGCAGCGAACTG
The DNA here is from genome assembly GCA_026984915.1 of Marinosulfonomonas sp. Taxonomy (GTDB): domain Bacteria; phylum Pseudomonadota; class Alphaproteobacteria; order Rhodobacterales; family Rhodobacteraceae; genus WFVA01. The sequence continues at coordinate 164,597 of JALSRG010000056.1, read as the reverse complement.
GATGGCGAGGGTATAGAGGCCGATGTTTTCGGCCGGGCCAAGAAACCCTATTCGATCTGGCGCAAGATGGAGGAAAAGGGGCAGGGTTTTTCCCGGCTCTCGGACATCTACGGCTTTCGGGTGATCACCGAAAACGAGGCGGATTGCTATCGGGTGCTTGGGGCGATCCACCGGCGCTGGCGCGCGGTTCCGGGCCGTTTCAAGGATTATATCAGCCAGCCGAAATCAAATGGCTACCGGTCGATCCATACCACGGTATCGGGGCGGGACGGCAAGCGGGTCGAGGTCCAGATCCGCACCCGTCAGATGCACGAAGTCGCGGAATCGGGGGTGGCGGCGCACTGGTCGTATCGTGATGGTGTGCGGGCGCAGAACCCGTTTGCCGTTGATCCGGCAAAATGGGTCGCCGGGCTGACGGAACGCTTTGAGGGCGCCGAGGACACCGGCGAGTTTCTGGAACATGTGAAACTGGAGATGTATACCGACCAGGTCTTCTGTTTCACCCCGAAGGGCGAAGTGGTGAAACTGCCGCGCGGGGCGACACCGCTGGATTTTGCCTATGCCATCCATACGCGGATCGGCGACAGTTGTGTCGGCGCCAAGGTTGATGGCATCCGGGTGCCGCTGTGGACCCGGCTGAAAAACGGCCAATCGGTTGAAATCATGATTGCCGAAGGCCAGCGCCCGCAGGCAACCTGGATCGATATTGCCGTTACCGGAAAGGCAAAAAGCGCCATCCGCAAATCGCTGCGGGTCGAAGACCGTGAGCGTTTCATAAAGCTGGGGCGGGAACTGGCGCGCGTGGCGTTTGAGCATGTGGGCAAGAAAGCCACCGACAAGGCGCTGGAAACAGCCGCCCGGCATCTGGGATATGACAGTGTAAATGGCCTGCTGGCCATGGTTGGCAGCGCGGAAATCACCGCCCGCGAGGTTGTCGAGGTTCTGTACCCCGAACTGTCTGACACGCCGGGCGATGCAATCGAGGTTGCCAGTGCCATAGCCGGCCTTTCCCCCGGACAGGCCTTTGCCCGGGCAAAATGCTGCCAGCCGGTTCCGGGAGAGCGGATCGTCGGAATCAGCTACCGGGGCAAGGGGGTGATCATCCATGCGATTGACTGCCCGGTCCTGTCCGAATTCGAAGAACAGCCGGAACGCTGGGTCGATCTGCAATGGCATTCCGGAAAACATCTTCCGGTTTATACGGTGACACTGGATGTCACCATAAGTAACGATTCCGGAGTGCTGGGGCGAATTTGCACATTGATCGGCGAGCAGAAAGCCAATATTGCTGATATGAAATTCCTTGATCGGAAACCGGATTTTTACCGAATCTTGATTGATGTTGACTTGCGGGATGCCGAGCATCTGCATACTGTTATGACGGCCCTGGAAGCCGAGAGTGATGTCGCGTCATTGGAGCGGTACCGGGATCCAAGCCGTAAACCCTGAAACAGAGGAACCCGAATTGGTATTCAAACGCCGCGACAAACGCCCTTTCTGGAGGGTTGTGGTGGAATTCATCTACCCGCGGGGTGGCTGGCATCGGGCGATTCAATATATCACACACCGGGTTCGGCGCTTGCCGGATGCGCCGCACCGGATTGCCCGGGGGGTTTTCGCCGGCTTTTTCATCAGCTTTACACCGTTTTTCGGGCTGCATCTGGTGATTGCCGCCCTGATGGCCAAGATCATGCGTGGCAACATTATCGCCGCATTGCTGGCCACGTTCATCGGCAATCCGCTGACCTTTCCATTCATTGCCGCGATCAATCTGAAGCTTGGCAAGTGGATACTGGGGCATGGCGCCGATTATGGATCGGATGAATCGCTGTTTCGCATGTTTTCGGGGGCCGGGCGCGACCTGAAGCAGAACCTTTTTGCCCATTTCACCGGGCATGATGCCAACTGGCAGCATTTGCACATCTTTTTCAACGAGGTATTCCTGCCCTATCTTTGCGGCGGGATCATCGTCGGTGTACTTGTCGGGCTTGCCGGATATTATCTGACCCTGCCGGTCATTGCCGCCTATCAGAACCGGCGCAAGGGCCGGCTGAAAAAGAAACTGGCCGACCTGCACAGGAAGGCTGCGAAAAAACCGGGTGAGGTAAAGCCGGGCGAATAAACGGTTCTTGTGATCTGAATGGGAAATTGCGACATGTCACGCAACACGACGGAAAAGCTGCGGCTGGGGATGAATATCGACCATGTCGCGACAGTGCGCAACGCCCGCGGCAGCGATTATCCCAGCCCGCTGCGGGCCGCCAGGATGGCGGAAGACGCCGGGGCAGACGGCATTACCGCGCATTTGCGCGAAGACCGGCGCCACATTTCGGATGCGGATATTGACCAGCTTATGGAGCATCTGACGGTGCCGCTGAATTTCGAGATGGCGGCGACACCGGAAATGCAGGCCATTGCCCTGCGCCACAAACCGCATGCGGTTTGTATCGTGCCGGAAAAGCGCGAGGAACGCACCACCGAGGGCGGGCTTGAGGTGGCGCGCGAGGAAAACCATCTGGCGCATTTCATAGCGCCCCTGCGCGAGGCCGGCTGTCGCGTGTCGATCTTTATTGCCGCCGACAAACCGCAGATTGAAGCGGCGCACCGGATCGGGGCGGCGGTGATCGAACTGCACACCGGCGCCTATTGTGATTTGCACGCCGAGAGCAAACTGGCCGAACGGGATGCGGAACTGGACCGCCTGCGTGACATGGCCCGCTACGCCAGTGACCTGGGGCTGGAGGTGCACGCCGGCCACGGGCTGACCTATGACACCGTTCAGCCGATTGCGGCCATTGGGGAGATCAGGGAGCTGAACATCGGCCATTTCCTGATAGGCGAGGCCATTTTCCGCGGCCTGCAACCGGCGATTCACGAAATGCGCAGGCTTATGGATGAGGCGCGCAATGGCTGATGTCTGGCTGGCATGGCTTGCCTTTGCTGTTCTGGCGGCCAGTCCGGGGCCATCCACCATGGCGATCATGGGCACATCGCTGGCGTATGGTCGGGAAGCGGGTATGCGTTTTGCCGCCGGGGTTGTGAGTGGATCGGTCACCTGGGGCGTTTTGTCTGCGCTGGGCACGGCAGCATTGCTTGGCCAGGCCGCATGGACGCTGACGGGATTGAAAATTGCCGGCGGCGTCTATTTTCTGTGGCTGGCCTTCAAGGCCGGGCGTTCAGCCTGTCAAGGCACACCGGTTCAGGATGGCACCGTAAACCCGCGCCGCGCCTATCTTGCGGGTTTGGCGCTGCATCTGACCAACCCGAAAGCGGTGTTCAGCTGGACGACTATTGTGGTTCTGGGCATGCCCGCCGGGGCACCTGCGCACCATACGTTCTTTATTCTGGCGGGGTGCGCGGTGCTCGCAATCACCATTAACATGGGTTATGCCATCGTGTTTTCCAACCGGCAGGTTGTCTGCGGATACCGCAAAGTGAAGCGTTGGGTCGATGGCACGCTCGCGGTTTTGTTTACCCTTGCCGGGGTGCGCTTGCTGACGTGGCGCACATGATCCTGGGTGTGGGAACTGATCTGGCCAATATCGAGCGGATAGAGGCTACGCTGGCGCGTTTCGGGGACCGGTTCAAAAACCGGGTTTTCACCGAGACCGAACAGAAAAAGGCCGAAAGCCGCGAAGATGTTGCCGGCACCTATGCCAAGCGCTGGGCCGCCAAGGAAGCCTGTTCCAAGGCGCTGGGCACCGGCCTGCGCATGGGCATCAGCTGGCGGGACATGTCGGTAAGCAACCTGCGCAGCGGGCAGCCCGTCATGGCGGTCACCGGCTGGGCCGAGAAGCGTCTGCTGGAGATGACGCCGGAGGGGTATATATCAACGATCCACGTCTCATTGACCGATGATCATCCCTGGGCGCAGGCCTTTGTGGTGATCGAGGCCCATCCCAAGGCGCAATCACAAGATTTGCCCTCTGCTTGACTCGGGCGCGCCGGGGCCTCATGTAGCCATAATATGATAAATCGAGCGGGAAATCCCTGATGGAAAAAGCGGAAAAGAAAAGCGATGGTCTGATGGAGACCGTCAAGACTGTCGTGTGGGCATTGCTGATTGCCGGTGTTTTCCGAACCCTGTTCTTTCAGCCTTTCTGGATCCCTTCAGGCTCGATGAAAGATACGCTGCTGGTCGGTGATTTTCTGTTTGTCAACAAGATGGCCTATGGCTATTCGCGTTATTCCTGCCCGTTTTCCATGTGCCCGTTTTCCGGCCGCATCCTGGCAAGCGAGCCCAAACGCGGCGATGTGGTGGTGTTCCGCCACCCGGTCAACGGCAGCGATTTCATCAAACGCCTGGTCGGCCTGCCCGGTGACAAGATACAGGTCAAGGACGGCATCCTCTACATCAACGGCACTGCCGCGAAACAGGAGCCGGCCGGTGTGTTCGAAGAACCCTACAAACGTCAGGGCCCCGAAGGCTCGTTCCCCCGCTGCACCAATCAGCCGGGAATCGACGGTGTCTGTATCAAGAAAAGATACATTGAAACCCTGCCCGAAGGGGTAAGGCACGACGTGCTGGATATCGGCAATCAGTCTGCTGACAACACCAAGGTGTTCACGGTGCCGCAAGGCCACTATTTCTTTATGGGTGACAATCGCGACAATTCCATGGACAGCCGGTTTTCGCAACGCATTGGCGGTGTTGGCTTTGTGCCGGCAGAAAACATTATCGGCCGGGCGGACCGGGTCATCTTCTCTTCCGCCGGGCGCTCGCTGTTCTATTTCTGGACCTGGCGCAAGGGCCGTTTCTTCAAGGCGGTCAATTGAAGCTTTCCTCTGAACTGGCGGCCTTTTCGCGCCGTATCGGCCATGTGTTCAACCGGCCCGAGCTGTTGGTTCGGGCCGTAACGCATTCGTCGATGTCCTCGGCCACACGGGGCGATAACCAGCGGCTGGAGTTTCTGGGCGACCGGGTTCTGGGGCTGGTGATGGCCGAGGCTGTCTTTCAGGCGGACAGGTCGGCAACCGAAGGCCAGATGGCGCCGCGGTTCAATGCGCTGGTGCGCAAGGAAACCTGTGCCGACGTGGCGCGGCAGATTGATATCGGCTCGGTCCTGAAGCTTGGCCGCTCGGAAATGCTCTCGGGCGGCAGGCGCAAGCAGGCGCTGCTGGCGGACGCGATGGAGGCGGTGATAGCGGCGGTCTATCTGGATGGCGGGTTTGACGCGGCGCGCAAGATGGTTCTGTCCCTGTGGGCGGATCGCATTCACAAGGTGGATGATGACGCGCGCGACGCCAAGACCGCATTGCAGGAATGGGCGCAGGCACGCGGGGAAAATCCGCCGAAATACGTGGAAGTAAATCGCGAAGGCCCGGACCACGCCCCGGAATTCACCATCGAGGCGCGGCTTGAAAATGGCGCGTGCGAACAGGCAACGGCCCATTCCAAGCGGCAGGCAGAACAACGGGCGGCCAAGGCCCTGCTGGCCCGCATGGAGACAAGTGATGACTGATACACGCGCCGGATTTGTGGCCCTGATTGGCGAACCCAACGCCGGCAAATCCACCCTGCTGAACCGGATGGTCGGGGCCAAGGTTTCGATTGTCACCCACAAGGTGCAAACCACCCGCACCCGTATTCGCGGCGTGGCGATCGAGGGCGCCGCCCAGATTGTTTTTGTCGACACACCGGGCCTGTTTTCCCCGCGCCGCCGGCTGGATCGTGCCATGGTGGCCGCGGCCTGGTCCGGTGCTGCCGACGCCGACATCGTGGTGCTGCTGATCGAGGCGCATCGCGGCATTACCGAAGGGGTTGAAACCATCCTTCAGGCGCTGAACGAGCGCGCCGGGGACCGCCCTGTTGCCCTGGCGATCAACAAGATCGACCGGGTAAAGCCGGAAACCCTGCTGCAACTGTCAAAGGATATGAATGCCCGCTTTGGCTTTGTCGAAACCTTCATGATTTCAGCGGAAAAGGGCCATGGGGTGGACCGCCTGCGCCATTGGCTGGCGGACAACCTGCCCGAGGGGCCCTGGCTATACCCCGAAGACCAGATCGCCGATTTGCCGCTGCGGATGATCGCGGCGGAAATGACGCGCGAGAAACTGACCCTGCGCCTGCATCAGGAACTGCCCTATCAACTGACGGTGGAAACCGAAAACTGGGAAGACCGCAAAGACGGGTCGGTCAGGATTGACCAGCTGATCTATGTGGCACGTGATGGCCACAAGGGGATTGTGCTGGGCAACAAGGGCGAGACCATCAAGGCAATCGGCAAGGCCGCGCGACAAGAGCTTGAGGAATTTCTGGACCGCAGGGTGCATCTGTTTTTGCAGGTCAAGGTGCGGCCGAACTGGCTGAACGAGGCCGAGCGCTATTCCGAGATGGGGTTGAATTTCAAAGACGGCGATACATGACCCGGCTGACCACGGATTTCTGGGTCAGGGCCTATCTGACCCGGTTGCGTCTGGTGGATATTCCGGCGTTTGTCACATCGCGCGGGGATGCCACGGCCGGGGCGGTTCTGGTCAAGCTGAACACGCTGGACGGGCAGGCGCAGGTTTTTCAGCGCTCTTTTGATCTGACATCGGGGGAACGCCGCTGGATCCTGCTGGAAGGGGGGGCGGAGCCAGACGTTGACCGTGCAATCGGCAAGCAGAAATCGTTCGACCCCGATCTGTGGGTGATCGAGGTCGAGGACAAAGAGGGCCGGCATCTGCTGGATGATCCGGGGCTGAACTGACCGGGATTATGCCGCACGCCGGTCAGGCAGCGGATTGGTCGGGGTTGCGGCCATACCTTTGATCACCCCGTCCCGCGCCGCCATCCGGTCACACCAGGCGACAAGGTTTTTGTGATCGGCAGAAACATAATCGGACCGCCGGGCAAAGGCGTACCAGCCGTAAAAGCTGACGTCGGCGATGGTGAGCGCATCCCCCATCAGATAATCACGCCCCGCGAGCAGACCATTCATGAGATCGTCGATGATGGCGCCTTGTTCCTCGTATCTGCGGATTGCGTAGGGGACATGCTCCGGACCGAACATGGCAAAATGCGCCCGTTGCCCGAACATTGGCCCCTGTAGGGATGCTTGCAGATACAACAACTGATCCAGATCGTGTTGCGGCGTTCCCTCAGGCGGCAGCAGCTTGCCGGATTTGTTGGCGAGATAGAGCAGGATCGCATTGGATTCATAGACGGTTGCCCCGGTCTCGCTATCCTGGATCACCGGGATTTTCCCGGCCGGGTTCAGCGCCTTGAATTCGGGTGTCAGGGTTTCGCCAGCAAAAATATCCACCAGCTTTACCTTGTAATCCATGTGCATTTCCTCCAGCGCAATGGCGATCTTGACGCCGTTTGGGGTGCCATGTGTGTATAGGGTAATCATTGGGCTCTCCGTTTGATTGGTTGGACAGCCAAAATACCTCGGCGCGTGAGATTTTGAATGATCTGCCATCGAGTTTCCTTGATCCTAAGTCTCAAATTCGGGTAGGGTCGCCGTGAGAGGAGCCGTGAATGGATATCGTGTCAGACGTTCTGCGGGTAACGCAGATGGGTAATACCATCATGTCGCGCGCCAAATTTGTCGCCCCCTGGGGCATTGCTGTTGATGAAAACACCAAGATAGCTGTGCATGCGGTTCAGCGCGGGCAGTGCTGGCTGGGGCTGGAGGGCCGGAAACCGGTTTTGCTGGAGGAAGGCGACATCGTGCTTATTGCCCATCACAAACCGCATTCGCTCTCGGATTCACCTGATACAAGGCTGACGAGCTGGGAAAACACGCTGTCCAAATGCTGCGTCACTGACGATTGCGATGTGGCGGGGCGTGCGGTTGCGCAACTGCTCTGCGCGAAATACCGGTTCAGGCTGCCGACGACACATCCGCTGTTCAGCCAGTTGCCCAGCCTCATTCATCTGCGCGCCGCCGATGCTGAGCGCAACCCGCAACTGCAACTTCTGGTGCAGTTGATGAAGGCCGAGGTCGACGGGACGGGGGACGGCAGTGATCTGGTCATTCCGCGGCTGGTGGACAGTTTGCTGGTTTTCATTCTGCGCAGCTGGCTTGAGGCCGAGCCGGAGATTTCGGCAAGCTGGTTTGCCGCGACGCGAAACAAGGCGATTGCGGCGGCGTTGTCGGCGATACATGCAGACCCGGCGCGAGCCTGGACGCTGGAGGCCCTGGCGCGCATCGCCGGTCAAAGCCGGGCAACCTTTGCCCGCCAGTTCGCGGCCCTGGTTGGCGAAACGCCCATAGCCTACCTGAACCATTGGCGGTTATGTGTTGCCGCAAAAAGCATTCGCGATGGCAGCGAGACGATTGAATCCATCGCCTTCTCGTCCGGATATAACAGCGCGGCGGCATTTTCACGGGCCTTCAAACGGCATTATGGGTTTCCGCCGGTTGAACTGAGACAGTTGGCAAGTTGAGGGTGATGTGAATGGAATGGCGTGACCAGGGTGTTTTGTTGTCGGTGCGCAAGCACGGCGAAAATTCGGCAATCATCGAAGTGTTTACCGCCGAACACGGGCGGCACGCGGGTGTTGTGCGCGGCGCATCATCACGCAAGATGACACCCGTTTTGCAACCCGGTGCGCAACTGGATGTCACCTGGCGCGCCCGGCTTGAGGAGCATCTGGGCAGCTACGCGGTGGAACCCGTGCAAAGCCGGGCCGCGGCCGTGATGGGCGACCGCATGGCGCTGGCGGGGCTGAATGCCGTATGTGGCCTGTTGGGGTTTTCGCTTGCGGAACGGGAACCGCATCCGGAACTGTACCGCACCACTATTGCGCTGCTCGATCTGTTGGGCGAGGCGTCGGACTGGGGTAATACCTATCTGGCCTGGGAAATGGCACTGCTGCGTGAGTTGGGCTTTGGTCTGGATCTGACATGTTGTGCCGTCACAGGTGCGCGCGACGGGCTGGTTTATGTCTCGCCGCAGTCCGGCAGGGCGGTTTCTGCCAAAGGGGCCGGTGAATGGGCAAGCCGGCTGTTGCCACTGCCGCCCTGCCTTTTGGGGGAAGGGCCGACCAGCCCGCAGGATCTGTGTGACAGCTTGCGCACCACCGGATATTTCCTGGAGCACCGCATGGCGGTTTCAATGGGCAACAAACCTTTGCCACAGGCGCGCCGCCGGTTGCTGGATGCGCTGGCCCGTCAACCCGGATCGGCGGCAAATACCATCTGATCACCCTTGTCGTTGGACAGGATCAGAGTGTTGCCCGAGACTTCGACCAGAGACATGTTTTCGAGCGCCTGAAAGAACCGCACCTCTTTGTCCAGATCCGGGCAGGCCATTTCGGTTGCCACGATCGGCCCCGTCTCAAACCATGGATAGGGGGCTTTTTGTGTGCCGGAATAGCGGTTGCAGGGGGCCTGACCGGCAATCTTGCCCGCTTCGGGAAACACCAGCGTGGCGCGGGCGGCAAACGGGGCACCATCCAGTTCCTGCAGAACCCAGGTCTGACCGGGGGCGGCAAAACCCGAAACGGTTTGATCTTGTTGGCAGGCCGGCAACAGGGCAAGGATAAGAAAGGACAATCGCAACATCCTGCAACCCTGTCACAGAACCGGAAGGAAACCAAGATGAGCCAAAATAATTTCCCGTTGCTGTTGCTGCCGGGGCTGGCCTGCACCGCAGATCTGTTTGCCGATCAACTGGCCACGCTGGGGGCTGATTTCCAAATTTCTGTGGCTGATCCTACCGGGTTTGCCACGATCGAGGATCTGGCCGGCGCCATTCTGAAGGATGCGCCAGGGGAATTTGCCCTGGCGGGGTTGTCGATGGGGGGCTATCTGGCCTTCGAGATCATCCGCCAGGCGCCGGAACGTGTGCTGCGGCTGGCGTTGCTGGATACCAATGCGCGTGCTGACACGGCCGAGAAATACATGCTTCGGCAAGACGCACTTGCGCTGGTGCGGCAGGGCAAACTGGACCTGATGACAAGAACGACGATGGATCTGAGCATTGCGCCCTCGCGCCACAGTGACCAGGGGTTGAAAAACCGCATCCTGAAAATGGCGCAGGATATCGGGCCGCAGGACTGGATTCGGCAAACGCATGCGATCATGGGGCGGCCGGATTCGCGGCCGATGCTGAGCCGGATTTCCTGCCCGACGATTGTTGTGGTTGGCGAACAGGATCAACTGACGCCGCCGGATCAGGCACGCGAAATGGCCGGGCTGATCCCCGGCGCCGTGCTGCATGTTCTGGCGGATTGCGGCCATATGTCGACAATGGAGCAGCCCGATCAGGTGAACCGCCTGTTGTCGGGCTGGCTGGCGTAAGTCAGTTGGCGTCAGGTTCGGCCAGCAGCCTGTAACCCGCGTGGCAACTGGTGCAATTGAGCATGAGATCCCCCAGCCCGGCGGCCACGGCCTTGCCATCGCCGGTCTCGGCGGTCTTTGCCAGATCATCAAACAGGCCATGGGTTTCAAAGCCGAGCGTCTTGAACTCCAGCGGCAGTTTTCCGATCAGGCTGGTGGGCACCTCGCCAACGCTGGCTTTCCCGGCCGAGCGCGCAGCCTCGGCGGCGGCGGGCATGTCTTCTTCGGCGATGGCGCTGGTAATGGCCTGAACAGCCTCAAGAAACCCGCGCATCTCGGTGAGGATCAGATCCCGCTCGCCGGATGAAACCACGATGGCGGTGCGCCCGTCGTCAGAGGCAACGACATTGCCGCGTAACAGAAACATATAGGCCATGCCCAGAACCGCGGCCAACAGAACCAGACTGATCGTCCAGCAGAGTTTACAGGATTTCATTGGGTGCCTCATTATCAGTTTCCCGACATCTAGACCCATGTTCGGGAATGTTCAACAGCCCTGTTCAGCCCAGCAACCGCCGGGCAATGACTGTGGCCTGAATTTCGGCCGCACCCTCAAAGATGTTCAGAATGCGGGCGTCACACAGAATGCGGCTGATCTGGTATTCCAGCGCGAAGCCGTTGCCGCCGTGAATTTGCAGTGCGTTGTCCGCCGCCGCCCAGGCGACACGTGCGCCCAGCAGCTTGGCCATGCCCGCCTCAAGATCACAGCGAATGCCGGCGTCCTTTTCGCGCGCCGCGAAATAGGAAAGCTGCCGCGCAATCATGATTTCGACCGCCATCATTGCCAGTTTGTCAGAGACCCGCGCAAAGGCGATCAGGGGTTTGCCGAACTGTTTGCGCTCAACCGCGTATTGCATGCCGACCTCAAGCGCCGATTGTGCCACCCCGATGGCGCGTGCGGCGGTTTGAATGCGCGCGCTTTCAAAGGTCTGCATAAGCTGTTTGAACCCCTGACCCTCGGCCGCGCCCAGCAGGTTTTCGGCCGGTACGCGAAAGCCGTCAAACGCCAGTTCGTATTCCTTCATGCCGCGATAGCCCAGCACCTCGATTTCACCGCCGGTGATACCGGAGTCGGGAAACGGATCTGCATCATCGCCGGGTGTCTTTTCGGCCAGAAACATCGACAGGCCCTTGTAGTCATCGCTGTCGGGATCGGTGCGTGCCAGCAGGGTCATTACCCCGGCGCGGGCAGCATGGGTGATCCAGGTCTTGTTGCCGGTGATCACATAGTCATCGCCCTCTTGCCGGGCACGGGTGCGCAGACTGCCCAGATCCGAGCCTGTGTTCGGCTCGGTAAAAACAGCCGTCGGCAGGATTTCCGCACTGGCGATTTTGGGCAGCCATTTCTGTTTCTGCGCCTCGGTGCCGCCGCCAAGGATCAGTTCGGCGGCAATTTCCGAGCGGGTGCCGAGCGAGCCGACACCGATATAGCCGCGCGACAGTTCCTCGCTGACCACGCACATGCTGGCCTTTGACAGGCCAAAGCCGCCGTATTCCTCGGGGATGGTCAGGCCAAAAACCCCCATTTCCGCCATGTCGGTGATGATACCCATCGGGATCAGTTCATCACGAAGGTGCCATTCGTGGGCGTTGGGCACCACGCGGTCATCGGCGAAACGGCGGAACTGATCGCGGATCATTTCCAGCTCATCCTCCAGCCCGGTCGCGCCAAAGGTGGCATGGCCTGCGTTATCCTGCATCAGCACAACCAGACGCGCCCGCGCCTCTGGGCTGTTGCCACTGTTCATCAGGGTTTGGATGGCGTCGTTTCGCGCCGGTGCCGCCTGCTGGCCCAAATCCGTCAGCCGGGCGGTTTCACCCTGGCTCATCGGGATGCCGCCCCAGATCTGGTGCAGATACTCACCAAAGGCGATTTGCAGCAGGAGCTGTTCCATCTCGCCAAACCGCCCTTCCGATTGCAGGCCTTTGCCCCAGTCGTGCATCTGTGTCAGCGCGGTAACATAGGTGGCCAGCCATGCCAGGCTGTGTGCCGCATGCTGGTGTTGCTCGATCTTGGCGGCCGGGACCTGGCCACTGGCGGTGTCATTGTCGCTCAGCCGCGCATGCAGGTCGGTTTTCGCGGTTTCCAGCAGTTCTGCGACCGGCGTCAGGGCCGTGCCGGTCAGGCTCAGCAAATCAGGAAGAACGGCAAGTTCGGGCATGGGAAAATTCCGTGAATCAGTGTCAGCACGGGAATAGGCACTTTGCAGGTGCAGCGCAACAAAAATACGAATAAAGCGGCATAAATGAAGTAAAATAACCCTGCCATTCTGCGGTACAGCATTTGGAACGGGCCTGCTGGGATAAAAAACGCCCCGATCCGCGCGGATTCGGGGCGTTGCTGTCGGGTTGGCCTGATGTCAGCCGATTGCCGCGGCTTTCACATCATCGCTGATATAGGGCAGGTATTGCTCAAAGTTCTCCGCAAACATGCCGACCAGCTTTTTCGCCTGCGCATCATAGGCGTCCTTGTCTGCCCATGTATCACGCGGGTTGAGCAGGCTGTTGTCCACATCATGCACGGCCACCGGCACGTCAAAGCCGAAATTCGGATCCTTGCGGAACTCAGCATTGTTCAGCGAGCCATCGAGCGCAGCCGTCAGCAGGGCCCGCGTTGCCTTGATCGGCATGCGTTTTCCGGTGCCATAGGCCCCGCCCGTCCAACCGGTGTTGACCAGCCAGCAGGTGGCATCGTGATGCGCGATCTTGTCATGCAGCAGGTTGCCGTAAACCTCGGGGCGTCGCGGCATGAAAGGGGCGCCAAAGCAGGTTGAGAATGTCGGCTCGGGCTCGGTAACGCCACGCTCGGTTCCGGCGACCTTGGCGGTAAATCCGGACAGAAAATGATACATTGCCTGCGCCGGGGTCAGGCGTGAAATCGGCGGCAGGACCCCGAATGAATCGCAGGTCAGCATGATGATGTTTTTCGGATGCCCCGCCATCGAGGTTTTCGAGGCGTTGGAAATGTAGCGCAGCGGATAGGCGCAACGCATATTCGCCGTCAGGCTGTCGTCGTCAAAATCGAGCTGCCGGGTTTCTTCGTCAAAAACCATGTTCTCGATGATGGTGGAAAACTTCTCCGTCGTGGCATAGATTTCCGGTTCCGCCTTGGGGTCGAGGTGGATGGTTTTTGCGTAACAGCCACCTTCAAAGTTGAACACCCCGTTATCGGACCAGCCGTGTTCATCGTCACCGATCAGCACCCGCGACGGATCGGCCGAAAGCGTGGTTTTGCCGGTGCCCGACAGGCCAAAGAAAACCGCGGCATCGTCCGGGTTGCCGGGGGCGTGATTGGCTGAGCAATGCATCGCCATGACACCCTTGCCGGGCAGAATATAGTTCAACAGCGTAAAGACGCATTTCTTGATTTCGCCGGCATAGGCCGTGTTGCCGATCAGGATCATCTTCTTGTCGAAGTTCAGGGCAATCACGGTATCGGACCGGCAGCCGTGCCGCGCCGGATCGGCCTTGAAACCGGGGCAGTCGATAACGGTGAACTCGGTGACGAAACTGTTCAGTTCCGCGCGCGATGGCCGGCGCAGCATGTGGCGCGTGAACAGATTGTGCCAGGCGAGTTCGGTGATGACGCGGACATTCAGGCGATTTTCCGGATCAGCGCCGCCAAACTGGTCGGCGACAAAGAAATCCTTGCCTTTCATATAGTCCAGCATGTCGGCATAAAGCTGATCAAACGCGGCCGGCTCCATCGGCTGGTTGTTTTCCCACCAGATGCTGTCTTCGACGGAGGGGGTGCGGACAATGAATTTGTCATTCGGGGATCGGCCGGTAAATTTGCCCGTGGTCACCAAGAGTGGTCCGCCCTTGCCGATACGGCCTTCGTCCCGCTTTACCGCCTGTTCCATCAGGTCCGGTTCCATCAGGTTGTAATAAATATTGCCAAGGCCGGAAATGCCCTGATCTTCCAGTCGGTGTGATGGGTTCACCCGTCCTGTTTCCATCTGCAAGCTCCTGTCACCGCACGCTGCGGTTTTTTTCTGGTTCACTTCGGCGCAACAGACTGCATTTGCGCTGACCGGCATATCTGGCCGATGCGTTCCATTACCACGGGGAAGGAGGAAGAAAACAGGACGCAAACGCACAGTTAGCGCAATCAACAGCAAAAAAATCTGGCCTTTTGGCAACAAAGTGAGACATATTAGTCATTGATTGCGAAATTTCGTCCGGAAACGACCGTTGAAACGGCAGTGATTCGCAGTTTCGTCTTGCTTTGGGCCGGTTTTGTTAAAAGAATAGGCCGAAAAAGCAGATAGATAGAGCAGAATAAGGAACTCCCCAATGGCGACAATCGCACTGGTGGACGATGACAGAAACATTCTGACGTCCGTATCAATGACACTCGAGGCCGAAGGTTTTGATGTCGTAACCTATAACGATGGCCAATCCGCGCTGGACGGGTTCAACAAGAAAATGCCCGACATGGCGGTTCTGGATATCAAGATGCCGCGCATGGATGGCATGGATTTGTTGCAGCGCCTGCGCCAGAAAACCCAGATTCCGGTGATTTTTCTGACGTCAAAAGACGATGAGATCGACGAGGTTCTGGGCCTGCGAATGGGGGCGGATGATTACGTGAAGAAACCGTTCTCGCAGCGCCTGCTGGTCGAAAGAATCCGGGCGCTTTTGCGTCGTCAGGATGCAATTGCCGGCAAGGACGTGGCCGAGACCGAGCAGGACAAGGTTATCGAACGCGGTGATCTGAGGATGGACCCGCTTCGCCATTCCGTTTCGTGGAAAGGCAAGGAAGTTTCCCTGACCGTCACCGAGTTCCTGTTGCTGCAGGCCTTGGCGCAACGGCCCGGCTTTGTCAAAAGCCGCGATCAGTTGATGGATGTGGCCTATGACGACCAAGTCTATGTGGATGATCGCACCATTGACAGTCACATCAAGCGTTTGCGTAAGAAAATGCGTACCGCAGATGACAACTTTTCCGCAATCGAAACCCTGTATGGAATTGGCTACAGGTATAACGAGGAGTAATCCTCGTCAAAGGAATGAACGTGCGCGATACGAAAAGCGGAGATAACGCCAACATCGTTCTGGGCGAGGACTGGACCGGTCCGACAGACGTTGTGGAGAGCGAACTGCGGGCGCGCAGAAAACGGAGAGGTATCATCTCTCTGAACCGCTCGCCTTTGGCGCGCAAGATCATCACCTTCAACCTGATGGGCCTTATCATACTGGTTGCCGGCGTGTTGTATCTCAACCCGTTTCGCGACAGTCTGGTGTTTCAGCGCGAACGTGGCCTGGTGACCGAAGCGCAGTTGATCTCTGACGTGTTCGAAGCGCAACTGGACAAGAGCCTTGCCTCATCCGGCCATACAACCAGCCTGTCAAGCAGCGGCATCAACGTGGCTGAAACACTCGATAAAATCCATCTTCCGCCGGGGGTCGAAGTATTTATCTATGACCCGTCCGGCCGGCTGATCACCTCAAGCGTCGGGCATGAGCGACCGCAAAGCTCGCCCGTCAACGGGCTGCGCAAGGACGAGCGGAGCACCCTGATCACCGATTTCCTGAATGCGATCTGGGAAGGGTTGTCGGGCACGCTGACGTCATCACCAGTGGAAAAAACCAACCTGAACACCGAAGAAGTTGCCAAGCTTCTGGTACCCGACGCCCTGAAGGGTGAAGCCCAGATCAAGACCACCAAGGACGATTCAAACCGCTCGGTTTTTTCCGTCGCGCTGCCGATTGAACGCAATGGTGCACCTGTCGCAGTTGTCGCGGTGACCAGCGCCGCCGGAGAACTGGACAGCCTGGTGCGGCGGGAACGCGAACAGGTCCTGCAAATGTTTGTCATCGCCATTCTGGTTTCCATCGGGCTGAGCCTTTTGCTGGCCAGTACCATAGCCAACCCGCTGTCTGATCTTGCTGCGGCCGCGGAACTGGGCCGGGACAAAAAGGCGCGCAAGATGAATCCAGGGCGGGTGCGGATCCCCGATCTGACCGCGCGGCCCGATGAAATCGGCCGGTTGTCAGGCGCGTTGCGTGGCATGGTCACGGCCCTTTATGACCGGATTGATGCCAATGAGCAGTTTGCCGCGGACGTGGCGCATGAGATCAAGAACCCGCTGGCAAGCCTGCGATCTGCCGTGGGGACATTGCGGGTGGCAAAGCGCGAGGGTCAGCGTACCCAGCTATTGGATGTCATCGACCACGATGTGCGCCGGCTGGATCGTCTGGTCAGTGATATTTCCAATGCATCGCGTCTGGACAGCGAATTGGTGAAAGAAGAGGAAGAGAGCTTTGATCTTCTGAAATTGCTGACAAATATAAACGGGCACCTCAGCGGGGAGGCTGCGAAGAAAGGCATCGAGTTTATTTCCGACCTGCCGCGCAAGCCGGTGATCGTTCAGGGGCTGGAGGCGCGTCTGGCACAGGTTTTCGTCAATCTGATCACCAACGCCATTTCTTTCTGCGAGGATGGAGATGCCATTCGCGTCTGGGCGCGCAAACGCGAAAACCGCGTTCTTGTCGTGGTCGAAGATACCGGACCGGGCATTCCCAATCAGGCGCTGCACAAGATTTTCAACCGGTTCTATTCGGAACGTCCTGCCGGACAGTTTGGCAATAATTCCGGCCTGGGGCTGGCGATTTCCAAGCAGATCGTCGAAGCGCATGGCGGTGTGATCTGGGCCGAAAACATCCGCCCGACCGAGGCTGACATAACATCGGAGCCATTGGGCGCCCGGTTTGTCGTCGGCCTTCCCGTCTGACCGGCGGATCATTGCCATGGCTTCGTCGCTTGAAAAACCGGTATCAGACAAAGATGCCGGCGGCACATGCGTCTTGCATGCGTCATGCGTTGAAAAGGACGGTCGTGCCGCTCTTCTCCTTGGGCCGTCCGGGTCAGGAAAATCCGAACTGGCCCTGCAGATGATGGCCCTGGGGGCCAGGCTTGTATCAGACGACCAGACCTGTATTTACAAGCAATCCGAAACGCTGTGGAGCCATGCACCGGCTGCCATCAAGGGCATGATCGAGGCAAGGGGCGTCGGGCTGCTTGCCGCCGAGGTGGCCGATCGCGCCCGCCTGGCGCTGATTGTTGACATGGCACAGCTGGAAAATGAGCGTTTGCCACCGTTTCGCGTGCAAAACCTGCTGGGCGTTCCGGTTCCGCTTCTTCACAAGGTCGAGAGTTCGGCTTTTCCGGCGGCCATTCTGCAGTATCTAAAAGGTGGGCGTTGTGCGTGACGCGGCAGAACAAGGGTTTCAACCATGGATGTGACCAGATCATCCCGAGCGGGGCAAAGCGGTGTGCGTGCCGGAAATGCACGACGGCTGGTCCTGGTCACCGGGCCCTCGGGGGCCGGGCGGTCAACGGCGATCAATGTGCTGGAGGACATCGGTTTTGAAACCATCGACAATCTGCCGCTGAGCCTGTTGCCGCATCTTCTGGAAGGCCCGCCGATTGGCCGGCCGCTGGCCCTGGGCATAGATGTGCGCAACCGCGATTTCAGCACCACAACCCTGATCGAGATGATTGACAGCCTGACGGCGAATCCCGATGTGGACATGGAACTGCTGTATCTGGACTGCCGCCCCGAGGTTCTGGTGCGGCGATACTCGGAAACCCGCCGCAGGCACCCGCTGGCTCCGGCGGAATCACCGGCTCAGGGTATACAGCGGGAAATGGATTTGTTGACCCCGATCAGGGTGCGTGCCGGTATTCTGCTGGAAACATCGGATATGACACCGCATGATCTGCGCGCGGAAATCCAGCATTTGTTTGCGCCGGAATCGGCGCAATCGCTGGCGGTCTCGGTTCACTCGTTTTCCTACAAACGCGGCCTGCCGCGTGGCATAGATATGGTGTTTGACGTCCGGTTTCTGCGAAATCCCTATTGGGAGGAAAAACTGCGCGACAAGGACGGGCGGAGCAGGGATGTTGCAGAATACATAGAAAAAGACGAACGGTTTTTGCCTTTCTTTGAGCGCATTCTTGATCTGGTTCTTCTGCTATTGCCTGCCTATGCGGAAGAAGGAAAATCGCATTTGTCGATCGGTTTTGGCTGCACTGGCGGGCAACATCGTTCTGTCGCCGTTGCAGAAAGGCTGGCTAATTCACTTGCGAAGGAGGCTTGGCAGGTGTCTATAAGGCATAGGGAACTTGAACGGAGGTCGGGCGCGACCGCCGAAATGATAAGGGGTAAGAACGCGTGATCGGTATTGTGATCGTCGCGCATGGTGGTTTGGCCAGAGAATATCTGTCCGCTGTCGAACATGTGGTCGGCAAACTTCAGGGTGTGCGCACGATTTCCATCGAAGGTGATTTTGACCGGGCCCGAAAAGAAGAGGAAATCCGCGCGGCTGCCGATGCTGTGGATCAGGGCCAGGGTGTGGTTGTTGTGACGGATATGTTTGGCGGGTCGCCCTCCAATCTGTCATTTTGTGCGCAAGGCCCGAAAAACCGCCGCTTTTTGCATGGCGCAAATCTGCCCATGCTGATCAAGCTGGCAAAATGTCGTGGAAAAACTGTGGATGAGGCCGCAAGTTGCGCACTGGCGGCCGGGAAAAAATACATAGACAGCAGTGACAGAAGAACAGGATAGCCTGCCCATGGCAACCAGCCGGACATTGAAGATCATCAACGAAAAGGGATTGCATGCGCGCGCTTCGGCCAAATTTGTCGAGGTGGTCGAGCAGCATGATGCCGCCGCAGAGGTTTCCAGGGATGGTCTGTCGGCTTCGGGTGATTCCATCATGGGGCTTTTGATGTTGGCAGCCTCCAAAGGAACCTCTATTGAGGTTGAGACCAGCGGACCCGATGCCGAGAATCTGGCACAGGCCCTTGCCGATCTTGTTGCGGATCGGTTCGGCGAAGATTTCTAGGCAGAATCGGGAGCCTGACAGCGAAGCGGAAAGCTCAGACGTGGACAGTGAAACGGAAACCGACCGAAGGGAAAACATCCCTTATGACAAGCGCAAGCTGTCCTATGCCAATACGTTCAAGAACCCGTGGAAAGTGGGTGTCATCCGCTCGATGGAGTGGATGACCGGCAAAATCCCCTTGCTGCGTCTGATCCGTAAATTTGAGCAACAGGGCGCGCCGATCGGTCAGGCGTTCTTTACCCAGGCGCTTGAAATAATGGGGATTGATGTCACCACACCGGCAGAACAACTCGCGTTTATACCAAAGGATGGCCCGCTGGTGGTTGTCGCAAATCACCCTCACGGAATGGTGGATGGCATGGTGATGGCCGAACTGATCGGCCGGGTGCGCACGGATTACAAGATCCTGACGCGCAATCTGCTCAGCGGGGTGCGTGAAGTCGAACAATTCATGCTGCCGGTGGCGTTTCCGCATGAGGATAATGCCGTGCGGCAGAATCTGGATATGCGCAGACAGGCAATGGCACATCTCAAGGATGGCGGCGTGATTATCCTGTTCCCGTCCGGGCAGGTGGCCCATTCCAAGACATTCTTTGGCCCCGCGATCGAATCAGAATGGAACCCGTTCACCGCAAAAATGCTGCTGCGCTCCGGGGCAACGGTGCTGCCGATTTTCTTTCCGGGCCGCAACACGCGCCTTTATCAGATAGCCAATCTGCTGTCGGCAACCCTGCGCCAAGGTCTGCTGTTGCACGAGGCTGCGCATTCGTTGAACAAACCGCAGTCACCGGTAATCGGCCCGACAATTCCGAACGAGGAAATCCAGAAATGGGCGGATGACCCGCGCGGCCTTATGGCCTGGCTGCGCGAAGAAACCCTGGCATTGGGCAAACGCTAGCTTTCCGCCCCGGCTATCGCGTCGGAACCGGTTCATCGCCCCGGTAATCATAGAAACCGCGTTGTGTTTTGCGGCCCAGCCACCCCGCCTCGACGTATTTTGTGAGCAGCGGGCAGGGGCGATATTTCGTGTCGGCCAACCCGTCATGCAGCACATTCATGATCGCAAGACAGGTATCAAGGCCAATGAAATCGGCCAGTTCAAGCGGCCCCATGGGGTGGTTGGCCCCCAGTTTCAGCGAGGTGTCGATCGACCGCACGGAGCCAACGCCCTCATACAGGGCGTAAACCGCCTCGTTGATCATGGGCATCAGGATACGGTTGACGATAAAGGCCGGGAAATCCTCGGCCATGGCAGCGGTTTTTCCCAGCTTTTTCACCACGTTCTGGCAGGTCGAATATGTGGCTTCGTCGGTGGCAATGCCCCGGATCAGTTCGACCAGCTGCATCACCGGAACCGGGTTCATGAAATGAAACCCCATGAATTTTTCCGGGCGATCAGTGCGTGAGGCCAGGCGGGTAATGGATATGGACGAGGTGTTGGACGTCAGGATCGTATGCGGCTGAAGATGTGGTTGCAGGTCTTCGAAAATGGCATTCTTCACGGTCTCGCGTTCGGTTGCGGCCTCGATGACCAGATCGGTCTGGCCAAGCTCCGGCAGTTTCAGTGTTGTCTTTATCCGCGACAGCGCAGCCTCCTTGTCGGCCTGTGAAATCTTTTCGCGGCTGACCTGACGGGTCATGTTGCGATCAATCAATGCCATGGCGGCATCCAGACTTTCCTGGGCGATGTCGTTCATCAGAACATCATACCCGGCAAGTGCAAAAACATGGGCTATTCCGTTGCCCATCTGGCCTGCGCCGATAATCCCGACTTTTTCGATTTCCATGCTTTTGATCCTCATTATTTCGCCGCCAGACTATGCCGCGCTGCAGCGCGGGTGCAAGGGGGGCAATCCATGAAAAATTGCCTAGAATGCTTCGTTTAGCCTTTTGGAAACATGTATGGGCGAATCTGGTGCTGGGTGTAAATTACAGAGGTGGGTATTATGGCCTATGAGAACCTGGGCGAGGGGGCCCTTGACTATTATCCTTGCCGGTATGGCAAGTCGAAGCTGTTGTTTCGCGGTCCGCGCAAGAAACTGGAAGGCGACTATCTGGCCTGCGTGGGGGGGACGGAAACATATGGGAAGTTTCTGGAAAAGCCCTTTCCGGCAATGCTCGAAGAGGTAATCGGCATGCCGGCCGTCAATTTCGGGTGCGTCAACGCGGGCGTTGATGTTTTTGCGAATGAAACGACGGTGATAGAAGCGTGCAGCAATGCCCGCGCCACGATCATTCAGGTCATGGGCGCACAGAACATGTCAAACCGGTTTTACGCGGTGCATCCGCGCCGGAATGACAGATTTGTGCGCGCATCCACCCTGATGAAAACCATTTTCCGCGAGGTGGATTTTACCGATTTCAGTTTCACCCGGCATATGCTGGGCGAACTGCAGGCGCTCTCCGAGGAACGGTTTGAAATCGTGCGCGATGAACTGAAAGAAGCCTGGGTCGGGCGCATGAAAATTCTTCTGAAAAAGATTGAAGGCAAGACCATTCTTCTCTGGTTTGCCAACCATTCCCCGGATGAGGCGAATTCCCTGGCCGGGTTGGGGAAGGATCCGATGTTCATCGACAGGGCAATGATCGAGGAAGTGCGCCCGCATGTGACCGATCTGGTGGAAGTGGTGCCAAGCTTTGCAGCCCGCAACAAGGCCAGAGAGAGCCTGATCTATTCGCCGCTGGAAGAGCCTGCCGTCAAGGGGGTGCCGGGGGTGGCCGCGCATCAGGAGGTCACCGAAGCCCTGGCGGATTGCCTGAAGGCCCTTCTCTGAGCATTGACTCACAGAGTGTCATCACAAAAAGGCCCGCCGTTTTGGCGGGCCTTTTGCATTGGTTTGAGGACGTTGACTTATAGTTCGTCAATCAGTTCTGGTACCGCGTCAAACAGATCGGCCACCAGACCAAAATCAGCAACCTGGAATATTGGCGCTTCCTCATCCTTGTTGATCGCAACAATGACCTTGCTGTCTTTCATCCCCGCCAGATGCTGGATGGCACCGGAAATGCCAACGGCGATATAGAGATCAGGGGCAACGACCTTGCCGGTCTGGCCCACCTGCCAGTCATTCGGCGCAAAGCCCGAATCGACCGCAGCGCGGGATGCACCAACAGCCGCGCCCAGTTTGTCAGCCAGCTTCTCGATGAGGGCAAAGTTTTCTTCCGAGCCAACACCGCGCCCGCCGGACACAACCACCTTGGCCGAGGTCAGTTCTGGGCGGTCCGATTCGTCAACCTTGTCTTCGACCCATTCGGAAAGACCGGGGTTGGGCGTGGCTGGAACCTTTTCAACAGGCGCAGACCCGCCATCACCGGCCGCATCAAAAGTGGATGTGCGAATGGTGATGACCTTTGTCGCGTCTTTTGATTTCACCGTCTGGTTGGCATTGCCGGCATAGATCGGGCGCTCAAACGTGTCGCTGTCAATGACGCCCGCGATGTCTGAAATCACCATCACATCCAGCAAGGCGGCAACCCGTGGCATCACATTTTTCGCACTGGCCGTCGCCGGGGCCACGATATGGCTGTAATCCGGTGCCAATGACACGATCAGCGCAGCCAGCGGTTCGGCCAGCCCATGCCCGAATTCGGCATCATCGGCGCAAAGCACCTTGGTCACACCATCCAGTTTTGCGGCTTCGGCCGCAGCATCGCTGCAACCTGCACCGGCGCACAGCACGGTAACATCACCCATTTGCCCGGCCGCGGTCAGCGCCTTGGCGGTTGCATCCGTGGCCAGATCGGCCCCGTTGAGTTCGGCAATCAGAAGAACAGCCATCAGAGCGCCCCCACTTCTTTGAGTTTCGCAACCAGTTCCGGAACATCCGCGACGATCACGCCAGCCTTGCGCGTTTCCGGCTCAGTGGTTTTCACGATTTCCAGACGCGGGGAAACGTCAACGCCGTAATCGGCTGCGGTCTTTTCCTCAAGCGGCTTTTTCTTGGCTTTCATGATATTGGGCAGGCTTGCATAGCGGGGTTCATTCAGGCGCAGATCGACGGTGACAATCGTCGGCATCTTCGCCTTGATGGTTTGCAGTCCACCATCGACCTCGCGGGTGACGACGGCATTATCGCCCTCGATATCCAGTTTCGAGGCAAATGTGGCCTGCGACCAGCCCAGTAGGGCTGACAGCATCTGGCCGGTGGCGTTCATGTCGTTGTCAATCGCCTGCTTGCCGGCAAGAACCAGGCCGGGTTGTTCCTCATCAACAACGGCTTTCAGAATTTTTGCAACGGCCAGGGGTTCGATATCCTGATGCACGTCATCCGCTGCGATCACCAGAATGGCGCGGTCTGCCCCCATGGCAAGCGCCGTGCGCAGGGTTTCCTGCGCCTGTTTCACACCAATGGAAACCGCAACAACCTCTTCGGCTTTTCCGGCTTCTTTCAGGCGGATGGCTTCTTCGACAGCGATCTCATCAAACGGGTTCATCGACATTTTGACATTGGCGAGATCAACACCGCTTCCGTCCGCTTTGACACGAACTTTGACGTTATAGTCGATCACGCGTTTGACTGGCACAAGGACCTTCATTGGCGTGTGTCTCCTCACAAATGGCCCCGAAATTCAGGCCGTTCCATGTTCTCTTGGGTTTGTTAGCCGCTTGTGTGCCCGGAAAACAGAGTAAAATCGACATGAAATGTCTATACGACGCCGCGTTGCGGCATTTTTGGGCAGATTTTGCCGGCCGGGTGGCGCGGGATTCATCGGGCTTCGCTCTGCAGTTCCGCACAGGACAGATTGGCGCAAGCGTTTTGGCCCATCCTGGGCGGAATTGTCGGCCAGGGTGATTCGACCCCCCGTTGCGTTTCCAGAAAAGCAGCGTACCGCACCATTGGAATCAATGGGTTGGCCAAAAATGTTTCGCGCGCGAAACATTGCTTTTTGCGAAAAATGGATTGGTCTGCCACTATCCGTTGGCGCCGGGTACCCACAGCACATCGGCGGCGCCGTTTTCATTGGCCACGCGCGCTGCGACAAAAAACCAGTCAGACAGCCGGTTCAGGTATCGTATGGCCTGCGGATTGATTTTTTCCTCGGAGGCCAGCGAAACGACCAGCCGTTCCGCCCGGCGGCTGACCGTGCGGCACAGATGCAACTGTGCCGCCAGCGCCGTTCCCCCCGGCAGAATGAAGCTGCGCAATGGGGCCAGGGCGTGGTTCATGCCGTCGATTTCGCTCTCCAGACGGGTTACCTGGCTGTCGTTGACGCGTAATGGCGGATAGTCGGCCTCTTTGTCTTTCGCGGACTCCGGGCGGCAAAGGTCGGCCCCCAGATCAAACAGATCATTCTGAATGGCCGCAAGCCGTGTTTCCATTTCGTCCGCTGCATAGAGGCGGGCCAGCCCCACGGTGGCGTTGGTTTCATCAACGGTGCCATAGGCATCGACACGCAGCGAGTCTTTGGCAATACGTGTGCCATCGCCCAGCGCGGTTTCGCCGGCATCACCGGTTTTCGTGTAAATTTTGTTCAAAACCACCATTTTGCGTTTCCTACATGCGGCGAATAAAGACAAACAATAAAATCAGTGCAATGGCAATCGCCTGCGCAATTATACGATAGCGCATCAGCCTGTTGGCGTGTTTCGCATTGAATTTTCCGCCCTTGGCAAAGCTGCCGATCCCCAGCATCAGGATAATGACCACGGCAGCGACAGCCACAATGACAATCAGAAAGAGTGGGTCACTGAACATTGGGGGAATCCTTTCCGTTTTCTTTCGGTGTAACGCCTTGGACCCCAAAAGCGAATAGCCAAATCGACGCGGAATCCGGGCTAGGCCCTGGCCAGTATCCAGTCCAGCATGCGGGTCGGTAGCAGACGCCGAAAATACCACATCAGGTAGGTGGGTGTCGTTACAAGATAGCGTGCGCGCGGGCGCGGCGTTTCCAGTGCGCGGATCAGTTTTGCCGTTACCGCCGAGGCGGGCAGCTCAAACCTGTCGGGTTTGCTTTTTTCGTACAGGCGTTTGCGCAGACCGGCGCGGTATTCTTCGGCGCGGGCTGAATGCTCCCAGTCGATCCATTTCTCGAAATGCGGTATCGAGTTCTCCCGGATTCTGGACGTAACCGGACCGGGCTCTATCAGAATGACATCAATCGGCGTGTCGCGCATTTCCAGCCGCAGGGTATCGGTCAGCCCTTCCAGCGCGAATTTGGTGGCATTATAGGCACCGCGCCATCGCAAGACGGCAATTCCCAGAACCGAGGAACAGTTGATGATACGCCCGTGCCCCTGCGCCCGCATGATCGGAATGACCTGCCGGGTCAGATCGTGATATCCGAACAGGTTTGTTTCGAAAATTTCGCGCAAAGCCTCGCGCGGCAAATCCTCCAGCGCGCCGGGCATGGCAAAGGCACCGTTGTTGAACACCGCATCCAGCGTGCCACCGGTCGCGGCCAGCACCTCTGCCAGAGCATTCTTGATGGTTGCACTATCGTCGTAATCCAGCAGCGGGCTTTCCAGCCCTTCCGCGCGCAGACGATCACAGTCTTTCTGCTGGCGGCATGCGGCGAACACCCGCCACCCGTGTGCTTTCAGACCGTGGGCGGCATCATAGCCGATACCGGAGGAACATCCGGTAACAAGGATGGATTTCTGGGTCATTCTGGCTGTCCTCATTCGCGCTGCCCAGTATTAGCGCAAGCATCCGACAAGGACAAACAATTGCCCGTTACATGGATTTTGTGGACAGAAACCTGCTCGACATAAAGCCCTGAAGGCCGGTTTTTACATCGCGTATTTCGGCCCAGCCGTTATCACTCTGGCTGATGACTTCGGCTTTCGTGCCGCGTTTGAAACGCCCCAGAATTGCGGTGCGGGTCGAAGGCCCGGCGCGCAGGTTCACACGTTTTGCCGTGACATAAACATAACGCGTGCCGGTTTGCGGGGTGTCGTTTTGCACCGGATCATCTTGCGCTGCGGCCGCCTTTCGGGCCGCCGCCAGTGCCTGCATACGCGCCCGGGCCTCGGGCGGGGCATCCAGAGTGCCGAGGTGGCGCGGCTCGGGGGCCGGTCGTGCGGTATTGATTGGCGTGATCTCTCCGGCGTTGAAAGACACGGTGGTTATCATGGGATTTGTCGCTGTCTGTGGCACAGGCGCTGTGATTTCCCTGTCCTGAGTCGCAAGACCGCCGGAATCCGGTTTTTGCCCCTTGTCGGCATTGCTGACAACAGAGGCCTGACTGATTTGCTGCGAACGGGCCGATACGCGGGCGGGCTTTTCACCCTCTGGCGCAAAGGCCATGACCCCGAAAATCACCAGACACAGAACAAACACCTTGCCAATCATAACGCTACCCTCAGTCACCCATACAACAGCAAATCCAGGCTTCCCCTCCTCGATTCGGAGGGACACTAGCAGAAAATACACCTGTTTTCAGGGGAAATGACCAGATTTTACCCCCTTGCTTCCTTGTCCTGCCCAAGATGCTTGGCTATCACGTGGTTCATGAGCAGAACGAAAAACCCGACAGAACAATCTGGGATTGAAATAGCAGAACCGCTGCGCCGCGCGATCGGTGAGCGCTATCTGACCTATGCCCTGTCAACGATCATGAACCGCGCCCTGCCGGACGCCCGCGACGGGCTGAAGCCGGTGCACCGGCGCATTCTGTACGCCATGCGCGAATTGAAACTGTCCAGCAGCGGCGGGTTTCGCAAATCGGCCAAGATCAGCGGCGACGTGATGGGCAACTATCACCCGCACGGGGATGCGGCGATTTATGATGCGATGGCGCGGCTGGCACAGGATTTCAACGTGCGTTACCCGTTGGTGGACGGGCAGGGAAACTTTGGCAATATCGACGGCGACAACCCCGCCGCCAGCCGCTATACCGAGGCCCGGATGACCGCCGCTGCCGAGGCCCTGCTGGAAGGGCTGAGCGAAAATGCCGTGGATTTCCGCGAGAACTACGATGGAACCCTGACCGAGCCGGTGGTGCTGCCGGCCTCTTTTCCGAACCTTCTGGCGAATGGCTCCAGCGGTATTGCCGTGGGCATGGCCACCAATATTCCGCCACATAACATCGAAGAGCTGTGCAACGCCTGTCTGCATCTGATCAAGGCCCCCAATGCCCGCGACGAAACCCTGCTGGAGCATGTCCCCGGACCGGATTTTCCGACCGGCGGCGTGATTGTCGAGCCACGCGAGAATATTCTTGAGGCCTATCGCACCGGGCGCGGATCGTTCCGGTTGCGATCGAAATGGGAGGTCGAGGATCTGGGTCGCGGCCAGTGGCAGATTGTCGTGACGGAAATTCCCTATCAGGTGCAGAAATCACGGCTGATAGAAAAACTGGCGGAACTGATCCAGCTTAAAAAGCTGCCGATCCTTGCGGATGTGCGGGACGAAAGCGCCGATGATATTCGACTGGTGCTGGAGCCACGCAGTAAAAACGTGGTCCCGGAAGTGCTGATGAACACCCTGTTTCGCATGTCTGATCTGGAAGTGCGTTTCAGTCTGAACATGAACGTGCTGATCGACGGGCTGACCCCCAGGGTTTGCAGCATGAAAGAGGTGTTGCGCGCCTTTCTCGACCACCGGCGCGACGTGTTGGGGCGGCGCAGCCAGCATCGCCTGGAAAAAATTGACCACCGGCTGGAAGTGCTGGAGGGATATCTTGTCGCCTTTCTGAATCTGGATCGGGTGATCGAAATCATCCGCTATGAGGACGAGCCGAAAACGGTGATGATGGCCGAATTCGAGCTGAGCGATGTGCAGGCAGAAGCCATTCTGAACATGCGCCTGCGCAGCCTGCGCAAGCTGGAAGAACTGGAGCTGAAACGTGAACTCGACAACCTGTTGCTGGAACGCGAGGGGTTGGTTGAATTGCTGGCCAGCGAAGATTTGCAATGGCAGAAGATCGCGGAACAGTTGCGCGAAACCCGCAAGAAATTCGGCCGCGACTACGAAGGCGGGGCGCGGCGCACGCAGTTTGCCGAGGCTGGCGAGGTTGAGGATGTACCGCTGGAAGCGATGATCGAGCGCGAGCCGATCACGGTCGTTTGCTCGAACATGGGTTGGATCCGCGCCATGTCAGGCCATATCGATCTGACGCGGGAATTGAAATTCAAGGATGGTGACGGCCCCAGATTCATCTTTCACGCGGAAACCACGGACCGGCTGCTGGTGTTTGGTTCCAATGGCCGCTTTTACACGGTTTCAGCGGCGAACCTGCCGGGAGGGCGCGGTATGGGGGAACCGCTGCGCCTGATGGTGGACCTGCCGAACGAGGCGGAAATCGTGGCCCTGTTCATCCATAAACCGGGGCGCAAGCTGTTGCTGGCCTCAACCGCCGGTGATGGTTTTGTGGTGTGTGAGGACGATGTGGTGGCGCAGACCCGTAGCGGCAAACAGGTGCTGAATGTCCGCGGCGAAACACGCGCGGCCCTGTGCAAACCCGTCGAGGGCGACAGCATTGCCTGCGTTGGCGAAAACCGCAAGGTGCTGATTTTTCCGGTTGCCGAATTGCCGGAAATGGCACGTGGCAAGGGGGTGCGGCTGCAAAAGTACAAGGATGGCGGGCTGCAGGATGCGACGACCTTCAATCTGGCCGATGGTTTAAGCTGGAAGGACCCGGCCGGCCGCACTCGCT
This sequence comes from Marinosulfonomonas sp., assembly GCA_026984915.1. Classification (GTDB taxonomy): domain Bacteria; phylum Pseudomonadota; class Alphaproteobacteria; order Rhodobacterales; family Rhodobacteraceae; genus WFVA01. Next base: position 135,873 of record JALSRG010000056.1, on the reverse strand, counting down.
GCGAAACCGAATTGACCGAATGGATGGGGAAACGCGCCAGCGCCGGGCGTATGGCCCCACGGGGTTTCCCGCGTGACAACAGGTTTACCTGAGATCAGGATCCAGGATGATTGCAACCAAAATGAAAACTGAGTTTGCGGGCCGTCGGGGGCGGCTGTTCTGGCTGACTCTGAAAACCAGTTTGCTGACGCTGCTGACGCTCGGGTTCTATCGGTTCTGGATGAAGACCCGCCTGCGCCGCTGGTACTGGTCGGCGGTTCGCCCCGGTGGCCAGCCGCTTGAATATGTCGGTGAACCCATTGAGAAACTGCTGGGTTTCCTGATTGCCGTTGTCATTCTGGCGTTTTACATCGGTGTGATTAACCTGTTGTTAATGTTTGCCAGTTTTTCGTTGCTGAATGACAATCTTGCGGCCTATGCCATGTCGTTCATCGGGATCATTCCGATTTTCTTTTTTGCCCGCTACCGGGCCCGGCGCTATGTGCTGGCACGGACCCGCTGGCGCGGGGTGCGTTTTGGCCTGGATCAGGCCGCATGGGCCTATAGCCTGCGCGCGGTCGGCCACTGGCTGCTGACAATTCTGACCTTGGGGCTTCTCTATCCGCGGCAGGTTTTCTATCTGGAAAAATTCCGCACGGACCGGACCTGGTACGGGACGGCGCAACTGCATCAGGGCGGCAACTGGAAAATGCTGTATCCGGGGATGTGGAACATGCTGCTGCCGGGATATGTTTCTGCAATCGTGATCGGTTCGGTCTGGATGGAATGGTCTGAACCGAACATGCTTCGGCTGCTTTTCATCACGTTCCCGTGGTTTGTTCTGGGGCTGCTCTTTTTCAAAGTGCGCAGTTTTCGCTTGCTGACCAGTCACAAGACGGCAGACGGCGTTGGCCTGAAGGCCGAGCCGCGCAGCAAGCGGGTTTTGGGTATCTATCTGCTCGGCTATGGCATTTCCTACTTTTTGCTGACATTGCTGATTTTGGCATTCATCGCCTTGGCCGTTGCGGTCTGGATGATTTATTTCAGAGGCAACCCGGACGATGTTGGAATGATGCTCGGGCAATTCCCGCGCTGGGGACAGACGGCGGCTATCATGGTGCTGTATTTCACCGTTTTTATCCTGTGGGGTGTCTTGCAGCATGTGTTTGTAACGATGCCGCTCTATCGGCATTATGCCCAGACACTGACCATCACCAACCCGGTCGCGCTTACGGGTATTCGCCAGCGTGAACGTGATGAATCGCGCGAGGCGGGCGGATTTGCCGAGGCCCTTGATCTGGGGGCGGCAATATGAAGCCAACAACGATAAGCATCGGCAGGGCCCCTGCGGCTTTTGATGTTTTTGCCGATTTTCTGGATGGCCACGCGGCCATTGTGCGCCGCGTGCGGCTGACCATTGAAAACGACGGTATGGCAAATGCGCAGCTTGTCATCAGCCCGTCGGAGGGGCCGCCGGTGCGCTGGCCGCTGGACGAATTGCGCGCAGTGCCGGATCAGGCCGGGGGCGATGCGCTGATCCTGCGGCGTGCCGACAATGCCGTTGCGCGCGTGATCCTTCGCAACAAGGATGCAATCACCAGCCTGCGCGGGCGATGTCGTAATCTGCACAGACGGACGAAGGTGAAAGGGCGTATGCGCCTTTTCGGTTGGGGTCTTGGGGCGGTCGGCTCGGTTGCGCTCATCATTTTTGTTCTGATTCCGATACTGGCGAACCAACTGGCAACCCTGCTGCCGCCCGAGGGCGAAAAGGCACTGGGGGACACAACCTTTGAACAAATTCGCACGGGGCTTGACCGCAGTGGCATTGCGCCGGTTCGTATCTGTTCCAACGCAAAGGGTGTGGCGGCGCTGGAACGGATGCGCGCCCGTCTGACCGATGATATGAAATTGCCCTATCCGGTACAGGTGCATGTGCTGGATCATGAGATGATCAATGCCTTTGCCCTGCCGGGCGGGCATGTGGTGTTTTTCCGCGGTCTGATCGACGAGGCTAAAACGCCCGATGAGGTTGCCGCGGTTTTTGCGCATGAGCTGGGCCATGTCGTGCATCGCGACCCGGCGCGCATCACCCTGCGTTCGGCCGGATCCATCGGCGTTCTGGGGCTGTTGTTCGGTGATTTTGCCGGTGGTTCCGTTGTGTTGTTTTTGACCGAACGGCTGGTGCAGGCCAGCTATACCAAAGAGGCGGAGGCCAAGGCAGATGCCTTTGCCCACGAAACCCTGATCCGCCAGAAAATTTCACCGATTGCGTTGGCCACCATGTTTGAACGCCTGCGGGCGAAATATGGCGATGAAGACGGGATTGTGGCGCATTTTACCTCGCATCCGGCAATGATCAAGCGCATCGAGGCCGCCAAGGATGCCGCCAAACGCGCTCCGCAGGATTATGAGCCGGTGCTGAGCGATACTGATTGGGCTGCGCTAAAGGCCGTTTGCCGCAGGGCGCAATAGCACCTAGACGGTGTGGACATTCAGCCAGACGCCGCCTTCGGGGCGCAATGTCAGAATCATGACGGGCTTTGGATCGCGCCCCTGAACGGGGGTGAAGCGAAACCGGCCCAGAAGCGTGGCCAGAATGATCACCGCCTCCTGTATGGCAAAACCGGCCCCGATGCAGACCCTCGGCCCGGCGCCGAAGGGCAGATAGGCAAACCGGTCGATCGATTTCGGGTCGCTGAAACGGTCAGGGTCGAATGTATCCGGGTTTTCCCACAGCAGATGATTGCGATGCAGAGCGTAAATCGGCAGCATGACCGTATCGCCGGCGCGAACCTCTCTGTCACACAGGGTGTCGGCACGCATTGCCGTGCGCGACAGCATTGCCGCCGGCGGATAGAGACGCAGGGCCTCGTCAATGATCTGGCGGATATAGGGCAGGGCAGACAGATCGGAAACAGTGGCTGTACGCCCCTGCAATACGTCTTGCGCCTGCGCACGGGCACGGGCTTGAACCGATTGATCGAAGGCGCACAAATACAGCGCCCAGGCCAGTGTCAGCGCCGTGGTTTCATGCCCGGCCACGATGAAGGTCAGCAGGTTGTCGCGCAATTCGGGCGTTGTCATGCGGCGTTTGGTTTCCGGGTCTTCGCCGGCCAGAAGCAGATCAAGCAGATCTGGTGTCTTGCCGGGGTCTGCGGCTGATGCGGCGCGCGCCTCAATCGCGCGGTCGGCGACCTGTTTCATCTGCTTCAGCGCCCCAGATGACATCAGCCGCGACGGACGCGGCACCCATCCCGGAACCCCGAGAATGTCAAAGAGCGAAATGCGTGCCGTCTGGTCGATGTAATTGTCGATGGCCTTGTGGATCGAGGCGCGGTCAAAACCTTCGTCACCGGAAAAGGTGACATCGGATATGACTTCGAATGTGGTCGTGACCATTTCATCGAACAAATCGGCCGCACGGCCATTCGCGGCCATCAGCCTTTCGCTGGCCCGGTCTGCGGCATGCGACATGAAGGGGCCGAGGTTCTGGATGTTGCGCATCGAGAAAACCGGCGCGGCGGCCCGTCTCTGCCAATGCCAATGCGCCCCCTCGGCCACAAAAAGGCTTTCACCAATCGCCGGGCGCAGAATGTTTTTTGTCACGACGGATTTCGGATAGTCATCCAGCGCGTCTTTGAGAATGTGACGCAGCGTGGGGGGATCCATCACCATATGCCAGCGCTTGCCCGTTTTTCCTGAAACGATTGGCTGGCGGGTCGAGATCTCGGGCAAAATCTCAAGCACATTGCGCCGGGCCGCCGCGAGCGAACGTAAAATGCCCCAAGGTTCGGTCACCAGAGGGATTCGGACGGGTTCAGGGGACGGTCCTGGCATCACAGCGGGCATCTCTGACTCCTTTGCACATGGATATATGCATGCCCGACCACATGACAACAGCAAGACATTGCCTAAGAGACGCTGTCTTGCTATCTCGGGCAGGCTTCTAAAAGGAATCTTGCATGTCACTTTATTCTATTTTTCGGGTTTCGGTTTTTTCCGTACTCCTCGTTCTGGTTGCCGCCTGTGGCAAGAAATACGATCCAAACGCACCGCTTGAGCCAATGGGCGATTTCAGCCTTGGTTATGCCGTGGTTGTGGATGATCAGGCACAGATCGGCCCGCTTTCGCGCAAGGCAGACCCCGGGACATGGAAAAAAACCCTGACGGAGGAAGTCAAGAAGGAACTGGGCCGCTATGAAGGCGACAAGATTTATCATCTCGGGATCAAGGTTGACGGTTATGTGCTGGCTATCCCCGGTGTGCCGCTGGTTGTATCGCCCAAATCAGCGCTGATTGTCTCTGTCAGTGTCTGGGATGACGCCAAACGTGAGAAAATCACCCCGGAGCCCAAGCAACTGACGGTGCTTGAGAGCTTCTCGGGAAATACGCTGATCGGATCAGGGCTGACACAAAGCAAAAAGCGCCAGATGCGCAATCTGTCGCGCAACATGGCGGTTGCCATTCACAAGTACCTGCTGAAAAACCCGGAATGGTTTGGTTTGCCGCCATTGCCTGAACCTGTGGAAAAACCGGCCCAGGGCAGTAATGGTGACAACTGACGCTTGATTTTTTCCCGCTAACCGATTAACGAGCGCGCGATGTTGAACCGGGCCGCAAGGCCCCCCAAACGCGAGGCGCCGGTTTCATGGCAAAGGAAAAGTTTGAGCGTAACAAGCCGCATGTGAACGTTGGCACGATTGGTCATGTTGACCACGGCAAGACGACACTGACGGCGGCGATCACGAAGTATTTCGGTGATTTTCAGGCGTATGACCAGATTGACGGTGCGCCGGAGGAGAAGGCGCGCGGGATCACGATCTCGACGGCGCATGTTGAATATGAGACGGACAACCGGCATTACGCGCATGTTGATTGCCCTGGCCACGCGGATTATGTGAAGAACATGATCACGGGTGCGGCGCAGATGGATGGCGCGATTCTGGTGGTTTCTGCGGCGGACGGCCCGATGCCGCAAACCCGCGAGCACATCCTGCTGGCGCGTCAGGTTGGTGTTCCGGCGCTGGTTGTTTTCATGAACAAGGTTGACCAGGTTGACGACGAAGAGCTTCTGGAGCTTGTCGAGATGGAGATCCGCGAGCTGCTGAGTTCGTATGATTTCCCCGGCGACGACATTCCGATCATCGCCGGGTCTGCCCTGGCGGCGATGGAGGGTCGTGACCCGGAAATCGGCGAGAACAAGATCCGCGAACTGATGGCGGCTGTGGATGAATACATCCCGACGCCGGCACGGCCGATCGACCAGCCGTTCCTGCTGCCGATCGAGGATGTGTTCTCGATTTCGGGCCGTGGTACGGTTGTGACGGGCCGGGTTGAGCGCGGCGTGATCAACGTCGGCGACGAGATCGAGATCGTCGGCATCCGCCCGACCACGAAAACCACCTGCACGGGTGTTGAAATGTTCCGCAAGCTGCTGGATCGCGGCGAGGCGGGCGACAACATCGGCGCGCTGTTGCGCGGGATCGATCGTGACGGGGTTGAGCGTGGCCAGGTGCTGTGTGCACCGGGGTCGGTCAAGCCGCACACCAAATTCGAGGCGGAAGCCTATATTCTGACCAAGGAAGAGGGCGGGCGCCACACGCCGTTTTTCAAGAACTACCGGCCGCAGTTCTACTTCCGCACGACGGATGTGACCGGCACGGTCGAACTGCCGGACGGCACGGAAATGGTGATGCCGGGTGACAACCTGAAGTTCAACGTCGAACTGATCGCACCGATCGCCATGGAAGAAGGCCTGCGCTTTGCCATCCGCGAAGGCGGCCGCACCGTCGGCGCCGGCGTCGTCTCCAAAATCTTCGAGTAATCGGGAAACCGGTGTTTGATAAATAGAGAAGGCCGCCCGTTACAGGCGGCCTTTTTTGTATGTACGTGAGTAGGGTTGAAGCGTTTCGGATCAGCTTGCCTTGCGCAGATAAGCGCGGATTTGCTGGGTGATGTGGCTTTCGCGGTCATTGCCGTGAATGATCGCCTGCAAGACGCCAACCTGGCGGTTGGTCAGCCCGGACAGATCGGCATTTGGGACATAGCCGCGAATTTCGTTGATCTCGACAGACGTCGGAGAGGTCATGGCCGAGGCGACACCGACAGAGGCCATCAGGGCAACGGCGGTGAGTGCAACAATGCGTTTCATGACAGATTTCCTTTTCATTTCATTGATTGAGATGCCGGGCGCTGATCAACTTGCATTCAGAAGATAAGCACGAACCCAGACACCGGCTTCGCGGTCGCTGCCATGGATGATCATCTGAAGCTCACCCACCTGTTTGCTTGTCAGGGCCGACAGATCGGCGTTGGGGGCATAGCCGCGGATTTCGTTGAGTTCGACAGATGACGGGGAGGTCATGGCCGAGGCGGCGCCAACGGTGGTTACCAGGGCAACGGCGGTAAGTGCGATAATACGTTTCATGGTGTATTCCTTTTCATTTCGTTGATTTGGATATCGGGAGCCGATCAACTGGCATTCAGAAGATAGGCGCGGATCTGTGCGGTTGCCTCGCCTTCGCTGTCACCGCCGTGGATGATTGATTGCAGGGCTGCAATGTCACCATTGGACAGGCCGGACAGATCGGCGTTGGGGGCATAGCCGCGGATTTCGTTCAGTTCGACAGATGACGGGGAAGTCATGGCCGAAGCGGCGCCGACTGTGGTTATCAGGGCAACGGCGGTAAGGGCGATAATGCGTTTCATGGTGTATTCCTTTTCGTGTGTTTCGTTTCGTTTTTCGTTTGGCGTTTTGCGCCGACACCCAAAGACCTAGGCTGCAAATCGTGGTTGGGGAAATCACGTTAACGCACACGTAAACTCACGAAAACTTGGACTTGAACGTGAACAGGCCCGGTACTGTCCATGCGAGTTATCCACAGGGGGAAGGTTTGGAATCTTCGCGAAAACAACAGGATAGGGCTTGTCCGAAAATGTTTCAGTGCATCGTGAACCGGGGAGGGTTTCGTGATCAGCGGGGCAAAAAACGGAATGCTACAACAGAACACAACTTTGTGGCGTAACGGCTCTGTGACTGAAACCGCACTTGCGCCTCGCATGATGGAGAGCGGGTTGAAACAATAGGGCCTGAGGGCACGATCATGCGCCTTGTCGGCCGGTAAATGCCATGAACCAGAGTTGCAGGGGAATCATCTGTCGGCCCGCGCGCAAGAAGGGCGCGCCAGAGTTGACCGTACCTGTGACAGACCCGTTTGAAGAGATGAGGTTAATTCCGATTACAGATGAAAACCACCCTTGATTTCGCCACCAAATAACCATAGCTACCGGGTTGGCCGTAGGGGTTTAGCTCAGTTGGTAGAGCATCGGTCTCCAAAACCGAGGGTCGTGGGTTCGAGTCCCTCAACCCCTGCCAGGCCACATTTCGCGAAATGAGGATATGTTTCCCGCCGCCTGGTGGACATAGACCGTGGCCATTGCCAGCCAGCAGCAGATCAATAGCGGACTCTGGGCGTGCAAGGACCATTGAGTGCAGCGTGCGCCGTTTCCATCTGACAGGGTGCAACCCAGCAATTGCTCAGGCGCAATGACTGCCGGGCAGATAGATTTGATCGGTGGGTGGGGGCGCTGAAACCGGGCGTGCTGAAAAAAACGGCGCCGCCCAAATGAATGGACGGCGCAAACAGTGGGGATTTGCAAGCAAACGGGGAACCTACTCGTATTTGTTCAGGATCTTCTTGATGCCCTGAATTTTGCCCATCCCGTCTTCGCTGTCCAGAAAGCCCTGGATCGCCGAAACATCCGCCAGAGACAAGTCCTGAATGTGGTCGGTGGGCAGGCCGAGCTGACGCAGCTCGTTATAAACGGCGCCGGTCAGCATGTTCAGTTCTTCACCCATGGCATTGGCCGAGCCGGCCGCCACGGCAAGAGAGAGCGTTGCAGCGGTGATAAAAGTTGTAATGGTCCGTTTCATAATACTGTTCCTTCTTTCAGTTTTGGTTTCCGGTCTCGTGGCCGGTGGCTCTTTTTTGCGCAAACCCGGTGCTTAGGTAAAAACACGAATTTGCACACGGCTTCTCAACCTGAATTGAGTTGACTGTTGTTTTGGGTCGCGCATCTGTGTTCTGGGTGTGATCGAAAGGGGAATCTTTTTAACTAATTGATAAACAAGAAATAAAACAGACAGTTTTTTTGTGGTCATATTCAGATTTCTTCCCGTGATCACGCATGCCGAAAAGAGAACAGCTATATTTCACAATCCAATAATTTTGTGCATCACAGGTGTGTGCGCATTGGCGGGTTGCGGACTAAAGGGTTTGTGATCTGGCATGCCGGAATGTTTCATTTTCCTTGCGCGGTCAAAAAGACGCCCGGCCTGCAGGAGGCCGGGCAATCCAGAGGGTGGATTATTTCCGTGAGTGTCAGGCGGATGCTGGGGTGAACTGCAGGGAGGTTCCGTTGATGCAATGGAGCATGTTCCCCTTGGTCACAATCAGTATATGCCCCATATGGCTGCCGCATCTGCGACAATGGACCTCTGTCAGGGCGTCCGGTTCTTTCTTTTTCATATAGGGGTTGAAAATGTCGAGCCCGGTCAGAACGGAATTCGGCTCGGCGTGTTTGAAGAAAACAAACCCCATATCGACAACCTTTTTCCATTTGGAACTGTAGAGTGTCAGGTTGCAGCCTTTGCAGGCATAAGTGCCCTCGGGCATTTCGGCGTGATAGGGGCTTTCGTTGAACTTTTCGGTGCCGCCCTCACGCATGATGTGGTATTCTTCCGGTGTCAGTATTGCCCGCCATTCTTCTTCGGTGCGCCTGACTTCAAATTTGAAACCGTCATCCGGTGAATTCGCTTGCGTTTCAGCTTTGGCCCCTCGTAGTCCCGGGGCCATTGCCACGGCCGAGAGCGCGGTTGCCTTCAAAAAAGCACGGCGCCCATTACTTGTTTTTCCATACATGACATCCTTCCTTTCTGTGCGGCCAGAGTAAGACACGCACAAGTAACAGGCGAACCAAAGCTGCGAGAGAAACCGCGATCAACCATTCACTGCCGCGTGAGGATGACCACATTCCGGTTCGCTGCCGGCGAATGGTCAAGAAGGGTGCCGGGTGTTTGTGTGGTCTGTATAATATGGTGCGGGGTCAGGCGGAATTTGCCGCTGTTTTCATCAGGGGAAAGCCCGATACATTCCGGATTGTTGAAGGCGGCGGCCCGGAAGTTCCTCATATTCGCGTTTGACGGGTTGAATTCACCGGCCAGAGAGCGTATCTGCCCTTCATTCCGCGAGCAATCAGGTAGCATGAGTATGGCCAAGACAAACCCGCTTCAATTCATCCAGCAAGTCCGTGCCGAGGCTTCCAAAATCGTTTGGCCGACCCGCCGTGAAGTTGTTCTGACAACCGTCATGGTCTTTGTCATGGCGGCCATCACCGCGTTTTTCTTTTCCATGGTCGACCTGATTATCAAGAGCGGGCTTCAGGCCGTCCTGGGAATGGCGGGATAAAATTTAGCTGCTCAAAGGCTTGAATTCGGACGGTTTCACGGCTAATGCGGGCGGCACTATCAGATCAGGCGTGCAATGATTCGGGTTGCGCGCTGTTTTTTGTTCTGAAAACTTGCGGTTCAACCGTATGAAAACATAAACTTTTTCGGGTTTTTCCCCGGATGTTGCGAAGGCAGAGACAGCGATGGCAAAACGGTGGTATTCGGTGAGCGTTCTCTCGAACTACGAGAAAAAGATCGCCGAGCAGATCAAACACGCTGCCGAAGAGGCTGGTCTCGAGGGCGAGATAGAGGAAGTTCTTGTCCCCACCGAAGAGGTGATCGAGGTGCGTCGTGGCAAGAAGGTGACCGCAGAACGGCGGTTCATGCCCGGCTATGTTCTGGTGCGCATGGAAATGTCGGACCGGGGCTATCACCTGATCAACTCGATCAATCGCGTGACCGGGTTTCTGGGAACGCAGGGTAAGCCGATTCCGATGCGTGACGCCGAGGTGAACCAGATTCTGAACCGGGTCGAGGAAGGCCAGGAGGCCCCAAGGACCTTGATCAACTTCACCGTCGGCGAAAAGGTCAGCGTGACTGACGGCCCCTTTGAGGGTTTTGACGGTATGGTTGAGGATGTGGATGAAGACAACCAGCGCCTCAAGGTGTCGGTTTCGATTTTTGGCCGGGCGACCCCGGTTGAGCTGGAATTCACGCAGGTATCAAAAGAGACCTGAGTGGTGATCGTGGGAGACAGAGCAGGCGCGCCTGTGAGGTCGGACCACTAAACTGAAGACCGCCGGGAACGCGTTTCGGGCGGAGGTGAAAAAAGGAGAGGCCAAATGGCCAAGAAACTCGCTGGCACGATGAAATTGCAGGTGCCTGCCGGACAAGCCAACCCCAGCCCGCCCGTCGGGCCGGCCCTTGGTCAGCGCGGCATCAATATCATGGAATTCTGCAAGGCGTTCAATGCCAAGACGCAGGATCTGGAGCCGGGTGCGCCATGCCCGACCGTGATTACATATTATCAGGACAAGTCCTTTACCATGGATATCAAGACACCACCGGCGTCTTATTTCCTGCGTAAAGCGGCCAAGCTGAAATCCGGTGCCAGCCTGCCGGGGCGTGAGACTGTCGGTTCTGTTACGGTTGCCCAGGTCAAGGAAATCGCCGAGGCGAAAATGAAGGATCTGAATGCAAACGATCTCGAAGCTGCCGTGAAGATCATTCTTGGCTCGGCGCGGTCCATGGGCATTGAGGTGAAGTAACATGGCAAAACTTGGAAAACGCACCAAAGCAGCCCGCGAAGCCTTTGCAGGAAAGCAAAACGTTTCCGTGGAAGAGGCCGTAAAGCTGGTCAAGGACCATGCAACCGCCAAATTTGACGAAACCGTCGATGTTGCCGTGAATCTGGGGGTTGATCCCCGGCATGCCGACCAGATGGTCCGTGGCGTTGTCGCACTGCCAAACGGCACTGGCAAAGACGTGCGCGTGGCCGTTTTTGCCCGTGGCGCGAAGGCTGACGAGGCAAAAGAGGCCGGCGCGGATATCGTGGGTGCCGAAGACCTGATGGAAACGGTTCAGAGCGGCAAGATCGACTTTGACCGATGCATTGCCACCCCTGACATGATGCCGATCGTTGGCCGTTTGGGCAAGGTTCTGGGGCCGCGCAACCTGATGCCAAACCCGCGTGTTGGCACTGTTACCATGGATGTGGCCGAGGCGGTGAAAGCGGCCAAGGGTGGTGAGGTCCAGTTCAAGGCGGAAAAAGCCGGGGTTGTTCATGCTGGTATCGGCAAGGCGTCATTCGACGAGAAGCAACTGGCCGAAAACCTGCGCGCCTTCGTGGATGCAATCGCCAAGGCGAAACCGTCCGGTGTAAAAGGCACCTATATGAAGAAAATTGCGCTCAGCTCTACCATGGGGCCGGGGGTTACCGTGGATCTGGATTCGGCCACGGGGAACTGAATGCAGGCGGGCATTTGCCCGCAAAAGAATTTGGCGGGCCTTACGGCCCGTCAGATGGCGGGGCCACACTGGCCACGTCCTGTCCGAGACGGAGGGTTGGCCGCAAGGTTGTTAATTCCTTCCCGAGATGGGGAACGAGACGAATTTTCCGGGGGCTGACCTCGGGTGATCTGGCCTCGGGACCCTGAATTGGACCCGAACGCCCCGGCAACGGGGCATAACTGAGCCGGAGGGTGCAAGCCCTCCATAATTGGAGTGAAACTGTGGATAGAGCACAAAAAGAGAGACTGGTCGAAGAACTGGGCCAAATCTTTGAAAGCTCTGGCGTGATTGTGGTTGCACATTACGCTGGTCTCACGGTTGCTGAGATGCAGGACCTGCGCGCGCAAATGCGTGAAGCGGGCGGGTCTGTGCGTGTTGCCAAGAACAAGCTCGCCAAGATCGCCCTAGACGGAAAGCCCTGCGCAAGCATCGCTGACTTGTTGAACGGCATGACAGTACTTGCCTATTCCGAGGATCCTGTGGCTGCGGCCAAGGTTGCTCAGGCCTATTCCAAGGAGAACGACAAGTTCCAGATCCTTGGTGGTGCAATGGGTGAGAACGTATTGGACGTCGCCGGTGTGAAAGCCGTTGCTTCGATGCCGTCGCGTGACGAGCTTATTGCTTCGATCGCGGGTTGCATTGGTGCACCTGCCAGCAACATCGCGGGGGCCATTGGCGCGCCTGCAAGCAATATCGCAAGCATTCTTTCGACTTTGGAAGAGCGGGAAGCCGCATAAAGCAACAACGAGACCGGCGTAGGGAACCATCCTGAACGTTGGAACACATCTTAAACGAACGGAAACAGTAAAATGGCTGATCTGAAAAAACTTGCCGAAGAGATCGTGGGTCTGACCCTCCTCGAGGCACAAGAACTGAAAACCATTCTGAAAGACGAGTATGGCATCGAGCCCGCCGCCGGTGGCGCTGTCGTCATGGCCGGCCCTGCCGAAGGTGGTGGTGCGGCAGAAGAGAAAACCGAATTCGACGTTATTCTGAAAGCCGCAGGCGCCCAGAAAATCGCCGTCATCAAGGAAGTCCGCGCCATCACCGGTCTGGGCCTGAAAGAAGCCAAGGCATTGGTTGATGAAGGCGGTAAAGCCGTCAAGGAAGGCGTTTCGAAAGAAGAAGCCGAAGACATCAAAGGCAAGCTGGAAGCAGCTGGCGCAGAAGTCGAAGTCAAATAAGAGTGCAGGGCGAACAGGCCCAGCAGTAAGTAATCAGGCTGAATCCGGTGGCAAACCGGGTTCAGCCGAGCCCGTCTTGGAAAGGCCGTGTGACGACCGCAGGGCATGGTTTTTCCAAGGTGCGGTTTTCGGGATCGGGCGCAGATCGGTGGGACGGTTTGCAGGAAGTGATCCCAACCCCCTGTTTCGTGTGCGGCGCGGCCTTGGTTCCCCGACTTGGACGTGCCCGCGAAAAGCTGAAAGGTGACATCAAGCATGGCGCAATCCTACGTAGGCCAAAAGCGGCTCCGCAGAAGCTATGGCAAAATCCGTGAAGTTCTGGATATGCCGAATCTGATCGAGGTTCAGAAATCCTCGTATGATCTTTTCCTGAAATCAGGAGAGCAGCCCGAACCCCAGGATGGTGAAGGCATCATGGGTGTTTTCCAGTCGGTCTTTCCGATCAAGGATTTCAACGAAACATCGGTTCTGGAATTCGTGAAATACGAACTGGAAAAGCCGAAATATGACGTCGAAGAATGTCAGCAGCGCGATATGACCTATAGCGCCCCGCTCAAGGTAACGCTGCGCCTGATCGTCTTTGATATTGACGAAGATACCGGCGCGAAATCGGTCAAGGACATCAAGGAACAGGATGTGTTCATGGGCGATATGCCCCTGATGACGCCAAACGGAACCTTTGTTGTCAACGGCACAGAACGGGTGATTGTTTCCCAGATGCACCGCTCTCCCGGCGTGTTTTTTGACCACGATAAAGGCAAGACCCACAGTTCCGGCAAGCTGCTGTTTGCCTGTCGTATCATCCCGTATCGCGGGTCCTGGCTGGATTTCGAATTCGACGCAAAGGATATCGTCTTTGCCAGAATCGATCGCCGGCGCAAACTGCCTGTGACCACCCTGCTATATGCACTGGGGCTGGATCAGGAAGCGATCATGGATGCCTATTACGATACGGTTCAGTACAAGCTGAACAAAAAGAAAAAGGCGTGGGTCACCAAGTTTTTTCCGGAGCGCGTGCGCGGTACCCGGCCCGCATTTGATCTGGTTGATTCCAAGACCGGTGAAGTCATTGCCGAAGCCGGCAAGAAGATAACACCGCGCGCGGTGAAAAAGCTGATTGACGAAGGCAAGGTCAAAAACCTGCTGGTGCCTTTTGAGCAGATTATCGGCAAGTTTGTCGCCAAGGATATCATCAACGAAGATACGGGCGCGATCTACGTCGAAGCGGGCGATGAACTGACTTGGGAAGTCGACAAGGACGGAGAAGTCATTGGCGGCACCCTGAAAGAACTGCTGGACGCCGGAATCACCGATATTCCGGTTCTGGATATCGATAACGTCAATGTCGGCCCCTACATTCGCAATACCCTGGCCGTTGACAAGAACATGGGCCGCGACACGGCGCTGATGGACATCTACCGCGTCATGCGTCCGGGTGAACCGCCAACCGTTGAGGCCGCAAGCGCCCTGTTTGACACGTTGTTCTTTGACAGTGAACGCTATGATCTGTCGGCAGTTGGGCGGGTGAAAATGAATATGCGCCTGGCCCTGGATGCGCCGGATACGCAAAGGACGTTGCGCAAGGAAGATATCATTGCCTGCATCAAGGCACTTGTCGAACTGCGCGACGGACGCGGCAGTATTGACGATATCGACCATCTGGGCAACCGTCGGGTTCGTTCGGTGGGCGAGTTGATGGAAAACCAGTACCGGGTTGGCCTGTTGCGCATGGAGCGCGCGATCAAGGAGCGCATGTCGTCGGTGGAAATCGACACCGTGATGCCGCAGGATCTGATCAACGCCAAGCCGGCGGCTGCCGCTGTGCGCGAATTCTTCGGTTCCTCGCAGCTCTCGCAGTTCATGGACCAGAACAACCCGCTGTCGGAAGTCACGCACAAGCGCCGCCTGTCCGCACTCGGGCCGGGTGGTCTGACGCGCGAACGCGCCGGGTTTGAAGTACGTGACGTACACCCGACCCATTACGGCCGCATGTGCCCGATCGAAACGCCGGAGGGGCCGAATATCGGTCTGATCAACTCGCTGGCGACTTTTGCCCGGGTCAACAAATACGGCTTTATCGAAACGCCTTACCGGGTTGTCAAAGACGGGCATGTAACGGACGAAGTTCATTACATGTCTGCCACCGAGGAAATGCGGCACACCGTGGCACAGGCCAACGCGACGCTGGATGAAAACGGCAGCTTTATCAATGATCTGGTCTCCACCCGGAAATCTGGTGATTATGTGCTCAGCCCGCGCGATCAGGTTGATCTGATCGACGTGAGTCCGAAACAGCTGGTTTCGGTTGCGGCCGCCCTTATCCCGTTTCTGGAAAATGACGACGCCAACCGGGCGCTGATGGGGTCGAACATGCAACGTCAGGCCGTGCCTCTGCTTCAGGCCGAGGCCCCGTTTGTGGGTACAGGCATGGAGGCCATCGTGGCCCGGGATTCAGGCGCAGCCATCATGGCAAAACGCGGCGGGATCATTGACCAGGTTGACGCAACCCGTATCGTCGTCCGCGCGACCGAAGATATGGATCCGGGGGATCCGGGTGTTGATATTTATCGCTTGCGCAAGTTCCAGCGATCAAACCAGAACACCTGCATCAACCAGCGCCCGCTGGTGAAGGTCGGTGATCAGGTTCACAAGGGCGAAGTCATCGCCGATGGCCCGTCAACGGACATGGGCGAACTGGCGCTTGGCAAAAACGTGATTGTCGCCTTCATGCCATGGAACGGTTACAACTACGAAGACTCGATCCTGATCAGTGAGCGTATCGTTCGTGACGATGTTTTCACCTCGGTCCACATCGAAGAGTTCGAAGTGGCGGCCCGCGACACCAAGCTGGGGCCGGAAGAGATTACCCGGGACATCCCGAATGTGGGTGAAGAAGCGCTTCGCAACCTTGACGAGGCCGGAATTGTCTACATCGGTGCCGAAGTCGGGCCTGCGGACATTCTGGTCGGCAAGATCACACCAAAGGGTGAAAGCCCGATGACACCGGAAGAAAAGCTTTTGCGTGCCATCTTTGGTGAAAAGGCATCGGATGTGCGCGACACGTCTCTGCGCCTGCCACCCGGTGATTTCGGAACGGTTGTCGAGGTTCGCGTTTTCAATCGCCACGGCGTTGAGAAAGACGAGCGCGCCTTGCAGATTGAACGGGAAGAGGTCGAGAGCCTGGCCCGTGACCGGGATGACGAGATGGCGATTCTGGATCGCAACACCTATGCCCGCCTCAAGGATATGATCCTTGGCAAGATTGCAGTAAAAGGCCCGAAAGGCGTTCCGCCAAAATCGGAAATTACCGAGGAACTGCTGGACAGCCTGAGCAAGGGGCAGTGGTGGCAACTGGCCTTGGAGGACGAGAAAGATGCTTCGCACGTCGAAGCCCTGAACGCCCAGTACGAAGCCCAGAAACGTGCGCTGGATGCGCGTTTTGAGGACAAGGTTGAGAAGGTGCGTCGCGGTGACGACCTGCCGCCGGGTGTCATGAAGATGGTCAAGGTCTTTGTCGCGGTAAAGCGCAAGTTGCAGCCGGGTGACAAGATGGCCGGCCGCCACGGCAACAAGGGGGTTATTTCCCGTGTTGTCCCGATGGAGGACATGCCGTTCCTGGCTGACGGGACTCCGGTTGACTTCTGCCTCAATCCACTGGGTGTACCCAGCCGGATGAATGTCGGGCAAATTCTGGAAACCCATATGGGTTGGGCGGCGCGTGGTCTTGGCCTGAATATCGACGAAGCCCTGAAGGAGTATCGCCGTTCCGGTGATATGACGCCCGTGCGGGATGCGATGAAACTGGCCTATGGCGATGAGATGTATCAGGACGCCTTTGAGAACATGGACGAGGAACGCCTGCTGGAGACAGCAGGGAACGTTACCCGTGCGGTTCCGATTGCAACACCGGTATTTGACGGCGCCAAAGAGACGGATGTGAACGATGCCCTGAAGCGGGCAGGGTTCGCCGAAAGCGGCCAGTCGATATTGTTTGACGGTCGCACAGGCGAGCAGTTTGCGCGTCCGGTGACCGTCGGGGCCAAGTACCTGCTGAAGCTGCACCACCTGGTGGATGAGAAAATCCACGCGCGTTCCACCGGCCCGTACAGCCTGGTTACGCAACAGCCACTGGGCGGTAAGGCACAGTTTGGCGGGCAGCGTTTCGGTGAAATGGAGGTCTGGGCCCTGGAAGCCTATGGCGCAGCCTATACTTTGCAGGAGATGTTGACTGTCAAATCAGACGATGTCGCCGGTCGGACCAAGGTTTATGAATCCATCGTCAAGGGCGAAGACAATTTCGAGGCCGGTGTGCCCGAAAGCTTTAACGTGCTTGTCAAGGAGGTTCGTGGGCTTGGCCTGAATATGGAACTCCTGGATGCGGAGGAGGACGAGTAGCGGGGTAATGCAATCACCCCGCTCCAACAGCCGCTCTGCACAGATTTGAGGATATCAAAATGAACCAGGAACTGACAAACAACCCGTTTAACCCGCTGACCCCGCCCAAGGTGTTTGACGAGATCAAGATCTCGCTTGCCAGCCCGGAGCGCATTCTCAGCTGGTCTTACGGTGAAATCAAGAAACCGGAAACCATCAACTACCGCACGTTCAAACCCGAACGCGACGGCCTGTTTTGTGCGCGTATCTTTGGCCCGATCAAGGATTATGAATGCCTTTGCGGCAAATACAAGCGCATGAAATACCGCGGTGTTGTCTGCGAAAAATGCGGTGTGGAAGTGACGCTGCAGAAAGTGCGCCGCGAGCGTATGGGCCATATCGAACTGGCTGCACCCGTTGCCCATATCTGGTTTCTGAAATCACTGCCGTCGCGTATCGGCCTGATGCTGGATATGACGCTGCGTGATCTGGAACGTATTCTGTATTTCGAGAACTATGTGGTGATCGAGCCGGGGCTGACGGACCTGACTTATGGCCAGTTGATGTCGGAAGAAGAATATATGGACGCCCAGGACCAGTATGGGATGGACGCCTTCACCGCCGGGATCGGGGCCGAGGCCATTCGGGAGATGCTGAGCCAGATTGATCTGGAAAGCGAAGCCGAACAACTGCGGGCGGATTTGGCGGTTGCCACAGGCGAACTGAAGCCGAAAAAGATCATCAAGCGGCTGAAGATTGTCGAGAGCTTTATCGAAAGCGGCAACCGTCCGGAATGGATGATTCTGACGGTGGTTCCGGTTATTCCGCCTGAACTGCGCCCGCTGGTGCCACTGGACGGCGGCCGTTTTGCCACCTCGGATCTGAACGATCTTTACCGCCGGGTGATCAACCGCAACAACCGCCTGAAGCGGCTGATCGAACTGCGCGCGCCCGACATCATCGTGCGCAACGAAAAGCGGATGTTGCAGGAATCCGTCGACGCGCTGTTTGACAACGGCCGTCGCGGTCGGGTGATTACCGGGGCTAACAAGCGACCGCTGAAATCGCTTTCGGACATGCTGAAGGGCAAGCAGGGCCGCTTCCGCCAGAACCTCTTGGGAAAACGCGTAGACTTTTCCGGCCGCTCGGTCATCGTGACCGGGCCGGAACTGAAGCTGCATCAGTGTGGTTTGCCGAAAAAGATGGCACTGGAGCTGTTCAAGCCGTTCATCTATTCGCGGCTTGAGGCCAAGGGGCTTTCCAGCACGGTCAAGCAGGCGAAAAAGCTGGTCGAAAAGGAACGTCCCGAGGTCTGGGATATTCTGGACGAGGTGATCCGCGAACATCCGGTGATGCTGAACCGGGCGCCGACGTTGCACCGGCTGGGGATCCAGGCCTTTGAACCGGTATTGATCGAAGGCAAGGCGATCCAGTTGCACCCGCTGGTCTGTTCGGCGTTTAACGCTGACTTTGACGGCGATCAGATGGCAGTTCACGTGCCGCTGAGCCTTGAGGCCCAGTTGGAAGCACGCGTGCTGATGATGTCGACAAATAACGTTTTGTCACCGGCCAATGGTGCCCCGATCATCGTGCCTTCTCAGGACATGATCCTGGGCATCTACTATATGACGATGGACAGAAAAGGCATGAAGGGTGAGGGCATGTCCTTTGCCAGTGTCGAAGAAATCCGTCATGCACTGGACGCGGGCGATGTCCATCTTCATGCGCGGGTCACAGCACGCGTTCCGCAGATTGACGACGAAGGAAATGTGGTTCTGAAGCGGTATGAAACCACGCCGGGCCGCGTTCTGCTGGGGGCTTTGTTGCCGCAGAATGCCAAGGCGCCTTTTGATCTGGTCAATCGTCTGCTGCGCAAGAAAGAAGTGCAGCAGGTTATTGATACGGTCTATCGTTACTGTGGTCAGAAGGAATCCGTCATCTTCTGTGATCAGATCATGGTGACAGGCTTCCGCCAGGCGTTCAAAGCCGGGATTTCGTTCGGCAAGGACGATATGGTTATTCCTGAAAGCAAATGGAGCATCGTCAATGAGACGAGGGATCAGGTAAAGGAATTCGAGCAACAGTATCTGGACGGTCTGATTACTCAGGGTGAAAAGTACAACAAGGTTGTCGATGCCTGGTCGAAGTGTTCCGACAAGGTGGCTGCGGCCATGATGGACGAGATTTCATCTGTTCGTGTTGACGATGCCGGGGCGGAAATGGAGCCCAACAGCGTTTACATGATGTCTCATTCCGGCGCGCGGGGTTCCCCGGCGCAGATGAAGCAGCTTGGTGGTATGCGCGGCCTGATGGCCAAACCTTCTGGCGAGATTATCGAAACTCCGATCATCTCGAACTTCAAGGAAGGCCTGACGGTGCTTGAGTACTTCAACTCGACACACGGGGCACGTAAGGGCCTCGCGGATACGGCGCTGAAAACCGCCAACTCGGGCTATCTGACGCGCCGTCTGGTTGATGTCGCTCAGGACTGCATCGTGCGTGAGCATGATTGCGGTACGGAACTGGCGATCACGGCAAAACCGGCTGTGAATGACGGTGAAGTGGTTGCATCGCTTTCAGAACGTATTCTGGGGCGGGTCTCGGCTGATGATGTTCTGAAACCGGGAACGGATGAGATTCTGTTGTCGAAAAACGAACTGATCGACGAGTACAAGGCCGATGCGGTGGAAGCCGCCGGTATCACAAGCATGCGTATTCGCAGCCCCCTGACCTGCGAAGCCAAAGAGGGCGTCTGTGCCATGTGCTATGGTCGCGATCTGGCCCGCGGGACGCTGGTCAACCAGGGCGAGGCTGTCGGTATCATTGCGGCTCAATCGATTGGTGAGCCGGGGACACAGCTGACAATGCGGACGTTCCACATTGGTGGCATTGCACAAGGTGGCCAACAATCCTTCCTGGAATCCTCGCACGAGGGCAAGGTCGTATTCAAGAATGCAAACCTGCTGGAAAATGCGGCTGGTGACAGCATCGTCATGGGCCGGAACATGCAACTGATAATTGCCGATGATTCCGGCCAGGAGCTTGCCAGCCACAAGCTGAGCTATGGTTCCAAACTGCATGTGAAGGAAGGCCAGAAGGTCAAACGCGGCGAAAAGCTGTTTGAATGGGATCCTTATACGTTGCCGATCATTGCCGAAAAATCCGGTGTTGCCCGGCTTGTGGATCTGATTCCCGGCATTTCGGTGCGCGAAGAAACCGACGATGCAACCGGCATGACACAGAAGATCGTCACGGATTGGCGGTCTGCCCCGAAAGGAAGTGACCTGAAGCCGGAAATCATCATCATGGACCCCAAGACCGGGGAACCCATGCGCCTGAGCAATGATAATCCGGCAACCTATGCCATGTCGGTCGATGCGGTTCTGTCTGTCGAAGAAGGGCAGGAGATCAATGCGGGTGATGTCATTGCACGCATCCCGCGCGAGGGCGCCAAGACCAAGGACATCACAGGTGGTCTGCCGCGGGTTGCGGAGCTCTTTGAGGCACGTCGCCCCAAGGATCACGCGGTGATTGCGGAGATCGACGGTTACGTCCGTTATGGGCGTGATTACAAGAACAAACGCCGCATTTCGATCGAGCCGGCCGATGACACGTTGGAGCCGGTCGAATACATGGTGCCCAAAGGCAAGCATATTCCCGTCGCTGAAGGGGATTTTGTACAAAAGGGTGAGTTCCTCATGGACGGCAACCCCGCACCGCATGATATTCTTGCGGTGATGGGGGTAGAGGCCCTGGCCGACTATATGGTCGACGAGGTTCAGGACGTCTACCGGTTGCAAGGCGTCAAGATCAACGACAAGCATATCGAAGTG
The DNA here is from genome assembly GCA_026984915.1 of Marinosulfonomonas sp. Lineage (GTDB taxonomy): Bacteria > Pseudomonadota > Alphaproteobacteria > Rhodobacterales > Rhodobacteraceae > WFVA01. The sequence goes on along the minus strand of JALSRG010000056.1, from coordinate 115,045 downwards.
ATCGTGCGCCAGATGCTGCAGAAATGGGAGATTCAGGATAGTGGCGAAACCACGCTTCTGAAAGGCGAACATGTGGACAGGGCCGAACTGGATGCGGCAAATGAGAAGGCCCTGGCCGAAGGGCGCCGCCCCGCCAAAGCCGAGCCGGTTCTGCTGGGGATCACCAAGGCCAGCCTGCAAACGCGTTCCTTCATCTCGGCCGCATCCTTCCAGGAAACCACGCGGGTTCTGACCGAGGCGTCTGTTCAGGGCAAACGCGATAAACTGATTGGCCTGAAGGAAAACGTTATTGTTGGCCGTCTTATCCCGGCCGGGACCGGCGGGGCCACGCAACAGGCCCGTCGCATCGCCCAGGAACGCGATCAGAAGGTTATTGATGCGCGCAAGGCCGAGGCTCAGGCGGCGGCAGCTCTGGCAGCCCCGACCGATGATGTCATGGGGGGTGATGATTTCGAAAGCGGTCTGGTCGATACGCCGGAAAGCCGCGACGATTGATCAATAGGACAATTGGTCAATAAAATATATCAAGTGAAGGCCCCGCATCCTGGTGCGGGGCTTTTGCATTTCCCAGGCAAATCAGTACACAGCCTGCCCAGACCCGAACCCGTTTGCCGGCCTTTCAGATAAAATTACCTGAAAAATACTGCTTGGATTAATCTGGCAGCCAGTCCATGCAGGGCAAGAGCAGAAGGAAAACCCCAAAAGTAAATCCGGGACAGGCGAAATTTGCGACATCTGAGTGATAACATGCACGGCGCGGTGCTGATGATGGCCTCGATGGCCGCCTATACATTGAATGACAGCTGCATGAAGGCCCTGGCCGGAGATTTGCCGTTGTTTCAGGCGATTTTTCTGCGCGGCATCGCGACTGTCGCCTTTCTGGCGGTCATGGCATATCGTTCAGGCGTTTTGTTCACCATGTTGCCAGGCAGGGATTGGTTCCTGATTGTCTTGCGTACTTTCGCGGAAATGGGGGCGGCCTGGTTCTTTGTTACTGCGCTGTTCAACGCACCACAGGCAAATGTTACCGCGATCCTTCAGGCATTGCCGCTGACAGTGACACTTGCGGCGGCGCTGTTTCTGAAAGAGCCGATCGGCTGGCGGCGGCTTTTGGCGATTATGATCGGGTTTGCCGGAGTAATGCTGATCGTGCGGCCCGGGATGGAGGGGTTTTCCATCTATTCCGTTTATGCCCTGATTGCTGTTGGCTTTGTAACCTTGCGCGATTTGAGTGTGCGCCGCATGTCCCGAACTGTTCCTTCAACCCTTGTGGCTCTTGTCAGCACGGCCGGGGTGACATTGGCGGCGGGGGCCGGCGCAGCGTTTGAGCCCTGGGCATATGTGGGCGGCAAAAGCCTGGCGCTGCTGTTTGCAGCCGTGGTTTTCATTATTGGCGGCTCGCTTTTCAGTGTCATGGTCATGCGGGTTGGTGATATCGCCTTTGTAACGCCATTTCGCTATACGAGCCTGCTATGGGCCCTGCTGCTGGGCTATGTTTTTTTCGGAGAATGGCCGGATTTGCTGACGTTGACTGGAAGCGTCATCGTTGTTCTGATGGGCGCTTTTACCCTGTATCGCGAGGCGCGCCTGAAGCGGCCGCGTACCCAGGGGCAGGCCGGGGTGTGAACTTCGTGTCTTCACACTGTTGACAAGGTTCGCGACTCCTCATATACGGCGCCCACTTGGGCTAGGGGTTTTCCCCGTTGCCTAACTCAGAACTGTAGTGGTCATGATCCGGGCCTTGGCCCCGATCCTCTGGATACCCACCGCGTCGTCCCAAAAGGCAGGGGCGTAGCGGTTTTTGCGTTTTGCGAATGCGTGAGGCGCTTGAAATATGCGGAGCGTGCTCCGTTGGAAGAAATTAATGTGGTGCAACACGGGGATAGACCGGAATGCCAACGATACAACAGCTGATCCGCAAGCCGCGGCAGCCGAAAGTGAAACGCTCAAAATCCCTCCATCTTGAGGGCTGCCCGCAGAAACGCGGTGTCTGCACGCGCGTTTATACCACAACACCCAAAAAGCCGAACTCGGCCATGCGGAAGGTTGCCAAAGTGCGTCTGACAAATGGCTTTGAGGTCATCAGCTACATCCCCGGTGAGAGCCACAACCTGCAGGAGCACTCGGTGGTTCTGATCCGTGGCGGCCGTGTAAAAGACCTTCCGGGTGTCCGTTATCACATCCTGCGTGGCGTATTGGATACCCAAGGCGTCAAAGACCGTAAGCAACGCCGTTCGAAATACGGCGCCAAGCGCCCCAAATAAGGAGAGAGCGAGATGTCCCGTCGTCACGCTGCCGAAAAACGCGAAGTCCTGCCTGATGCCAAGTTTGGTGATCAGGTTCTGACAAAATTCATGAACAATCTGATGATCGACGGCAAGAAATCTGTCGCCGAAAGAATTGTCTACAATGCGATGGATCGGGTTGAGGGCAAAATCAAGCGCGCGCCTGTGGAAGTGTTCCATGAAGCCCTGGACAATATCAAACCGTCTGTCGAGGTGCGGTCCCGCCGGGTTGGTGGTGCCACTTATCAGGTTCCCGTAGAAGTGCGCCCCGAGCGCCGCGAGGCACTGGCTATCCGCTGGTTGATCATTGCCGCACGCAAGCGCAATGAAAACACCATGGAAGAGCGTCTGGCAGGCGAACTGATGGACGCTGTCAACGGCCGTGGCGCAGCCGTGAAAAAACGCGAAGACACACACAAGATGGCAGAAGCGAACAAAGCTTTCAGCCATTACCGCTGGTAACCCTTTAGGCATAGGCCCAATCCAATGGCACGCGAATACCCACTTGAGCGATACCGCAACTTCGGCATCATGGCCCATATCGATGCAGGCAAAACCACCTGCACCGAGCGGATTCTGTATTACACCGGCAAGTCCCACAACATCGGCGAGGTGCACGATGGTGCCGCGACGATGGACTGGATGGAGCAGGAGCAGGAACGCGGGATCACCATCACTTCGGCAGCGACAACCACATTCTGGGAGCGCACCGAAGATGGTAAAACGGCTGAATCCGAGAAGCATCGTCTGAATATCATCGACACCCCCGGCCACGTTGACTTTACAATTGAAGTTGAGCGTTCGCTGGCGGTTCTGGATGGCGCGGTTGCCGTGCTGGATGCCAACGCCGGGGTTGAGCCTCAGACTGAAACCGTCTGGCGTCAGGCCGACCGCTACCACGTGCCGCGTATCGTGTTCGTCAACAAGATGGACAAGGTTGGCGCCGATTTCGACAATTGCGTCCGCATGATTGCAGACCGTACCGGTGCGCGCCCGATGCCGATCCAGATGCCGATTGGTGCTGAAACAGAGCTGGAAGGCATTGTCGATTTGGTAACCATGCAGGAATGGGTCTGGGCCGGAGAAGATCTCGGTGCGACCTGGGAGTTGCGCGAAATTCGCGACAGCCTCAAGGACAGAGCCGAAGAGATGCGCAACGAGATGATCGAAATGGCCGTCGAAATGGATGACGATGCCATGGAAGCTTATCTTGAAGGCAACGAACCGGATGTGGCAACCCTGCGTAATTTGATTCGCAAGGGAACAATCGCCATGGAATTCGTTCCTGTTCTGGCGGGGTCTGCCTTTAAGAATAAAGGCGTTCAACCGCTGCTCAATGCGGTGATCGATTATTTGCCCAGCCCCCTGGATGTGAAAGATTACATGGGTTTTGAGCCGGGTGACGAAACAGAAACCCGCAACATCCCGCGTCGTGCGGATGATGAAATGCCGTTTTCTGCTCTGGCCTTCAAAATCATGAACGATCCGTTTGTCGGCTCGCTGACGTTCACCCGCATTTATTCCGGGACCCTGAGCAAGGGTGACGCCATCCTGAACTCGACCAAGGGCAAGAAAGAGCGCATTGGCCGGATGATGATGATGCATTCGAACAACCGGGAAGAAATCGAAGAGGCCTTCTCCGGCGACATCATTGCGCTTGCCGGCCTCAAGGATACAACAACGGGTGATACGCTTTGTGATCCAAAGGCGCCGGTTGTCCTTGAAACCATGACCTTCCCGGATCCGGTGATCGAAATCGCGGTTGAGCCGAAAACCAAGGCCGATCAGGAAAAGATGTCACAGGGGCTGGCACGGCTCGCCGCCGAAGACCCGTCTTTCCGGGTGGAGACCGATCTTGAATCGGGGCAGACGATCATGAAAGGTATGGGTGAACTTCACCTTGATATCCTGGTTGACCGCCTGAAGCGCGAATTCAAGGTTGAGGCCAATATCGGCGCGCCGCAAGTGGCCTACCGGGAAACCATCGGCCATGAAGCTGAAATTGACTACACCCATAAAAAGCAGTCGGGTGGTTCGGGTCAGTTTGCGCGGGTCAAAATGGTCATCAGCCCGACAGAGCCGGGCGAAGGTTATTCGTTCGAGTCCAAGATTGTTGGCGGTTCCATCCCGAAAGAATACATTCCGGGTGTGGAAAAAGGCATCAAATCGGTCATGGACAGCGGCCCTCTGGCCGGCTTCCCGGTGATTGATTTCAAGGTATCCCTGATCGACGGGGCCTACCATGATGTTGACTCCTCGGTGCTGGCATTTGAAATCGCTGCCCGTGCAGCCATGCGTGAGGGTCTGAAGAAGGCCGGTGCGAAAATGCTGGAACCCGTGATGAAAGTCGAGGTCGTGACGCCGGAGGAATACACCGGCAACATCATCGGCGACCTGACATCGCGTCGCGGCCAGGTTCAAGGGCAGGAAACGCGCGGCAACGCGATTGTCATCAACGCGTTTGTACCACTGGCCAACATGTTCGGCTACATCAACACATTGCGGTCCATGTCTTCGGGCCGTGCCAACTTTACAATGTTGTTCGATCACTATGAACCGGTGCCGCAAAGCATCTCAGAGGAAATTCAGGCTAAATTTGCGTAAGAGGGACTGCCCGCTTACCGCACCCAAGATTAACAGGAGGCCACCATGGCAAAGGAAAAGTTTGAGCGTAACAAGCCGCATGTGAACGTTGGCACGATTGGTCATGTTGACCACGGCAAGACGACACTGACGGCGGCGATCACGAAGTATTTCGGTGATTTTCAGGCGTATGACCAGATTGACGGTGCGCCGGAGGAGAAGGCGCGCGGGATCACGATCTCGACGGCGCATGTTGAATATGAGACGGACAACCGGCATTACGCGCATGTTGATTGCCCTGGCCACGCGGATTATGTGAAGAACATGATCACGGGTGCGGCGCAGATGGATGGCGCGATTCTGGTGGTTTCTGCGGCGGACGGCCCGATGCCGCAAACCCGCGAGCACATCCTGCTGGCGCGTCAGGTTGGTGTTCCGGCGCTGGTTGTTTTCATGAACAAGGTTGACCAGGTTGACGACGAAGAGCTTCTGGAGCTTGTCGAGATGGAGATCCGCGAGCTGCTGAGTTCGTATGATTTCCCCGGCGACGACATTCCGATCATCGCCGGGTCTGCCCTGGCGGCGATGGAGGGTCGTGACCCGGAAATCGGCGAGAACAAGATCCGCGAACTGATGGCGGCTGTGGATGAATACATCCCGACGCCGGCACGGCCGATCGACCAGCCGTTCCTGCTGCCGATCGAGGATGTGTTCTCGATTTCGGGCCGTGGTACGGTTGTGACGGGCCGGGTTGAGCGCGGCGTGATCAACGTCGGCGACGAGATCGAGATCGTCGGCATCCGCCCGACCACGAAAACCACCTGCACGGGTGTTGAAATGTTCCGCAAGCTGCTGGATCGCGGCGAGGCGGGCGACAACATCGGCGCGCTGTTGCGCGGGATCGATCGTGACGGGGTTGAGCGTGGCCAGGTGCTGTGTGCACCGGGGTCGGTCAAGCCGCACACCAAATTCGAGGCGGAAGCCTATATTCTGACCAAGGAAGAGGGCGGGCGCCACACGCCGTTTTTCAAGAACTACCGGCCGCAGTTCTACTTCCGCACGACGGATGTGACCGGCACGGTCGAACTGCCGGACGGCACGGAAATGGTGATGCCGGGTGACAACCTGAAGTTCAACGTCGAACTGATCGCACCGATCGCCATGGAAGAAGGCCTGCGCTTTGCCATCCGCGAAGGCGGCCGCACCGTCGGCGCCGGCGTCGTCTCCAAAATCTTCGAGTAATCCAAAATCCGGGTTCGACGTGGGGCGGGGAATGATCCCCGCTCCACCTATCAACTCCAACGCCGCGAGAGGCTAAATAGATGCAAAGCCAAAATATTCGCATACGGCTGAAGGCCTTTGACCATCGCGTTCTGGATGCCAGCACGCAGGAGATTGTCAATACAGCGAAACGGACAGGCGCCACTGTGCGCGGCCCGATTCCTCTGCCGAACAAGATTGAAAAATTCACGGTTCTGCGTGGTCCTCACGTTGACAAGAAATCCCGTGATCAGTTCGAGATCCGCACGCATAAACGGCTGCTGGATATCGTTGACCCGACACCACAGACCGTTGACGCGCTGATGAAGCTCGACCTGGCGGCCGGTGTTGACGTTGAAATCAAGGTTTGAGGGGGCATAAGCAGATGCGCTCTGGTATCATTGCAAAGAAAGTCGGCATGACCCGGCTTTTCATGGAGGACGGGAAACAGATTCCTGTGACGGTTCTTCAGTTGGAAAACCTTCAGGTGGTTGCACAGCGCACCGCTGAAAAGGATGGTTACACGGCTGTTCAACTCGGCGCCGGTACGGCAAAGGTGAAACGGGTATCGAAAGCGATGCGCGGCCATTTTGCCACTGCGAAAGTCGCGCCGAAGCGGAAGATTGCAGAATTTCGTGTCTCTGCCGACAACCTTATTGGTGTTGGTGAAGAGATTTCGGCCAAGCATTTCGTTGAAGGTCAAAAGGTTGACGTTTCCGGAACGTCCATCGGCAAAGGATTTGCCGGTGCCATGAAACGGCATAATTTTGGCGGTTTGCGCGCAACGCACGGTGTGTCGATCAGCCACCGTTCGCATGGGTCTACCGGCCAGTGTCAGGACCCTGGCAAAGTGTTCAAGGGCAAGAAGATGGCCGGACATATGGGGGCTGCACGCGTCACCACCCAGAATTTGGAAGTTGTGCGTACAGATGCCGATCGTGGGCTGATCATGATCAAAGGCGCTGTTCCCGGCTCCAAAGGTGGCTGGGTGACGGTGAAGGATGCGGTCAAGAAGAAATTGCCGGACGGTGTTCCGTTCCCGGCGGCTCTGAAATCGGCTGCTGCCGCCGAAGCTTCGGCTCAGGAAGCACCGGCAGAGGCTCCGGAAGGAGGGGCTGAAGAATGAAAACTGATGTCATAAAACTCGACGCCAAAAAGGCCGGCTCGATTGATCTCGATGACGAGATTTTTGGGCTGGAACCGCGCGCCGATATCCTGCATCGCGTGGTGCGCTGGCAGCGGGCCCGTGCCCAGGCCGGCACCCACAAGGTCAAGACCCGGTCGGAAACCAGCTATTCCACCAAGAAGATCTATCGCCAAAAGGGCACCGGCGGTGCACGTCACGGTGACCGGAATGCGCCGATCTTCCGCAAAGGTGGTGTATATAAGGGCCCGACCCCGCGCAGCCATGCGCATGATCTGACCAAGAAATTCCGCAAACTGGGCCTGCGCCATGCACTGAGCGCCAAGGCCGGTGCGGGAGAACTGGTCGTGATTGATGCAGCCGAACTGAAAGAAGCCAAGACCAGCGTGCTGGCCAAGGCCATGAAAGAGTTGGGCTGGAAACGTGCCCTGGTGATCGATGGTGCCGAGGTGAACGAAAACTTTGCCAAGGCCGCTGGGAATATCGAAGGTCTGGATATTCTGCCGTCGATGGGCGCAAATGTTTATGACATCCTGAAGCGCGACACTCTGGTGTTGACCAAAGCAGGTGTCGAAGCACTGGAGGCTCGACTGAAATGAGCACGAAGGCAGAACTCTATGATGTGATCCGCAAGCCGGTTATCACCGAGAAGGCGACCATGGCTTCCGAGGCCAATGCCGTTGTGTTCGAGGTGGCGATCGACGCCAACAAGCCGATGATCAAAAAGGCGGTCGAAAGCCTGTTTGGTGTAAAGGTGAAAGCGGTCAACACAACCATTACCAAAGGCAAGACCAAACGTTTTCGCGGGAAACCGGGCAAGCGTAAGGACGTGAAAAAGGCATATGTTACCCTGGAAGAGGGTAATACTATCGACGTTTCCACGGGCCTTTGATAGAAGGCAGCGAATCTATCGGCCCCGGCGTATGCGGGGCCGTGACTATTTCAATCCGGCCCGGTAACGGGTCAAAGCTAACGGAAGACAGAAAGCATGGCACTCAAGTCGTATAAACCGACGACGCCAGGCCAGCGTGGGCTGGTTCTGATCGACCGTTCGGAGCTTTGGAAAGGACGCCCGGTCAAATCCCTTACACAGGGTTTGACGAAATCGGGTGGCCGGAACAATACCGGACGGATTACGATGCGTCGTATCGGCGGAGGGGCAAAACGCCTCTACCGCATCATTGATTTCAAGCGGCGGAAATTTGATGTTCCGGCAACTGTGGAAAGGATCGAATACGATCCCAACCGTACCGCCTTTATCGCGCTGGTGAAATACAGCGACGGTGAGCAGGCCTATATCCTGGCGCCGCAACGCCTGGCCGTTGGCGACAAGATCATTGCCTCTGCCAAGGCTGACGTGAAGCCGGGTAACGCAATGCCGTTTTCCGGCATGCCAATTGGCACAATCGTGCATAACGTTGAGATGAAGCCAGGCAAAGGCGGGCAGATCGCCCGTGCCGCCGGGACTTATGCGCAGTTTGTCGGACGTGATGGTGGGTACGCCCAGATTCGTCTTTCCTCGGGTGAATTGCGGATGGTTCGTCAGGAATGCATGGCCACTGTTGGCGCGGTTTCAAACCCAGATAACAGCAACCAGAACCTGGGTAAGGCCGGCCGCAACCGGCACAAGGGCATTCGGCCCTCTGTTCGCGGCGTTGTCATGAACCCTGTTGATCACCCGCACGGCGGTGGTGAGGGTCGCACCTCGGGTGGCCGTCACCCGGTCAGCCCCTGGGGCAAGCCCACAAAGGGCGCACGCACCCGGAACAAGAAGAAAGCTTCGAGCAAGCTTATTCTTCGTTCACGTCACGCCAAGAAGAAGGGTCGGTAATCATGTCACGTTCTGTATGGAAAGGCCCGTTTGTCGATTCTTATGTGCTTAAAAAAGCCGAAAAGAGCCGCGAATCCGGCCGTCACGAAGTTATCAAGATATGGTCGCGCCGATCAACGATCCTGCCCCAGTTTGTGGGTCTGACGTTTGGTGTTTACAACGGCCGCAAACATATTCCTGTCAATGTCACGGAAGACATGATTGGTCAGAAGTTCGGTGAGTATTCGCCAACTCGGACCTATTACGGTCATGCCGCCGACAAAAAAGCGAAGCGGAAATAAGTCATGGGCAAGGTAAAAAATTCCCGCCGCGTGGCCGAGAATGAAGCAATGGCAAAAGCCAAGATGCTTCGTACGAGCCCGCAAAAACTGAATCTGGTCGCCGCAATGATCCGCGGCAAGAAAGTTGACAAGGCCCTTGCGGACCTGACTTTCTCGAAAAAGCGGATTGCCGAGGATGTGAAGAAATGCCTTCAGTCCGCGATTGCGAACGCTGAAAACAACCACAATCTGGATGTGGATGAACTGATCGTGGCCGAAGCCTATGTCGGCAAGAACCTGACCATGAAGCGCGGCCGCCCACGGGCGCGTGGCCGGTTTGGCAAGATCATGAAGCCGTTTTCAGAGCTCACCATTCTGGTGCGTCAAGTTGAGGAGCAAGCCTGATGGGTCATAAGGTAAATCCGATTGGCATGCGCCTGCAGGTGAACCGCACCTGGGACAGCCGCTGGTATGCTGAAACCAAAGATTTCGGCAATCTTCTTTTGGAAGATATCAAAATGCGTGAGTTCATTAATGATGATTGCAAGCAGGCTGGTATCAGCCGTGTGATCATCGAACGCCCGCACAAGAAATGCCGTGTCACAATTCATACGGCGCGCCCCGGTGTCATCATCGGCAAAAAGGGTGCGGATATTGAAACGCTGCGCAAAAAGCTGGCGAAAATGACCGACAGCGAGTTGCACCTGAATATTGTCGAAGTCCGCAAGCCGGAAATGGACGCGCAACTGGTGGCTGACAGCATTGCTCAGCAACTTGAGCGCCGTGTTTCATTCCGGCGCGCGATGAAGCGCTCTGTGCAAAACACGATGCGTATGGGCGCATTGGGTATTCGGGTGAATGTTGCCGGTCGTCTGGGTGGTGCAGAAATTGCACGTACGGAATGGTATCGTGAGGGGCGTGTTCCCCTGCATACGCTGCGGGCAGATATCGACTATGCGACAGCCCGCGCCATGACCCCCTATGGCATCATCGGCATCAAGGTCTGGATCTTCAAAGGTGAGATCATGGAGCATGATCCGCAGGCGCATGATCGCCGTCAACAGGAACTCCAGGAAGGCCCTGCACCACGTGGTGCTGGCGGCCGCCGCTAAGGAGGAAGAGAGATGCTGCAACCAAAGCGCACAAAGTATCGCAAACAGTTCAAGGGCCGCATTCATGGTCTGGCCAAAGGTGGCACGACCCTGACTTTCGGGACATATGGACTCAAGGCAATTCAGCCCGAGCGCGTAACGGCCCGCCAGATCGAAGCGGCACGGCGCGCCATGACCCGGCACATGAAACGTCAGGGCCGGGTCTGGATCCGGATTTTCCCGGATGTTCCAGTCACCAGCAAGCCCGCCGAAGTCCGGATGGGTAAAGGTAAAGGCTCGGTCGACTACTGGGCCGCACGGGTAAAACCGGGCCGCATCATGTTTGAGATTGACGGGGTGACCGAATCTGTGGCAAGGGAAGCTCTGCGTTTGGCAGCGATGAAGCTGCCGATCAAGACACGCACAGTTGTCCGCGAGGACTGGTAGGAATTCTTCGAACCCTCGGTTTAGCGGGGGTTCGCATTTTTTGTTGGAAAAGTGGTGGCCGGGTCGTGCGCTATGTGCATTGTGCTCTGTCGCTGGCTTCTGATGAGAGGATACGGCGATGAACGCCAAGGAACTGAATGACAAGACGCCTGATCAGCTTGTGGAAGAGCTGGCAAGCCTGAAAAAGGAAGCGTTCAATCTGCGCTTTCAACAGGCAACCGGGCAACTCGAGAATACAGCCCGTATGCGCAAGGTCCGTCGCGACGCTGCGCGGGTGAAAACCGTGCTGAACCAGAAAGCCGCAGCCGCGGCAACCGAATAAGGAGCCTGAAGAGATGCCAAAACGTGTTTTGCAAGGCACCGTGACCAGCGACAAGAATGACCAGACCATCACGGTTCTGGTTGAGCGCCGGTTTACACACCCGGTTCTGAAAAAGACCATTCGTAAGTCCAAGAAATACCGGGCTCACGATGCCAAGAACGCTTTCAAGGTCGGTGACGAAGTCCGCATTCAGGAATGCGCACCGATGTCGAAAACGAAACGCTGGGAGGTTATCGCCAATTAAGCGGTAACATTCCGGTTTGATCGAAACCCTGGGGCCCGCAAAGACGGTTAGTCCCCAAAGGTCGGGAGAAACCAATGATCCAGATGCAGACCAATCTGGATGTTGCTGACAATAGCGGCGCCCGCCGTGTTCAGTGCATCAAGGTTCTGGGTGGTTCCAAGCGTAAATACGCATCCGTCGGCGACATCATCGTTGTCTCGGTAAAGGAAGCCATCCCGCGCGGTCGCGTGAAAAAAGGCGATGTCCGCAAGGCCGTCGTCGTACGCACCGCCAAAGAAGTTCGCCGCGAAGACGGCACAGCCATCCGGTTTGACCGGAATGCGGCTGTTATCCTCACCAACAACAACGAACCGCTCGGCACCCGTATCTTTGGGCCGGTTGTTCGCGAGTTGCGGGCGAAGAACTTCATGAAAATCATTTCGCTTGCACCGGAGGTGTTGTGAAATGGCTGCCAAGTTGAAAAAAGGTGACAAGGTCATCGTTCTGACTGGTAAGGACAAGGGCAACACGGGTGTGATTACATCTGTCAACCCTAAAACCGGGAAAGCTGTCGTGGAAGGCCTGAATATTGCCATCCGCCACCAGCGCCAAACTCAGAACAGCCAAGGTGGGCGTGTTCCACAGGCAATGCCGATCCAGCTCAGCAACCTTGCGCTGGTTGACCCAAAAGATGGCGGCCCTACCCGCGTCGGTTTCCGTATGGAAGACGGCAAAAAGGTGCGTTACGCCAAGAAATCCGGTGAGGTGATCGATGCTTGATGCTGCGACATACACCCCGCGTCTCAAGGCGCTGTACAAAGACAGCATTTGCGCTGCTCTGAAAGAAGAGTTTGGTTACAAGAACGATATGATGCTGCCCAAGCTGGACAAGATCGTTCTTAACATCGGCTGTGGAGCCGAGGCCGTGCGCGATACCAAAAAGGCCAAATCGGCCGAAGCTGATCTGACAGCGATTGCAGGCCAGAAATCGGTGATCACCCGCGCCAAGAAATCCATCGCCGGGTTTCGTGTGCGCGAGGATATGCCACTGGGTGCGAAAGTCACCCTTCGAGGAGATCGGATGTACGAATTCCTCGATCGGCTGATCACCATCGCAATGCCGCGGATCCGCGATTTTCGCGGCGTTTCCGCCAAGAGCTTTGATGGCCGGGGCAATTATGCCATGGGTCTGAAAGAGCACATCGTTTTTCCCGAGATCGAATACGACAAGGTCGATGAGATTTGGGGAATGGATATCGTTATCTGCACCACCGCCAAGACTGATGCGGAAGCAAAAGCGCTGTTGAAAGCTTTCAACATGCCTTTCAACAGTTGATCGCGGGGAGAGAGAAAAGACATGGCTAAAAAAGCAATGATCGAACGCGAAAAGAAGCGTCAGGCGCTGGTTGCAAAATATGCAACCAAGCGGGCCGCTTTGAAGGAAATCGCAAACGATGAGTCGCGCCCGATGGAAGAGCGTTTCAAGGCGCATCTGAAACTGGCGAAACTGCCCCGCAATTCCTCGGCGACCCGGCTGCACAACCGTTGCCAGCTTACGGGACGTCCGCATGCATATTATCGCAAAATGAAAATTTCGCGGATTGCACTTCGGGAACTTGGTTCAGACGGGAAGATCCCCGGCCTGGTCAAGTCCAGTTGGTAAAGGGAGAGACGATATGAATGATCCTATCGGCGATATGCTCACCCGTATCCGGAATGCCCAGATGCGTGGCAAATCCACGGTAGAAACTCCGGCGTCCAAGTTGCGCGCCTGGGTTCTGGATGTTCTGGCCAGCGAAGGCTATATCCGCGGCTATGAGAAAACGACGGGCAAAGATGGCCATCCTGCCATTGAAATCAGCCTGAAATATTTCGATGGCACCCCTGTCATCCGCGAACTCCACCGGGTCTCGACCCCTGGCCGCCGCGTTTATATGGGCGTCAAGGACATCCCTTCGGTCCGTCAGGGCCTGGGTGTGTCGATTGTCTCGACATCGAAAGGTGTCATGTCGGATGCAGCAGCACGCAGCGCCAATGTTGGCGGCGAAGTGCTCTGCACGGTTTATTAGGGGGCGGGGAATGTCTAGAATTGGCAAAAAACCGGTCTCTTTGCCTACCGGTGTTACGGCATCTGTTTCCGGACAGTTCGTAGAAGTGAAAGGCCCGAAAGGAACCTTGAGCTTTACCGCAACGGATGATGTGACCATCACGTTGAAAGACAATGAAATTACGGTCACACCGCGCGGCATGTCCAAGCGGGCGCGCCAGCAGTGGGGGATGAGCCGCACTGTTGTCGAAAACCTCGTGACAGGCGTTTCCGAAGGCTTCAAGAAAGAGCTTGAGATCAACGGTATTGGTTACCGGGCGCAGATGCAGGGCAATACCCTGAAACTGGCGCTGGGTTACAGCCATGATGTATTGTTTGACGTCCCCGAGGGGGTAACTGTAACCGCCCCCAAACAGACGGTTGTTATTGTTGAAGGTATCGACAAGCAGCTGGTTGGTCAGGTGGCCGCGAATATCCGCGAATGGCGCAAACCCGAGCCCTACAAAGGCAAAGGTATCAAATACAAAGATGAATATATCTTCCGTAAGGAAGGCAAGAAAAAGTAAGGACGGCAAAGATGGCAAACAGCAAACGAGACCTGTTCCTCAAGCGCCGCCTGCGCGCACGGAACAAACTGCGCCGAACCGCAAACGGGCGTCCGCGCTTGTCGGTTCACCGCAGCAACAAAAATATCAGCGTTCAGCTGATCGACGATGTGAATGGCGTCACACTGGCATCTGCCTCCTCGCTGGAGAAAGACCTGGGTGTGGTCGGCAAAAACAACGTCGAGGCCGCCGCCAAAATTGGCAAGGCCATAGCAGAGCGTGCCAAAAAAGCCAAAGTGACCGAATGTTACTTTGATCGTGGCGGCTTCCTCTTTCACGGTAAGGTAAAGGCTTTGGCCGATGCTGCCCGTGAAGGCGGCCTGAAGTTCTAAGGAGACGAGAATGGCTAGAGATACCAAACGTCGGGACCGTCGTGACCGCGATGAGACCCCGGAATTCGCCGATCGTCTCGTTACGATCAATCGTGTTTCCAAGACCGTAAAAGGTGGTAAGCGTTTTGGCTTTGCCGCACTTGTGGTTGTCGGAGATCAGAAAGGCCGCGTCGGGTTTGGCAAAGGCAAGGCCAAGGAAGTGCCCGAGGCAATCCGCAAGGCGACCGAGCAGGCCAAACGCCAGATGATCCGCGTACCATTGCGCGAAGGCCGCACGTTGCACCACGATATGGAAGGCCGTCACGGCGCCGGCAAGGTTGTGATGCGTACTGCCCCACAAGGTACCGGGATCATCGCCGGTGGCCCAATGCGCGCTGTGTTTGAAATGCTGGGCATTCAGGATGTTGTGGCCAAATCCATTGGCTCGCAGAATCCCTACAACATGGTTCGCGCAACCATCAACGGGCTGACCAAGGAAAGCAGCCCGCGTATGGTCGCGCAACGCCGTGGCAAGAAGGTTGCCGATATTCTGCGCAAACCCGATGCTGATGCACCCGCCAAGGCTGCTGAAGCCCCGGCTGAAGCGTAAGGAGATCTGATCATGGCCAAGAAAACCATTGTCGTAAAACAGATCGGCAGCCCGATCCGCCGCCCTGCCAGCCAGCGCCAGACGCTGATCGGTCTGGGTTTGAACAAGATGCACAAGACGCGTGAACTGGAAGACACCCCCGCCGTGCGTGGTATGGTCGCCAAAATCCCGCATCTGGTGGAGATCATCGAAGAACGCAGTTAATAACCGCGTTGCCTGATACAAGAATTGCAAGCGCCCTGGGGAAACCCGGGGCGTTTTTGTTTCTGGCACAGCCCGGATACCGGAAAATTGTGAAAACCAGTTGTTTCAGCACAAAAACAAGTTACTGTTTGGGAAGCCAATATTCTATGAACAGTATTATGGGACGCGCACATGAAAACGAAGACACCAAGCCTGACTGAAATGGGCGTACTCAATCCAGAACAGATCATCGGCTATGTAACCGTGCATGTGGCCGAAGATATGGACGTTCTGAAGATCAATTACCGGCGCCCGAAAAATTCCTTTCTGCCCAAGCGTCGGCGTTATGAGTTCAAACGCATTAGCAAACCCATGCCGGGATCCGAACTGCGCGGCGAGCAGGCCATCCGCTATGAGATTTCACCGATTCTGGCGCGGGCCATTTCCGAACTGGATGCAATCCTGGCAGACAATAAACAGACGTCAGCCACCAAACAAAGCCTGCAGCAGGAATTGACGGCGCTGAACGCGGAGGTCGCCGAGCGTATCGCGCATTTGACCAAGATGATTGAAACGCTGGATTGAAGTAAAAAAAAACGGTCTTGGCCGATCAGGCCGGGGTCAAGATGTGACCGGCAATCCAATTAAACGCGGCATGCGGTTACACCCTATCGGTGATCTTGTGATTCAAAACATGCAATTGCAACTGCTGTAAACCGGGGCCTGGATTGGTATTTCCCTTGATCCTGCCGGACCATGCGTCTATACGCGTTCGGTGGCGATTCTGTCGCCATGAATTTACACATTTGAGCCGTGGTTGGTCCTTCGCTCGCGACCATATCCGGCAAGGAGAGAGCGATATGAAACTGAATGAACTGCGCGATAACGAAGGCGCGACAAAATCCCGCAAACGTGTTGGCCGTGGCCCGGGTTCCGGCAAAGGTAAAACGGCCGGCCGAGGCATCAAGGGCCAGAAATCCCGTTCGGGTGTGGCTATCAATGGCTTTGAGGGCGGGCAAATGCCGCTCTATCAAAGGCTTCCCAAGCGAGGCTTTAACAAGCCCAACCGCAAAAAGTTTGCTGTTGTTAATCTGGGACTTGTGCAGAAATTCATCGACGCCAAGAAACTGAACGCCAAGAAACCGATCACAGAGGATGTGTTGGTTGAAAGTGGTCTGGTGCGGCGCAAACTGGACGGTATTCGCATACTTGCAAAGGGTGAATTTAGTGCAAAAGTCGAGCTGACAGTGACCGGCGCATCCAAATCAGCAGTCGCGTTGGTAGAGAAAGCCGGCGGTAAATTGACAGTAACAACACCGGCAGCGGCTGAATAAGTACTTGTGAGTAGCGTGCATGCTGCTTACATACAGACAGGTTTTCCTGCGCCGCCGACCGGAGACCGGTTCGGCGGCGCTGTTATATAGAGAGATCACGCATGGCATCTGCGGCAGAGCAAATGGCGGCAAACATGAGCTGGAGCGCCCTTGGTAAGGCGACCGAGCTTCGCCAACGTATTTTCTTTACCATCGGTCTGTTGATCGTTTACCGGCTTGGCACGTTCATTCCGGTTCCGGGGATTGACCCCAACGCCCTGCGCGAATTCATGGACAGCGCCCAGAGCGGTATCGGCGGGATCCTCAGCATGTTTACGGGTGGTGCCCTGAAACGAATGGGTATTTTTGCGCTTGGCATCATGCCCTATATCTCGGCATCAATCATCATCCAGTTGATGACCTCGATGTACAAACCGTTGGAAGCCTTGAAGAAGGAAGGTGAACAGGGGCGGAAGAAGATCAACCAGTATACACGCTATGCCACGGTCTTTCTGGCGACGTTCCAGGCTTACGGTCTGGCGAAATCGCTGGAGGCGGGTAGCCTTGCACAAAACCCCGGCCTGTATTTTGAAGCAGCAACTGTCATGACGCTGGTCGGCGGGACCATGTTCCTGATGTGGCTTGGCGAGCAGATCACGGCGCGCGGTATCGGCAATGGTATCTCGCTGATCATTTTCGTGGGTATTGTGGCGGAAATTCCGGCTGCTGTGGCACGGTTTCTGAGTCAGAGCCAGACGAATGGCGTCAATCCGTTGCTGGTTATTGGTGTGATTTTAATGGTCATTGCCGTCATCGCCTTTGTCGTATTCATGGAACGGGCCTTGCGCAAGATCCATATCCAGTACCCGCGTCGGCAGGTGGGCATGAAGGTTTATGACGGTGGCAACTCGCATTTGCCCATAAAGGTAAACCCGGCGGGTGTGATCCCGGTGATTTTTGCGTCATCCCTGTTGCTGCTGCCAACGACGATTGCAACCTTCTCCGGCGACCAGACCGGCCCGATCATGTCGACATTGCTTGCCTATTTCGGACCTGGTCAGCCGCTTTATCTGTTGTTCTTTGCGGTAATGATCGTTTTCTTCACGTTCTTCTATACCTTCAATGTTTCGTTCAAGCCCGATGAGGTTGCAGACAATTTGAAGAACCAGAACGGGTTTATTCCGGGCATTCGTCCGGGCAAGAAAACGGCCGAGTACCTGCAATATGTGGTTACGCGTTTGCTGGTTATCGGTGCGACCTATCTGGCAGCGGTTGGGCTCTTGCCGGCAATCCTGCGGGCCCAGTTCAACATCCCGTTCTATTTTGGCGGCACGTCCGTCTTGATTGTGGTGTCGGTTACGATGGATACCATTCAACAGGTTCAGTCGCATTTGCTGGCGCATCAATACGAAGGCCTGATCGAGAAATCGCAACTGCGTGGCAAAAAACGCGGCAAAGGCGGTACGACCCGCAGAAGAAAGATCAACAGATGAATATAATCCTTCTTGGCCCTCCGGGGGCGGGCAAAGGCACGCAGGCGCGTCGCTTGGAAGAAGAGCGTGGCATGATACAGTTGTCGACCGGGGACATGCTGCGCGAGGCCCGCACCTCTGGCACCGAAATGGGCAGGAAAGTTGCGGCAATAATGGATGCCGGAGAGCTTGTCACAGATGACATTGTGATCGGGCTGATCGAAGAGAAAATAAAAGCCGCACCAAATGCCAGTTTTATTTTTGACGGCTTCCCGCGCACACTGGCCCAGGCTGATGCACTGGGAGAGCTGTTGGAGCGAAACGGCAAAAAGCTGGATGCCGTTATCGAGTTGCGGGTTGACGATGATGCGCTGGTGAAACGCATTGCCGGTCGGTACACCTGTGGAGATTGCGGTGAAGTCTATCATGATGCAACCAAGCCAACCAAGGTGGACGGGGTGTGCGATGAGTGTGGCTCTTCCAATCTGATACGCCGTGCGGATGACAATGAAGAGGCGCTAAAAACCCGGCTGATGGAATACTATAAAAAGACCTCGCCGCTGATTGGGTACTACTATGCCAAGGGGCTTTTGCATTCTGTCGACGGGTTGGCACCGATTGATACGGTGGCCTCGGAAATAGCATCTGTGCTTGATGCGCTCAGACCCCTTGACGGCAACGTAAAAACGCCCTAGTTGACCCTTTCTTGTAAGAGAATCGCATTTGGCAACTTGAACAGGGTCTTGTCATACTTGTGAGATGCAGACGAATTCAGCTCCGGCCCGTGGGTAAGATGCCTTCGGGCCTGCGTTGTGAAAAAAGGTTCTGGGGTTACGGAACCGCAACGAAAGGAAAATACACGTGGCACGTATCGCCGGCGTAAACATCCCGACCCATAAACCGGTCTCGATCGCCCTTACTTACATCACTGGAATTGGCCGGACATCGGCCAAGAAAATATGCGAAGCCGTTGGCGTTGATCCGGCTAAACGGGTAAACGAACTTACCGATGCCGAGGTTCTGAAGATCCGCGAAGAAATCGACGCGAATTATATGGTCGAAGGCGATCTGCGCCGGGAAATCCAGATGAACATCAAGCGCCTGATGGATCTGGGCTGTTATCGCGGTTTGCGCCATCGTCGCAACCTCCCTGTGCGCGGCCAGCGCACGCACACCAATGCACGTACTCGTAAGGGCCCGGCCCGCGCGATTGCCGGCAAAAAGAAGTAGAGGGAGGATTGATCAATGGCACGAGATAAAACCCGCACAAAACGCAAGGTGCGTAAGAACATTGCCTCTGGTGTTGCGCATGTGAACAGCTCGTTCAACAACACAAAGATCCTGATCTCGGATGTTCAGGGAAATGCAATTGCCTGGTCATCGGCCGGGACAATGGGTTTCAAGGGCTCAAGAAAATCCACACCATATGCGGCGCAGATGGCCGCAGAGGATGCCGGCCGGAAGGCGCAGGAGCACGGGATGAAAACCCTTGAGGTCGAAGTTCAGGGGCCTGGTTCCGGCCGGGAAAGCGCGCTTCGTGCTTTGGCTGCTTTGGGCCTTAACATCACGTCAATTCGGGACGTGACACCGATTGCCCACAACGGCTGTCGGCCCCCCAAGCGCCGCCGCGTTTAAGTAGAGTTATCTGGCACAGGTTGCATTAATTGCTGCCTGCGCCTGTCATTTTGAACCTCGGGCGTTTTCGGCAAAGGACATGGGTCGAAAACAAGAATGGAGGCGACACGCATGATCCACAAGAATTGGCAAGAATTGATCAAGCCCACACAGCTTGAAGTGAAACCAGGCAATGACCCGCTGCGAGAAGCAACAGTCATTGCCGAACCGTTGGAGCGCGGCTTTGGCCTTACATTGGGCAATGCATTGCGCCGTGTTCTGATGTCCAGTCTGCAGGGCGCTGCGATCACCAGCGTGCAGATTGACAACGTTCTGCATGAATTTTCCACGATTTCCGGGGTGCGTGAAGACGTCACCGATATCGTGCTGAACCTGAAGGGTGTTTCGATCCGCATGGAAGTCGAAGGGCCAAAGCGCCTTTCGATTTCTGCCAAAGGCCCAAGCATTGTGACGGCTGGAGACATCACCGAGACGGCGGGTATTGAGATTCTGAACAAGGATCACGTGATCTGTCATCTTGACGAAGGTGCTGACTTGTTCATGGAACTGACGGTGAACACCGGTAAGGGCTATTTGGCAGCAGATAAGAACCGGCCGGAGGATGCGCCTATCGGCCTTATTCCGATTGATGCGATCTATTCGCCTATCCGCAAAGTTTCCTATGACGTACAGCCGACCCGGGAAGGTCAGGTTCTTGACTATGACAAGCTTACCTTGAAACTGGAAAGCGATGGGTCAATTACACCGGAAGACGCTGTAGCCTTTGCAGCCCGTATCCTGCAAGACCAGCTTTCGATTTTCGTGAACTTCGAAGAGCCGGAAGCTGCGGGCCGTCAGGAAGAAGACGACGGGCTGGAATTCAATCCGCTGCTGCTGAAGAAGGTGGACGAGTTGGAACTGTCTGTCCGTTCGGCAAACTGTCTGAAAAACGACAACATCGTTTACATCGGCGATCTGATCCAGAAAACCGAAGCGGAAATGCTGCGCACTCCGAATTTTGGCCGCAAGTCTTTGAACGAGATCAAGGAAGTGCTGTCAGGCATGGGGCTGCATCTGGGTATGGATGTCGAAGACTGGCCGCCGGAAAACATCGAGGATCTGGCGAAGAAGTTCGAAGACCAGTTCTAACTGGTCTTCGCCCCCGCACTGGATGCGGGGTCTGCTGCCCAAACGGCGGCATAAATCAGAGAAGAGATCCCGCATCAAGTGCGGGATAACTTCGTCAATGCCCGTAATTGCGGGGAACAAATGGGCAATACCGCCCCAAGGAGAGCCGCCCACACGCATGGGAGGCCAGACAAAGTATAAACCTGAAGAAGGAACAAGAAAATGCGCCATGCAAGAGGCTACCGCCGTCTGAATCGAACCCATGAACACCGCAAGGCCCTGTTTGCCAACATGGCCGGTTCATTGATTGAGCACGAACAGATCAAAACCACTTTGCCGAAAGCCAAAGAGCTGAAGCGCGTCATCGAGAAACTGATCACGCTCGGCAAAAGGGGAGATTTGCATGCGCGTCGTCAGGCGGCAAGCCGGCTGAAACAAGACCAGTATGTTACAAAGCTGTTTGATGTGCTGGGGCCGCGCTACAAGGACCGTCAGGGTGGATATGTCCGCGTGCTGAAGGCCGGTTTCCGCTATGGTGACATGGCTCCGATGGCGATTATTGAATTCGTTGATCGCGATCTCAATGCAAAAGGCGCTGCGGATAAAGCCCGCGCCGAGGCCGAAGAAACCGCCCAGGACTGATTGAAAGCGAGCAAATAAATAAAAACCCGCCGTTTAGGCGGGTTTTTTTATTGTTAGGTTGTAAATAACCAATCTGGTTCTGAAAAAATCAGTTGATGCTGCTGTTCAACGTCAAACGCTTTTCCTGAAATGATTCTTCCAATTCATTGATCATTTGGCTCAATTGCCGTTTGCCAACTGGCGATGCACCAAGAAACTCGAACAAATCCATACGTGTACCATCTGGTAATGACATCAGTTTTGCAAACAGGTCCGGTTCAAGAGGATTCATAATTGCACCATTCGTTCAGTTCTCAATGGGCTACAATTTAGGGTTGACTGAGAATTGTGCAACTTGTCTAAAAAGGCATGTTTGACAAGTCTGACTTTGATCGCGAGTTGCAAAAGCTGGGGGACCTTGCACCGTTGGGCTACTTTGTCGCTCTGCATATTCGCTTCACATCACCTTTGATGTCATTCCAGACTTATGATCAGGCATGGACAGATCACTACACTGATAACGGGTTTGTCCTACGTGATCCGATGACTGCGTGGGGCTTTTGCAAAACAGGGTCAACCCGGTGGAGCAATAAAAAGATTCCAGACCCATTCGGTATCTTCAAAGAAGCCGCCAAGTTTGGGTTGAGGTATGGCGTTACGATTTCGTGCGGGCCGATCCGGTCGAGGACGATAGTAAGCTTGGCGAGGGGAGACCGGGAATTTGATGATACTGAGATCGCTGAGGCTGAAGCCACAGCCAAGCGACTGCATGAGATTTCCGAACCGCGCGGTAAGCTTACCAAGGCACAAATCGCAGCGTTGAAATGTATTGCGGAAGGTGACAGGCATGCGGCTGCGGCTGCAAAACTTGGGATTTCGGAAAGCGCCCTAAAGGCCAGGTTGACAGCTGCGCGTCAGAATCTGATGGCACGCACAACCGCCGAAGCCATTCAACGGGCACGTGACAACCATCTGCTTTGACTGGCTTCACCTTCCGCAAGGTTCTTTTTTAACTACCAACCTGCAGGAGGCTGCTATGCAGACAACGACACTTTCTTTCGAAAATTTCCACAACCATGGAGAGCTGTTCGCGAATATGTTTCGCGCTAGAAGGGAGCTATTCATCGTCCAGAACAAATGGGACCTACCCGAAGCGATGGGTATGGAATATGACCAATATGATACACCTGCAAGCCGTTGGGTTGTCGTGCACGATAAGTTGGGCCAGGTTCTGGCGGGCAACCGTTTGACACCAACGACAGCAAAATGCGGTATTTACAGCTATATGATCCGCGATGCTCAACGTGGTTTGCTCGAGACCATTCCCTCAAACCTGTTATACGAAGATGCGCCTGTAGGAGAAACGATCTGGGAAAGCTCAAGACTTTTTGTTTCGCACAAAGTACCTGCAAGACTGCGTCGCCGGGTTCATGCCAAACTGGTCTTTGAGCTTTCCACGGCAGCCAGAAATCTTGGGGCGACACAATGTTTGACGCTTCTCAATGCCAATTGGCCACGTTGGGCGGCACGGGTTGGCGTGGACATGACAGCGATGGGTCCGGTTTTGGAAATCGATGGTATCAAGAATCAGGTTGTGTCGATGAATTTCGCCTCAAACCTGCATTGAAACGGTTGTTTCAATACCAAAATGCCCATTTCGCTTTTCTAATTGCTGCTGGGCCCCTAGATTTGGCTTATGGCAGATCTGTTTGATACAAATGCCGCTTCCACTGTCAAAGGGGCCCCGCAGCCTTTGGCGGATCGTTTGCGGCCCAAGACTCTGGCCGAGGTGATTGGTCAGGATCAGGTGCTTGGTCCTGATGCGCCGTTGGGTGTGATGCTCCGGTCAAACAGTCTGAACTCTCTGATCTTTTGGGGCCCGCCCGGAGTCGGGAAAACCACGATCGCCAGGCTTCTCGCAGATGAAACAGATCTGCACTTTGTTCAGATCAGCGCGATCTTTTCCGGGGTTGCTGATCTGAAGAAAGTTTTTGAGGCAGCGCGCCTGCGGCGGCAGAATGGCCGGGGTACACTTCTGTTTGTTGATGAAATTCACCGCTTCAACAAGGCACAGCAAGACGGGTTTCTGCCGTTCATGGAGGATGGAACGATCCTTCTGGTTGGGGCCACAACCGAGAACCCTTCGTTTGAACTGAATGCAGCCCTGTTGAGCCGGGCGCAGGTTCTGATCCTTACGCGTCTGACCCTTGCCGATCTGGAGCTGTTGGCGCAGCGGGCGGAGCGGGAAACGGGCAAGGCATTGCCTCTTGAGGGGAATGCCCGCGAGGCCCTGCTGGAAATGGCAGACGGTGACGGGCGGGCTTTGCTCAATCTGATCGAGCAGATTGCAGCATGGAATGTTGATAAAAAGCTGGATGTCGAAGCGCTGACCTCCAGATTGATGCGGCGCGCGGTCAAATATGATAAAAGTGGTGAAGAGCATTACAACCTGATTTCCGCCCTGCATAAATCCGTACGCGGATCAGACCCGGATGCGGCGCTTTACTGGCTGGCGCGCATGCTGGCTGGCGGCGAGGATCCGCGTTTTCTGGCCCGCAGGCTGACCCGTATGGCAGTTGAGGATATCGGGTTGGCTGACCCCCAGGCACAGACAATCTGTTTGCACGCATGGGAAACCTATGAACGTCTGGGCAGCCCCGAGGGTGAACTTGCACTGGCGCAAGCTGCGACCTACCTGGCGCTGGCCCCGAAATCCAATGCGGCCTATGTGGCGTATAAATCCGCCATGGCCGCTGCCAAAAAGACCGGATCGGAGCCACCGCCGAAACATATCCTGAACGCACCGACGAAGCTGATGAAAGAACAGGGATTTGGCAGTGGTTACGCGTATGACCATGACGCAGAGGATGGTTTTTCGGGTCAGAACTACTTTCCGGATTCCATGAAGCATGGCGTTTATTATCAGCCGGTCGAGCGGGGCTATGAGAGGGAACTGAAAAAGCGGCTGGAATATTTCGCCAGACTGCGCGCAAAACGCCACAAGAGTTGACAAGCCCAGTCGTGCAGTCAAAAGAGTAGGCATGAATTATACGGTTGTACAAGTCGCCCTTGGCGGGGCTGTTGGCGCATCGCTACGCTATCTTGCGGGGCGGGGGGCCTTTCATCTTATGGGGCCTGGATTCCCTTGGGGAACCATTTTTGTGAACATCTTCGGCTCGTTCCTGATGGGTGTGCTTGTCGTGCTGATGGCTGAAAAAGGCGGCACCCGTATGGCCCCGTTTCTGACTGTCGGGATGCTGGGCGGGTTTACGACTTTCTCATCTTTTTCATTGGACTTCATGACGATTTTTGAGCGCGGTCAGTCCGGGCTTGCATTCGTTTATGCCGCGGCTTCTGTTATCCTTTCGCTTGCCGCTATCGCAGCAGGGCTTTTTGCCGCCCGGTCGGTGTTCTCTTGAGCCGGGTTCAGCACATTACAGTCAAGGAAGATGAAAAAGATCAGCGGCTGGATCGTTGGTTTCGCCGCCGATTTCCCCATGTCAGTCAGGGCCGTATCGAAAAATTGTGCCGAAAAGGTGATATCCGGGTTGATGGTGGTCGTGTAAAACCGGCCACCCGAATAACAGCCGGGCAGGTTGTGCGTATTCCGCCACTGCCTGATCCGGAACAGATAACTGCACAAGCCCGTGTTGCCCATATCAGCAACGATGATATGGCCATGATTCAGAATGCAGTAATTTACCGCGATGATCACATTATCGCTTTGAACAAGCCCCCCGGCCTCGCTGTTCAGGGCGGAAGCAAGCAGACCCGCCATGTGGACGGATTGGCCGAAGCTTTGCGTTTTGACATGGATGAAAAACCGAAGCTGGTGCACCGACTGGATAAGGATACATCGGGTATTTTATTGCTTGCCCGCACGCGCGTTGTCGCGGCCAAATTGACCCAGGCCTTCCGGCATCGCGATACGCGAAAGATATACTGGGCAGCAGTGGCAGGCGTGCCAACCCTGCGGATGGGGACGATCAGATACGGGTTGGTAAAAGCCAGTGGTCATGGTGCGCGAGGGGAAGGCGAAAAGATGCACTGTATCGCGCCTGACGACATTGCCAGTACCGAAGGCGCCAAACGGGCCACTACGGACTATGCCGTTTTGTCTGCTCTTGGGGGCCGCGTCAGCTGGATGGCTCTGGTGCCGGTCACCGGGCGCACGCATCAGCTACGCGCACATATGGCAGAAATCGGCCATCCGATCATAGGTGACGGGAAATATGGTGGAGCCGGTCAAGAAAACCTGGGCGACGGTTGGGGGGCCCAGCTGGGTGGTGAAATCAGCCGGAAATTGCATTTGCATGCGCGATCATTAGCATTGCTTCATCCGGTAACCGGCGTTCCACTCAGCCTGACAGCCCCTTTGCCGGAGCATATGCAGAAAACATGGAAAACGCTGGGCTGGGAGCCGGCAGACGTACCCGTGGACCCTTTTGAGGATGAAGGATGACGCGCGCACTGAGACTGATCATCTTTGATGTGGACGGAACACTGGTCGACAGTCAGGGGCTTATCGCGACCTGTATGATCAAGGCTTTCGAAGCAACCAGCCGCGTGGCTCCTGAGCCGAAAAATGTGAAAGACATTATCGGGTTGTCTTTGCCAAAAGCATTCGAACAACTGTGCCCTTCTGCAAATGCGCAAGAACGCCGGAATTTGACTGAAGCATATATTTCTGCCGTAATGGCGACACGTGAAACCCAGAGCGAACAGATTTCTTCCCCGCTATATCCCGGTATTCGTAGCTTGCTGGACAGTTTGTTGCGGTTTCCGGAAACGCTGATGGGGGTTGCGACCGGAAAATCGTGGCGAGGGCTGGACCATGTTATCAGGGCACATGGGTTTGAGCAGCATTTCGTGACCTGTCAGGTGGCGGACAATCATCCTTCAAAACCGCATCCCTCAATGATTTTGACCGCGCTGTCAGAAACGGGCTGTGACGCGGCACAGGCGGTTATGGTTGGTGATACTGTTTATGATATGCAAATGGCCGCCGCCGCAGGGATTGCGGCTGTCGGGGTGAACTGGGGCTATCACGACAAGGCCCGCCTGCAGGAAGCCGGCGCACAACATATCGCTATGGATGCAGATCATCTTGCCCAGATTCTGCAAAACCTGGATACGGGCCGATAAAATGGGAAATGGTTGGAAAAAGAAGCGCTTCTGGAACGAAGCAACCTGCAAACCTGTAGACTGTGGATTTACGGTGCATCTTGACGGGCGGCCCCTGTTAACGCCGTCAAAATCACCCCTTATAGTTCCGCAAGAGCGCATTGCACTGGCAATTGCCGAAGAATGGCAAGCCCAGACAGGCGAGATTGACCCCGAAAAGATGCCCGTAACCCGGACAGCCAATGCGGCAATCGATAAGGTCAGACCGCAATTTGATGCAGTTGTGGAGCAGATAGCGGCTTATGCTGACACCGATCTTCTGTGCTATCGGGCCGAAGCCCCGAAAGAATTGCGCGAAAGGCAGGCCAAAGCCTGGGATCCGCTATTGGACTGGGCCGCCGATGCATTCGGCGCCCGGCTGATATCCGGAACAGGGGTTATCCATATTCCACAGGATACAAATGCCTTGAGCAGACTAAGGCAAACGGCACTCGCCATGGACTCGTTCCAGATTGCCGCATTTCATGATCTTGTCGGTCTTTCCGGATCGTTTGTTATTGGGCTGGCAGCAACACGAAAATTTCTTCCAATTGAAGAGCTTTGGAAACGCTCAAGAGTTGATGAAGACTGGCAGGTTGAAAACTGGGGGGTTGATGAGATTGCGGATAGGGAATCTACCCTTAAGTTCCGTGATTTCCTGCATGCGAATCGGTTCTTTGATCTGGCGCGACATGGCGAATAACCCCCAAATTTGAACATGCGTCACTTTGTGATGAAGAAACGGCCGGAAATTGGGGGTTATTTGCGACATCACCCTTGACGGTTTCTTTACATTTTGCGCAAACTGATCAGCATTGGAGGGCGAACGCCTTTCAAAGTATCGCCCCCGGCCAGCTATGGCCGGATATACCGCCCCTGAACGGGCGGAACATCAGGAAGAGGTAAAAATGAAAAAATCCGTATTTTTTGGCGCGCTGACGGTTGCAAGCTTGGCGGCCGGCGCTGTCGCTGCGGGCACAATGGACGACGTGAAAGCACGTGGCAAGCTGAACTGCGGCGTGTCTACAGGTCTGGTTGGCTTTGCAGCACCTGACGCGAACGGAACCTGGAATGGTTTCGACGTTGGCGTATGTCGTGCTGTCGCAGCTGCCGTTCTTGGCGATCCGACCGCAATCGAGTTTGTTCCGACAACCGGGAAAACCCGCTTTACGGCGCTGGCTTCTGGCGAAGTCGATATGCTGGCACGGAACACTACATGGACCTTCACCCGTGACGTTGACCTCAAGTTCGAATTTGTAGGTGTTAACTATTACGACGGTCAGGGCTTTATGGCTCCGAAAAGTCTTGGTGTGACTTCCGCCAAAGACCTTGATGGTGCAACTGTTTGCATCCAGACTGGTACAACAACCGAGCTCAACCTGGCGGATTTCTTCCGTTCCAACAACATGAGCTACGAGCCCGTTCCGATTGAAACCAACGCAGAAGCCCAGCAGCAGTATCTTTCCGGTGCCTGTGACGTGCTGACAACGGATGCGTCCGGTCTTGCCGCAACACGCGCGTCTTTCGAAAATCCGAAAGATCACGTGATCCTGCCCGAAATCATTTCGAAAGAGCCTCTCGGCCCGCTTGTACGCCACGGCGACAACCAATGGGGTGATCTGGTTCGCTGGACGCTGAACGCACTGATTTCAGCAGAAGAACTGGGCATCACGTCGGCCAATATCGATGAATTGGCAAAAGGAACCAACAACCCGGAAATCAACCGTATTCTGGGAACTGAAGGTGACTTGGGCGCCATGCTTGGCCTCGACAAGCAATGGGCCTACCGCGCGATCAAAGCCGGCGGCAACTATGGCGAGTTGTTCGAGAAAAATATCGGTGAAAACACACCGATCGGACTGGCCCGCGGCCTGAACGCACAATGGAAAGACGGCGGCCTTATCTATTCGCCCCCGTTCCGTTAAGTTTAAGAAATACAGGGGTGCAGCCAGTCTGCGCCCCTGTACCCGTCTTGCAATGAAAATCCCCCAGACATCAATGCGGACAAACCGCATTTGCTCAAAGGCTGGGGAAAACAGGGATGTCACTTATGACAACACTGACCGACCCACCTAAGGCGTCGTTCCGGCTCAGTATGCTGATCTACGATTCGCGGTACAGGTCCATTACCATCCAGGTTGTGGCACTGATCGGGTTCTTGATCGGGATTGCCTGGCTTGTGAACAATACGCTCCAGAATCTGGATGCATTGGGCAAAACAATTGAATTCGGATTTCTCAAGGATCCTTCCGGATACGATATTAACCAGCGCCTGATCGAGTACACCTCAAGGTCTACGCATGCCCGTGCTGCGTTTGTCGGGTTGCTGAATACCCTTTTGGTTGCTGTGATGGGCTGCGTGTTGGCGACCACAATTGGGGTGTTTGTTGGCGTAATGCGCCTGTCAAAAAACTGGTTGGTTGCCAAAGTCATGACGGTCTATGTGGAGACCTTAAGGAACGTCCCGGTTTTGCTTTGGATCGTGTTCCTCATGGCAATTCTGAGCGAAACCATGCCAAAGTTGAAAGATTATAAAACTGGCGCAGCCAATATGCTGTTTGGCAACAGTATCGCGATTACGAACCGGGGCGTTTATGTGCCAGAGCCGCTGTTTTCGAGAAGCTTGGGTGATGTTACCGTCCTGAAGGGTATCTACAACGACAGCTTTTATTTTGGCGTCAGTCTTGATCTGATTGCCATCCTGGCCGTGTTTATTGGCGGACTTCTGATCAGTAAGCTCATCAAGCGCCGGGCTGATGTAATCCAGGCTGCGACGGGTGATCGCCCTGCAACCTGGTATCTGAGACTGGGTGTTATCGTCGTTCCCACTCTGATTGTGTTAATCCTGCTTGGGTTTCACTTAGGCTTTCCTGAACTCAAGGGCTTCAATTTCAGGGGCGGGATTCATATGCGCAATTCTTTGGTTGCGCTGTGGATTGCGTTGTCATTATACACAGCCGCATTCATCGCAGAAATTGTGCGCGCCGGGATCATGGCCATTTCGAAAGGCCAGACCGAGGCAGCCGCAGCTTTGGGCCTGCGAGCAAACAAGATCATGAGCCTTGTGGTTTTGCCACAAGCATTGCGGATCATCTTTCCGCCGTTGATTTCGCAGTATCTGAATCTGACCAAAAATACGTCACTGGCCATTGCCGTTGGCTATATGGATATTACCGGCACTCTGGGCGGCATTACCATGAACCAGACAGGCCGTGAGTTGGAATGCGTGCTTCTGCTGATGCTCATCTATCTTGTAATCTCATTGTCCATTTCATCGGTGATGAACTGGTATAATGAACGCGTGAAATTGACGGAGCGTTGATATGAGAGAAACTTCCTATGTTCGTTCCGAAATGCTTGCCGAGCAAGCCCCGCCGATAACCAATGTTGGCCCGATAGGCTGGATCAAGGAAAACCTTTTTTCCGGTTGGCTGAATTCCATCCTGACAATTGTGATGCTGGTATTGATTGTTATCGCTGTGTCTGCGGCCTTCCCGTGGTTTTTCAACGGTATCTGGAACGCAAGTTCGCTAAGTGAATGCCGTGAAATACTGAAGGGCGATACCGGTGCCTGCTGGGCCGTTATCCATGAACGGTTCTCGCAACTGATGTATGGGTTCTACCCGAACCATTTGTATTGGCGCCCCAATCTGGCGTTTGTTCTGTTGTTCGTGGCTGTGGCCCCGGTGTTGTTCAATGGCCTTCCGCGCAAGATGCTTTGGTTCTCGGCGCTTTACCCCTTTATTGCGGTCTGGTTGCTATGGGGTGGTCCGGTCTGGGGTGTCGTCGTGGCGCTGCTTGGCTTTGTCATCGGTTTCTTCGCATTCCGGTTTCTCGAGCCTGTTCTGGGGTCGTTGTTTGCTCTCATTCTCGGGGTGTTGGCAACCCTCATTTGGTGGCTGTTTTTAGCAGGCCCGGTCGCCAACGGGCTTGCAGGCATTGTTCCGCTGGCGTTAGAGCCGGTTGAAAGCCGCAAGTTTGGTGGCCTCATGCTGTCAATGACTCTTGGAGTTACTGGCATTGTCGGGTCTTTGCCATTGGGTATCGTGCTTGCATTAGGGCGGCAATCTGATCTGGTGATCGTCAAATCATTATCTGTCGGGTTTATCGAATTTATCCGCGGTGTGCCGTTAATCACATTGCTGATCGTGGCATCGACCCTTCTGAATGTATTTTTGCCCCCTGGCACGGACTTTGACATTATCCTGCGGGTGATGATCATGGTAACGCTTTTTGCCGCCGCCTATATGGCCGAGGTTATCCGTGGTGGGCTGGCAGCATTGCCCAAAGGTCAGTATGAGGCGGCCGATGCGCTGGGGCTTGACTACTGGAAAGCACAGCGGCTGATCATCATGCCACAGGCCCTGAAAATATCGATCCCTGGTATCGTTTCGACCTTTATCGGGTTGTTCAAGGATACCACGCTGGTTTCGATCATTTCACTGTTTGACATGCTGGGCTTTGCCAAAGCTATCCAGGCAAATGCAGAATGGCAGGGAATCGTTTGGGAACTTTATGTTTTCATCGCCTTTGTGTTCTGGATTTTCTGTTTCTCCATGTCTCGCTATTCCATGTATCTGGAGCGCAAGCTTCAGACAGGTCATTAACTAAAGGAGTGACGTTATGTCTGAACTCGCGACAGAACGCCAAGTAGATCGTAGCAACCTGCAGATTTCCGACGAGGTTGCGATTGAAATCGTCAATATGAACAAATGGT
Organism: Marinosulfonomonas sp.; assembly: GCA_026984915.1. Taxonomy (GTDB): domain Bacteria; phylum Pseudomonadota; class Alphaproteobacteria; order Rhodobacterales; family Rhodobacteraceae; genus WFVA01. The sequence goes on along the minus strand of JALSRG010000056.1, from coordinate 83,815 downwards.
ACGGATCGTTCCATGTGTTGCGCGATATCAATCTGACGGTGAACCGGGGCGAACGCATCGTGATATGCGGGCCTTCCGGTTCGGGCAAGTCAACGCTGATCAGGTGTATAAACCGCCTTGAAGAACACCAGAAAGGCACGATCATCGTCGATGGAACAGAGTTGTCTTCGGACCTCAAGAACATTGACAAGATCCGCCGTGAAGTGGGGATGTGTTTTCAGCACTTCAACCTGTTTCCGCATCTTACCATTCTGGAAAACTGCACGTTGGCGCCGATCTGGGTACGCAAGACGCCCAGAAAAGAAGCTGAAGAAATTGCAATGCATTTTCTTGAAAAGGTGAAAATCCCGGAACAAGCGGATAAGTTTCCGGGGCAGCTCTCTGGTGGGCAGCAACAGCGCGTGGCGATTGCCCGGTCGCTTTGCATGAAACCACGGATCATGCTGTTTGACGAGCCGACCTCGGCGCTGGATCCGGAGATGATCAAAGAGGTTCTCGATACGATGATCGAGCTTGCCGAAGAAGGCATGACAATGCTGTGCGTAACCCATGAAATGGGGTTTGCGCGGCAAGTGGCTAACCGGGTTATCTTTATGGACCAGGGACAGATTGTCGAACAGAATGAGCCTGAGGAGTTTTTCAACAATCCGAAGTCGGATCGTACAAAGCTGTTCCTCAGCCAGATTCTTGGCCACTAAACAGTTTTTTCCACCACACTGTAACAATGGGCCCCGGTTTCAAACCGGGGCCTTTTTGCTGTTAGCGCAACTCTCGAGGTATAACAAAATCAGAGATACGTCCGGAATACGGGCGCAAATCCTGCCAGCGAGCAATCTCGAACTGATAGACTGTTGTCGCGCCTGATGGATAGTCGTTGAATCTGGGGTGCTCTGAAGGGGATACCGCCAAGAGGCTGGCCAGATGGGCAATACCTGGATTATGTGCGACTAATAGAAGGGAGCTTCCGTTACTTTTGCGGATGGTTTCCAGCATGGCCTCTGCTGGGGCCACGTACAGCCGGTCAAGGTAGGAAACATCGCAGTCAGGCAGGTCACCACAAGAAGCCGCTATCCCATCCCAGGTTTCCCGGGCCCGTCGCGCTGTTGAGCAAAGAACAACCTCCGGGCAGAAGCCCCTTGCTGAAATCCAGTTTCCAATGCGCTTTGCAGCACGATATCCGCGTGGGTTAAGGCTGCGCTCGTGGTCCTCTTGAGCCGGGATATCCCAACTGGATTTTGCATGACGGGTCAATATGAGGCGCAGTGGATTGCTTTGGGTCATGATGAATGAAAGGCCTTCATATGAAAAGCGGATTGCGCGTCCAGCCTGCCATAACTCTGACTTGCCGGACAAGAGCGACGTGCAAGGCAGCCCTGCTTTTTACAGCGATCACCCGCTGGGGTGCTCAGATAGCTACGGCATGCTTCGACATCATACTGCGATCTGGACAGCGCCCCAATGGGGCAGGCAGTGCGGCAGGGTTGTTGGCGGCAGGTTTCGCATGGGGTGGGCGGCGGTTTTGGTAAATCCATTGCCCACGACAAGGCGAGGGCAGCGCGGAATGATACAAACAATCCGGCGCGGTGGTGTACCAGCAAGCCAACGGGGGATGCGTAAACCCAGCCGCTTTGCAATGCCCAGGCAATAAAAGGTGGGTAAGGAGGGCCATCAGAGGGGAAAACAGCCTGGGCAGAAATTGCCGATGCAATTTTTCCTGCTATGCGTTTTGACCAGCGATCGAGCGGGTTTTGAGCCCCATCGGTAAACTCGGGCTGCGAAGAAACATGTGCCCAGAAACCGGGTTCGTGCGGGCCAAGCAATAACAGCGTTTTACAGGTGTTCGGTGCCAAATCATCCGGGCCGGGATGAAATGCGGCAAAGATTTCCAGGTGCGAATTCTGCACTGTTTGCCGCAGGCGTTCAAAATTCATTTCTGGAGAAACGGCAGGCGAAGAATCCATCCCAGCTTTGACGGCCGGTCATCTTGCCAGCGCAAACCAACCGTCATTGCATCATGACCTTCTTCGGGTTGAGCAATGTAGGTGCCAAAGGCGCGATCCCAGATTGACAGAGCAAACCCATAGTTGCTGTCATGCTCGCGCCGGATGCCGGAATGGTGCACGCGATGCATGTCGGGTGTGACCAGTACCAACCGGACAATTTGGTCAAGCCAAAGCGGCAGGCGAATATTGGCGTGATTGAACATCGCACTGCCATTCAGGATGATTTCAAATATCACAACGGCAAAAGCCGGAGGCCCAAGGGCATAAACCAATCCGATCTTCAAAAGCATCGAAGCTGCAATCTCAACTGGATGAAACCGAACAGCCGTTGTTACGTCAATATCCCGGTCGGCGTGATGAACCCGGTGAAACCTCCAGAGAATAGGGACTTTGTGGGTGACAAGATGTTGCAGCCAAATAGCAAAATCCAAGAACAGCACTGTTATCAATGCCTTGATCCATAATGGCCATTCAAGATGGTTCAATAGCCCCCAGCCATTAACCTGGGCGTCATAGGCCGCACCAACCGCAAGAAATGGCAGAACGATTGCCAACAGTTTCAATGTAATACTGTCGATCAGGACAAGGAAAATGTTTGTGATCCAACGTGTCTTGCGTGGCTGGACCCGTTTGCGCCTCGGCACTACAGCCTCGATGCTTGCAAAGAGCGCAAACAACCCGAGAAAGGACAGCAGGCGTATCAGGGCTTCGTTTTCCATCTGACAAGCATATTGCAAAGCTGGAAATAAGCAAATGGCCAAGGTACACAAACGCTTTAGGTCTACGCCCTAGTGCGCACGAATAAGTGTTCCCGCCCCATGTTCAGTATAGAGTTCCAGCAAACAAGCATTCGGGGCACGACCGTCAAGGATAACGACGCCGCGCACACCACCCTCAATCGCTTTCAACGCGGTTTCCGTTTTGGGGATCATGCCACCTGCAATCACCCCGTCCTTTGTCATCTGGCGAATTTTTTCCGGTGTAAGCTCAGAGACAATGTTGCCATTCCTGTCCTTTACACCTGAAACGTCGGTTAATAACAGCAGTCGATCTGCCTTCAACGCAGTTGCAATTGCGCCGGCGGCAGTATCGCCGTTGATGTTGTAGGTTTCCCCGTTGCTGCCTGCACCCAAAGGGGCAATGACCGAGATTGTATCTGCATCAAACAATGTATGCAGAACACTGGCATCCATCTTTGAAGGTGTCCCGACAAACCCCAGTTCAGGATCTGTTTGGTCACAGAGCATCAGATTTGCGTCTTTCCCTGACAGGCCAACAGCTTTGCCCCCCTGTGCATTGATCGCCTGGACAATCCGTTTGTTTACACGGCCGGAAAGAACCATTTCGACCACTTCGATCGTGGCAGCATCCGTGACACGCTTTCCGTCAATGAAATCTGACTGGATGCCCAGCTTTTCCAGCATTGCGTTGATCATCGGCCCGCCACCGTGAACAATCACCGGGTTTACGCCAACCTGTTGCATCAGAACGATGTCGCGGGCGAAACTGTCCATTGCGGCATCATCTCCCATGGCGTGGCCGCCAAATTTCACCACCACGGTGGCCCCGTCATAGCGTTGCAACAGTGGCAGGGCATGTGACAGAGTCCGCGCGGTGGCAATCCAGTCCCGGTTCATAACAGCTCGCTTTTTCATCGTTTTTCCCTGTGCTGCTCTTTTGTTAGATCTTTGCGCCGCCGCTGCCAAGTGCACGACAGTTGCCAATTGTCGTTTCTTTCCATGCAGAGTAGGGTGACAGGAAACATATGGGGCCAAAATGGAAAAAGCATCACAACAAAAAACCATGGTTCTGACCGGTGCCAGCCGAGGTATTGGGCACGCTACCGTTCGCAGGTTCAATGCAGAAGGCTGGCGCGTCATTACATGCTCACGGCAGCCGTTTCCTGTGGAATGCCCATGGGGTGGTGGCAATGAAAACCATGTTGAAATCGACTTGTCCTCACCAGACAAGACCATGGAAGCGGTTAAAGTCATTCGTGCCAAGTTGGATGGTCGGCTGGACGCGCTGGTGAACAACGCCGGGATTTCCCCAAAAGGCCCGGATGGCGAACGATTGGATACCATCAGCACAGATTTGCGGACATGGGGGCAGGTCTTTCACGTGAATTTCTTTGCACCAGTTGTACTGGCCCGCGGTCTCATTGACGAACTGGCCGCGGCAAAAGGGGCGGTCGTGAATGTTACGTCTATTGCCGGGAGCAGAGTGCATCCGTTCGCCGGGGCGGCTTATGCGACATCAAAGGCCGCACTTGCCGCTTTGACACGAGAAATGGCACATGATTTCGGCCCGTTCGGGGTGCGTGTCAATGCGATTGCCCCCGGGGAAGTCGAAACAGCCATTCTCAGCCCGGGAACAGACAAGATTGTAGAGAAACTGCCTTTGCGCAGGCTGGGCCAGCCAGAGGAGGTTGCCGCAGCGATCTACTTTTTGTGCTCGCAGGAATCTTCTTACATTTCGGGAACCGAAATCGAAGTGAACGGCGCGCAACACGTCTGAATTTCATTCCAGGTCGGCGATTATTGAACGAAGTGTGGCTATTCCTTCGCCCTTCTGGGATGAAGTCATGACAATCTCGGGAAATGCCGCAGGGTGTTTTGAGAGGGCCTTTCGAACCTGCGCGAGCATTGGCCTAACATCGCGGGGTTTTACCTTGTCCGCCTTGGTCAGAATAACCTGAAATGTAACGGCGGCGCTGTCCAGAAGGCTCAGGATTTCTTCGTCCACAGGTTTAACACCGTGCCGGGCGTCAATGAGAACAAAAGCACGGCGTAGTGTCTGCCGACCTGCAAGATAGGCTTTGAGAAGCCGCTGCCATTTTTCAACGACCGGCAAAGGGGCGTTTGCATAGCCATAGCCAGGCAGGTCTACCAGATAGGCCGTGTCGCCCAGCGTGAAATAGTTGATTTCCTGTGTGCGTCCGGGGGTGTTTGAGGCCCGTGCAAGCCCGTTACGACCGGTCAATGCATTGATCAGGCTTGATTTTCCGACATTTGAGCGACCGGCAAAGCAGACTTCCAAGCGGTCTGCATCTGGCAGGCCGTCCATGGCAACGACGCCCTTGACGAAATCGGTGTTACCGGCAAACAGTTTGCGTCCACGCTCTTTGCTGGCTGTGTCTGGTTCCTGGGCAAGGGGAAAGGCTAATGTCATTGCAATACTTCCAGCTTGTCGCCGACGCTAACACATCCGTCAGTGATAATTTCGCCATATATACCGAAATCTTTGTGACCCCAATTCTTTTCGATCAATGCCAGGGTATCAGTGTCGCATATCCCGTTTTCAGGATTGGCCATGGTCGCACGACAGCGGGTGATGCGCTCACGCACAACCAGTTCCGCCGTGCCAATGCGTAGGCGTTTGTCGATCCAGTCGAATTCCTGCCAGGCCGGGAGCCCCTCAAACCAGATGTTGCCCCGCCACCGAAGGGGTGAAAGCGTATGCCCGGCGGCAGAACTCAATGCGTCAAGCGTTGTAAGTGAGTTCAGACTGATGGAAGGAAAAGCTGTATCTGTCAGGCCGCGTCCGGGAACGCGGATAATCCGGGCCGAGGCAGCCCGGGTTTCCGGCATAATTTTGCGAATCCATTCCAGAAAACCAGTTTCATCGCCATCAGGAAGAAAAGACAGCGGTTGAAGGTCAGGATGTGTCAGCGTAATACGCTGGGTCCTTGCATCCAGGCGGGCTTTGAGTGCCATCAGGGACGGAGCTTTGGCCCCACGTGAAAAATTGGCACAAGGCACCCATTCACGTCCATCAGCCTCGGAATGCTCATGTGCAACCGCCCAGTGCCTGTCCCAGGGCATAGTCTGCCCTTTGCTCAGTTCGACTTGCTGCAAAGCCTCGCAACCATGGGCCTTTATCGGATAGCGCCAGATCTGAGCGACGCGCCCATTCATTTTGTTTCCGGTTTTTTGCGCTTGAAACTGCGCATGATGTTCCCAAAAACATCAGGCTTGTGACCGTGGCTGCGCATGATTGCATATTGTTGTGCAAAGGTAATGGTGTTGTTGGTGATCCAGTATAGCACCAGCCCGCTGGCAAAACGTCCCAGCATGAACATGAACACCCATGGCATCCAGGCAAAGATCATTTTTTGTGTCGGGTCTGTGGGCGCGGGGTTCAGCTTTTGCTGCAGCCACATCGATATGCCAAGTAGAATCGGCAATAGTCCAATGGAAAACATTGCCAATAGTCCCGTTTCAGGTGGCTGAAAGGGAAGCAGGCCAAACAGGTTCAGAATCGAGGATGGGTCAGGTGCGGACAAGTCGCGAATCCAGCCAATCCAGGGGGCATGACGTAGCTCAAGGGTTACAAAGATCACTTTGTATAGCGAGAAAAAGATAGGGATCTGAAGAAGGATCGGCAGGCAGCCGGAGGCTGGGTTGACTTTCTCCTTCTTGTAAAGCGCCATCATGTCTTTCTGAAGTTTCTGCCGGTCATCGCCGGCATCTTTCTTCAGTTTCTCCATGACAGGTTGAAGTTCTTTCATTTTTGCCATGGACACATAAGACTTGTAGGCGAGCGGTAACAGCAGAGCCTTGAGCGTTATCGTCAGGGCAATGATCGACCAGCCCATGTTTCCGATAAGCCCGTAAAGATTATGCAACAGCCAGAAAATGGGCTTGGTCAGAAAATAGAACCAACCCCAGTCGATGGTATCCAGGAACCGGTCAATTCCTTCCTTGTTCTGATAGGCGCGAAGCGTAGACCATTCTTTCGCCCCGGAAAAAAGACGCGTTTCTATGCCCGCTTTTGCACCGGGCGCCACCGTGATCAACGGAAGCCGGGTCTCGGTCTGGTAGATTTCTCCTGCCGGGACGTATTTTGTCACGGCTTTAAAAGGCTCACCGTTCTGCGGTATCAGGATGGTCATCCAGTACTTGTCGGTAAATCCGACCCAGCCGTCTTTTGTAACATCAACAACCTCTGCCGGGGCGCCCTCACGGGGAAGAATATCAAGTTTGGGTAATTTGGAATACTTTAATTCCGTAAGCTCGCCGTCAGAAAGAAGGATTGCACCCTCAAACGAAATATATCTGCCTTCCGTCTCTGGTTTTCCCTGCCGAACGACCATTCCGTAAGGGGCCAGGGAAACAGGGGTGTTGGTTTTGTTCTCAACGCTTTGGGTTATGTCGAACATGTATTTCTCATCCACCTGTATCTGACGATGAAAAATCAGCCCCTTCCCATTGTCCCAAACCAGGGAAACCGGGCTGTCCGGCGTCAGAATGTCACCAGATTCGATCTGCCACAGCGTAGAGGCACCCGGTAGGTCTTCTGCGGTCAATGCACCACTGGGGACCCAGCCATATAGTGTGTAATAGGGTTTGGCCTGGTCCGCCGGGTTGAGCAACTTGACAAGATCAGAATCCGGATCAAGCGTTTGCCGGTAATCTTTCAAGGCGAGGTCGTCAATTCGCCCGCCCAGAAGGGAAATGGAACCCGTGACCTTGGGCGTTTCAACTTTAATCCGGGGTGCTTTGGATAATGCTTCGGATTGCGGGTTTGTGAGCGCCGGCGCTGTTGTTTCTGTGGCGGTATTGTTGGCAGGCTCAGGCGGCGGTGTCACGACACCGCCGCTGGTGGTTGCCGTCTGAGCTTGCGTAACCGCCGACTGATCCGCGGGCGCTTGTGGGGGTGGTTGGAAAAACACCAGCCACACAAGCATGACGATACTGCTTAGGACAACTGCAAGGATAAGATTCTTGTTTTGATCGTCCATTTGGACTGCACCCTGTCAATGAAATTGGTCAGAGTGGTTCAACAGGTCACAGGCACAAAGGTCAAGCGGTTTTCCGGCCCCCAACCGGGGTGAATCGGCGCATAGTGCAAGAAAACAAGGTCATCTCACCCAGCTTTCCGTCCGATTCTGGGTGGATCCGAGAGTTTTTCATAATGTTTGCGCATCCAGGTAAGCGTATCGGCAAAAGGCATTGGCCGTGCCAGCCCGAAGCCCTGGATATGGCCGCAACCCAACTGCGCAAGCATCGCATGTTCCCCGATGGTTTCGACCCCCTCTGCGAGCGTCTCCAACCCAAGGCGTTCGGCCATAGTCAGAATTGCAGATACCATGCGTCTTTGCTCCTGATCCTGGTCAACCTTGGTGATAAATGAACGATCTATCTTTATCCGTCCAATGGCAAAACGCCGGATATTGGCAATAGAAGCATGCCCGGTGCCAAAATCATCAAGGTCGATGGCGCAACCAAGCTTGGCAAGACAAGAAATATTGCGTGTGATCATATCATCATTCGTATCAGCCATGACGGTTTCAAGTATCTCGACGGTTAACCGTTCAGGCGATAAATCGAACCGGTCGAGTTCCCAGCGAATCCGGTCAGTAAGCTTTGGGTTTCTCAATTCATGCGAAGAAAAATTTACACCAACCTGTGGAACTGCAAAGTTTTCCTTGTCCCATTGCCGAAGGGCTTTCAGAGACTGGTAAAGCATGATTTCGCCCAGCCGCTCTGACAGGCCCAACCGTTCGATTGCAGGAAGAAACTCTCCGGGAGAGATTAACCCACGTTCAGGATGGATCCATCTGGCCAATGCTTCAAATCCCGTTACGCGCCCGGTGTCGGTGGAAATCTGGGGTTGAAACCAGGGCACGATCTGGCCCGTTTCCAGAGCATCGCTGACCTCTTCCTCCAACGCATGGCGTGTTGCAACGTGCTGTTGCATTTCAGTGGTAAACGCCCGAATTGCCCCTGGCCCATTGCGCTGCGCCTCGTGCAAGGCTTGAAGGGCAGCGGACAGCATGGCCTCACCAGATGGCTGTGGCGACCGACTTTTCAGGCAGAATCCGACCGATGCTGATACGTAGACATTCGTCGCATCCAGGCTGATCGGTTCGGCAATGGCAGCCTGAAGTCGTCCGGAGATTTGAATTAACCCTTCCAGATCGGCGCGTCTGACAGGGGCCAGCGCTGCTGCGAAAACAGAACCGTCAAGGCGGCCAATAACATCGAGGTCACGTAAAACACCGCGTATTCTTTCTGCCACACGACAAAGGATATCCTCTCCGGCCTTGTGCCCCATACGTTCAACAAACGAATCGAAATCGTCTATCTCCAGCGCAATGCAGGCCGTGGTGCGCCCGTTCTTGTTGCCCTTTTGCAAGACCTGTTCCAGAGCTCCCTGTACATCCTGACGCAGGCAGAGCCCGGTCAGCCCGTCACGTGCGGCAGGCGCAGGCAGCGGTGCATTTCGATATGTCCCCAGAAGAACAAGTAAAACAGGTAATCCCAACGCCATCGCCAACAGGGCCTTTTCCCCCCAGAGCCAGTATCCGCCAAGCGTAAGGGCAGGGAAAAAGGCCAGAAACCCTGGCCCTCCCAGCATATTACGCAAGTTGGAGAGTGAAAACTTGGCCCCGTTTGCCATGGCGTACGTCCTTTTACAGAGGTGGCAAAGCCACAATTCTGCAATGGACGCTAGAACGCATTGATCAGCGTTCAGTTAACGAAGCTCAGGAATTTCATGAAAATTGTTCCTTTTTTGTTCACGCTGTCGTGTCAGCCTGGTGAAATCAAAAAGATTCGGATCCAGCAAGTGCGAAGGCCGGGCATTCATGAGCGCACGGAACATCACCTGGCGCCGCCCTGGCGCATTCTTTTCCCAAGCGTCAAGAATCGCTTTGACCTGTTGGCGTTGCAACCCGTCTTGAGAACCGCAAAGATCACACGGGATGACCGGATAGCTCATCGCGGCCGCAAATTTCTCGCAGTCGGCTTCCGCCACGTGGGCGAGGGGGCGAAAAACGAACAGGTCACCTTTTTCATTCAGCAGCTTGGGGGGCATTGTTGCCAGTCGCCCACCGTGAAACAGATTCATGAAAAAGGTTTCCAGAATGTCATCACGGTGGTGCCCCAGCACGACGGCCGAGCAGCCCTCCTCACGGGCGATGCGATATAGATTGCCCCGGCGCAGGCGTGAGCAAAGGGAACAATAGGTGCGGCCCTCGGGAATTTTGTCCATCACCACGGAATAGGTGTCTTGGTATTCGATCCGGTGCGGCACCTGCATGCGTTCCAGAAATTCGGGTATCACCGTGGCGGGAAAATTCGGCTGCCCCTGATCCAGATTGCAGGCCAGCAGATCAACGGGCAACAAGCCGCGCCATTTCAGTTCATACAGAACCGCCAGCAGGGTATAGCTGTCCTTGCCACCGGACAGGCAGACCAGCCAGCGCGCATCGCGCTCAACCATGCTGTATTGTTCAATTGCTTCACGGGTGAGCCGAACGATGCGTTTGCGCAACTTCTTGAATTCGGTGGTCGAGGGTGCGCCGTGAAACAGCGGATGGATATCGTCATTGTCATCAAGCATGACACCGGTATGCAAAACCTGACTATTTTGGGAAAGTGTTTTCTGACATAATCATTGCATTCTTTTAGGGTTTGTATTTTAGGGAGGAATGCCGATGGACTATATCTTTTGCGCTCGAAACCTCAAAAACAACCGGTTCGGCGGAGAACCGGGCCCCGCGCGGTTTCTGGCGGTTCCTGAAAGCTCTGGTGTCAACTGGCCTGCTCAGAAAATGCGAAAATCCGATTGGCTGATGGAAATACGCGACGCTGCCAAGTCTGGCACTGTCGATGGGTTTCCTTCCGGAGATATCGTGATCTATGTACATGGATTTAACACATCGCAAAAAGTGATGCTTGAGAGACACAGAAAAATCCGCGCCGGGCTGGAGGCACATGGTTTCGGAGGTGTCGTTGTCAGCTTTGACTGGCCCAGCCAGAATTCGGCGTTGAATTACCTTGAAGACCGGACAGATGCGAAACTGACGGCCTTCAAACTGGTTGAGGAAGGCATCAAGAGTTTTGCAGCGTTACAAAGGCCTGATTGCCGGATCAATGTTCATATTCTGGCCCATTCAATGGGTTGCTTTGTGGTGCGTGAGGCGTTTGATGATGCAGATGACCGCCCGGCTGTTGCCGCGCGCAGTTGGTCGGTCAGTCAGGTCATGCTTTTGTCGGGTGACATTTCGGCAAGTTCTCTTGAGGAGGGCAATCCAAAATCATCTTCCCTCTATCGTCATTGTGTACGGCTGACCAATTACCATAACCCATATGATGATATTCTTTCCCTGTCGGACGTAAAGCGTATTGGTGTTGCCCCGCGTGTCGGGCGCATTGGGCTGCCTGACAACCTGCCGGAGAAAGCAGTCAGCATAACCTGCGGCCCCTACTACAAGAAACACAGGAAGAAATATGACGGAGTAATCGAGAATGCCTCGCATATCTGGTACTTCTACGATGGCAAGCTTTTACAGGATATTCATTACACAATTCAGGGAAAGATTGATCGCCATGATATCCCAACGCGCGGTCTGACCGACAAAGGCAATCTTGCTCTCGTGCCCTAGCTTTTCTTGTGGTTTTGACCGCACTTGGGACCCGGAACCGGATCATAGCCGCTACTGCCCCATGGCTGACATCTGCCAATGCGTTTCAATGTCAGCCATCCGCCTTTGAGGGCGCCATGTTTTTCCAGTGCCTCCAAAGCATAAGCACTGCAAGTCGGTTGATAGCGGCAGCTATGGCCGACCCAGGGGCTGAACAGCAACCGATAGGCGCGAACCGGCAAGGCGACAATGTGGGCAAGCGGAGTCATGTTGGTGTGCCGTGAACCTTGTGCAAAGCATGGCGGAGATCATTCTCCATCTCCATATAAGGCCGCCCAACCGTTTTTTCAGCCCGCCCAATCAAAACATAATCCCACCCCGGCACCCCGGCCCTGGGCAGAATGTCACGGGCGAGGGCACGTAACCGGCGCTTGGCGCGGTTTCTGGTTACGGCATTGCCGACTTTCTTGGAGCAGGTAATCCCATAGCGAATGATGCTTTCGCCGGGTTCATTATCGCCGCGCTTGCGCGCCTGAAGAACAAGGCCCTTGGTTCCCTGACGACGCGCCCTTGCCGCGCGCAGGAAATCCGTTCGCTTGCGAAGGCTTTGCAAATAAACTTCCTGTGGACATAACGATACCGCCGATGACCCATCCGGGGGCCCGGCGTATTTGCCAGCCACGGAAGTCTTCGGCGGTGTCATGTATCCGGCCTTTCACGCATGGCGCCCAAAGTCAGGCGCCCAATGCTATGCGCTCAGTGTTTTACGGCCTTTTGCGCGCCGCGCATTCAGAATCTTGCGGCCAGCTTTTGTGGCCATGCGTGCGCGGAACCCATGGCGGCGTTTGCGGACCAGGTTCGAAGGTTGGTAGGTGCGTTTCATCGCCCGTCTCCGTCAGCTTGCCCGCTACCCTGAATGGATTCGCGGACTGTTCATATTCGAAGTCCGTCATTTAGGGGGTCGTGAAGGCCAAGTCAATTCTTTGCAAGGCGGATTATTGCAACATTTTCGCATTACAGGTGACGAATATGTTTCAATCCCTGCAAAAACCCTGCTTCAGAATGAAATAATGCATCACCTCCGATCAAGCGGGCGTGAGGGGGCTACCCCTGAATGTATCTGTCGCGCATGTTGGCAGGGAAAACGCGCACAGAGGAAAGGCCGGATGCTCGAAATGACGGAAACAACAAAGCCCGGCCTGATCAAGGCCTTGCCGCTCATGGCAATCGTTCTGGTTGCTGTTATCGGCGCTTTTACCCTGCGTGATTACCTTACTTTTGAAACTCTGCGAGAAAACCGAGAGGCGCTTCTTGCCTATCGTGACAGCCATTTCCTGCTGACCGCCGTATGTTTTATTGCCATCTATACATTGATTGTCACCTTTTCGTTGCCTGGTGCGGCAATTGCATCCATGACAGGCGGTTTTTTGTTCTCGATTTTCCCTGGAACCCTGTTCAATGTGATGGCGGCAACCCTGGGTGCAACCATGATCTTTCTGGCTGCCCGGTGGGGTTTGGGCGACAAACTGGCAGCCAAGATGGAAAACAGCCAGGGCGCCGTCAAAAAGATAAAAGACGGTATCGACGAAAATCAATGGTCGATGCTGTTTCTTATCCGGTTGGTACCAGCGGTTCCTTTCTTTGTTGCAAACCTGGTCCCGGCAATGGTTGGCGTTCCCCTGTATCGTTTTGTCGTCTCGACTTTTCTGGGGATTATTCCCGGCGCACTTGTCTACACGTCAATCGGTGCGGGGCTGGGTGAAGTGTTCGCCCGAGGTGAAACACCAAATCCGGGTATTATCTTTGAGCCACGTATCCTGCTGCCAATCCTTGGTTTATGTGCACTTGCAGCCTTGCCAATGGTGTTGAAGTACATTTCAAAATCCAAGGGGACCTGACCCATGAACAATATTACGACTGATATCTGCATCATTGGTGCAGGGTCTGGAGGTCTGTCTCTGGCAGCCGGGGCTGTACAGATGGGGGCACGCGTTGTGCTGCTCGAGGGCCACAAGATGGGGGGCGACTGCCTGAACTATGGCTGCGTTCCTTCCAAGGCGCTGATTGCCGCCGCCAGGCATGCCCATGCGATGGAGACAGGCGGACCATTTGGCGTAAAACCGGTCAGGCCAAAAGTTAATTATGCGGCAACAAAAGACCACGTGGCGAAAGTGATAGCGACAATCGAGCCGAACGACAGCCAAGAACGGTTTGAAGGTTTGGGTGTGAAGGTGATCCCCGAATTTGGCGAATTTCTGTCACCCACGCAGGTGCGGGCCGGAGATACCACGATAACTGCGCGGCGGTTTGTAATTGCAACCGGCTCGTCCCCTCTTGTTCCGCCCATTCCCGGACTTGATACAGTATCCTACGAGACCAATGAAACCATCTTCGAACTGCGGAAAAAACCAAAACACCTTTTGGTGATTGGTGGTGGACCGATCGGAATGGAAATGGCCCAGGCACACCGGCGGCTGGGGTGTGACGTGACCGTCATCGAAGGCATGAAAGCGCTGGGCAAGGATGATCCGGAGATGGCAGCAATCGTGCTTGAGCGGCTGCGCGGAGAAGGTATCGACATAGAAGAAAACGCAATGGCCGCGGAAATTCGTGGCGAATCCGGTTCCATAGAAGTTGAAGTGAAGGATGGCCGCGTCTTCAAGGGTACGCATCTTTTGATGGCTGTCGGGCGCAAGCCCAATATCGACAGGCTGAACCTCGCCGCCGCCGGTGTTGAGTTCAGCCGTGCGGGCATTACCGTTGGCGCTGATTTGCGTACATCCAACCGTCGGGTTTATGCCATAGGCGATGTTACCGGTGGGCTGCAATTCACCCATGTTGCCGGTTATCAGGCCGGGGTGGTCATAAAATCCATCCTGTTTGGATTGCCGTCCAAGGCAAGGAATGACCATATTCCCTGGGCGACCTATACAGACCCGGAGCTTGCGCATATCGGCCTGACCGAGGCTGAAGCAAAGCTGACATATGGCGTGAAACTGGAAATCGTGCGCTTTGACTATGCCGAAAATGATCGCGCTATTGCTGAAGGAAAAACAACCGGCCGCATCAAGGTTCTTGTGGTAAAGGGGCGGCCGGTCGGTGTAACAATCGCCGGAGCACAGGCCGGAGAGATGATCAGTCTCTGGGCGATGGCATTTGCGAACAAGCTCAAAATGAGTGCAATTGCGGCAACGGTCCTGCCTTATCCGACGCTGAGTGAAATCAGCAAACGGGCGGTCGGGGCCTATTTCTCGCCACGACTGTTTGATAGTGTCTGGGTTAAGCGTATCGTTGGCTTTGTGCAACGCAGGTTGTCATGATACAATACTTGGCGGGGCTGATATGGTTTTGAACTCACTCTCTGGCCGTTTCCTGATGCTGACGGTTTTGTTCGTCATGCTCGCCGAAGTTCTGATTTTTGTGCCGTCGGTCGCCCGATTCCGTGAGGATTTCCTTTTACTTCGGCTCGAAAAGGCACAAATCGCATCGCTCTCGCTGCTGGCTGACGATATGATCGACGAAGATTTGGAAAAAGAGCTGCTGAAGAATGCCGGCGTTTATAATGTCGTTCTGCGCCGCAACGATATGCGCCAGTTGATGTTGTCGTCGCCACTCCCCGAAGCGGTGTCCGAGACATATGATCTGCGCCACGCCACCCCTTATCAGCTGATCCGCGATGCGATGATGCGGTTGCTGAACCCGGAGCCGGAGATTATCCGCATTATTGGCGAGCCGGTCCAGGGTGCGGGATTGCAGATCGAAGTGACGATGGACGCCAAGCCGCTGCGCAACGCCATGATTGACTATGGTATCAGTATTTTATTGCTGTCTCTGGTCATTTCCCTGTTCACAGCCATGCTCTTGTTTCTGGCGGTGCGCGGCTTCCTTGTAACGCCAATCAAAAGGGTTGTGTCACATATGAAATCTTATGCGGCTGCGCCTGAAGACGCCCGCCGCATAATAAAGCCACGCGCGGGTGTCACAGAGCTCAGGGACGCAGAAATTGCGTTGCAAACGATGCAGACCCAGCTTACCGGGAGCCTGAAGCAAAAAGATCGCCTTGCCCAGTTGGGAAGTGCTGTTGCCAAGGTCAGTCATGATTTGCGCAATATCCTGACAACAGCCCAGTTGTTTGCTGACAGGATGGAGGATAGTGACGACCCTGCTGTTGCACGGGCCGCGCCCAAACTTGTGAATTCCATCAGCCGGGCCGTGAACCTGTGTGAGACAACGCTGGCCTTTGGCAAGGCAGAGGAACATCCTCCGGCACTGGCGCGCATCCACCTGACAGATGTTGTGCAAGATGTGGTGGAAAGTGAGCGTATGGCCGTCACGGATCAGGAGGTCAGTTATTGCGCAGAAATCCCCGCCGGCCTGGTTATCCGGGCGGATAGTGAACAGTTGTACCGTGTGCTGGTGAATCTCGTCCGCAATGCACGCCAGGCGATTATTGCCAGCGGCAAGCCCGGGAAAATCGCTATTCGGGCCGAGGAGGATGATAAGGCCTGGAATATCTATGTCAGCGATACCGGCCCCGGATTGCCGCCAAAGGCACGCGAAAACCTTTTTACGCCGTTTCAGGGTGGCGTACGCAAAGGCGGCACCGGTTTGGGGTTGGCAATTGCCGAAGAGCTTGTTCGCGGTCACGGTGGGCGGCTGGAACTTCTCAACTCGGACGAGGATGGAACATCCTTCCTGATTTGCCTGCCCAAGGCAGAAATCGTACTGGAAGGCGCCGCCGAGTGATTTGCCTCTTGCAAACCGGGGCGTCTGTCGTTAAATCCCGCCTGTCCGTGCGCTGGTAGCTCAGTTGGATAGAGTACCTGACTACGAATCAGGGGGTCGGGGGTTCGAATCCTCCCCAGCGCGCCATTTCACTTTTTGTGAACCGCCACATACCTTTGCCATTTTGGCTTGTATAACCTTTCCATTCCCGGCGGTTTCAGAGGTGGGCATTTTGGTTTCTCTTTTCCGTTCGGTTGATTGCGAAGCACGCGCTCTGCGCGCGGTTTCCGAGTGTCTGACACAAGGCTTGATGGCTTTTGAGGCTGGCGGTGTGAACGGCGTGGGGAGGGGTGAAGGAAATCCGGCCACCTTGGATCAGTTGCCGAACTGTCCAGAAAAGCCCGGCCACTTCAGCACAGAGGCGGCCCGGTTCGTTTGGACAGTTTCGGGTATTTCCATAAGGTATGTTGACCAACCCGCCTGCCTGCCTCATATCCCTTTTCCATGACCGAACTGAACAAGATCCGCAATTTTTCGATCGTGGCGCATATCGACCACGGCAAATCCACGCTGGCCGATCGCCTGATCCAGGAAACCGGCACTGTTGCGGCGCGCGATATGCAGGCGCAGTTGCTCGATACGATGGACATCGAGCGTGAACGCGGCATCACCATCAAGGCCAACACCGTGCGCATCGATTACAAAGCCGACGATGGCGAAACCTATGTGCTGAACCTGATCGACACGCCGGGCCATGTGGATTTCGCCTATGAAGTCAGCCGGAGCATGCGCGCTGTCGAAGGCTCATTGCTGGTCGTCGACAGCACGCAGGGCGTCGAGGCGCAGACGCTGGCCAATGTCTATCATGCCATTGAAGCGGATCACGAAATTGTCCCGGTGCTGAACAAGATCGACTTGCCCGCCTCCGAGCCTGATCGCGTTGCCGAACAGATAGAGGATGTGATCGGCATTGATGCTTCGGGCGCCATTCTTGTCAGTGCGAAAACCGGCGAAGGCATCCATGAAGTGCTGGAGGCCATCGTGAGCCAGCTGCCCCCGCCAGAGGGAGATCGCGCCGCACCGCTGAAGGTCATGCTGGTTGACAGCTGGTATGATGCATACCTTGGTGTGATCGTACTGGTCCGGGTCATTGACGGGGTTCTGAAAAAGGGCGATCGCATCAAGATGATGCATACCGGTGCGACCTATCCGGTTGACCGCATTGGTGTTTTTCGCCCGGATATGGAGCCGGTCGAGGAACTGGGCCCGGGCGAGATCGGGTTTCTCACCGCCAGTATCAAACAGGTGCGTGACACCCGGGTGGGTGATACAATAACGCATGAAAAGAAACCCTGCGCCGAGGCCTTGCCCGGTTTCAAACCGGCGCAACCGGTGGTGTTTTGCGGGCTGTTTCCGGTCGATAGTGCTGAATTTGAGGATCTGCGCGACAGCATCGAAAAGCTGGCGCTCAACGATGCCTCCTTCACGTATGAAATGGAAACCTCGGCCGCACTGGGTTTCGGCTTTCGCTGCGGTTTTCTTGGGCTCTTGCATCTTGAGGTCGTGCGCGACCGGATTGAGCGAGAATATGACATCGACCTGATCACCACCGCCCCCAGCGTGATTTACCAGTTGTATATGAAAGACGGCAGCATGCGCGAACTGCACAACCCCGCAGACATGCCCGATCTTACCCTTGTCGATCATATCGAAGAGCCGCGCATCAAGGCCACGATCCTCGTGCCCGATGAATATCTGGGCGATGTGCTGAAGCTCTGCCAGGACCGCCGCGGAATCCAGCTTGATCTCACCTATGCCGGCAGCCGTGCCATGGTGGTTTACGACCTGCCGTTGAATGAGGTGGTATTTGATTTCTACGACCGTCTGAAATCTGTCACCAAGGGGTATGCGAGCTTTGACTACCAGTTGACCGGCTACCGTGAGGACAACCTGGTCAAGATGCAGATTCTGGTGAATGAAGAACCAGTGGATGCGCTTTCAACCATGGTGCATCGCGACCGCGCCGAGGCCCGGGGCCGTGCCATGGTCGAAAAACTCAAGGATCTCATTCCACGCCACATGTTCAAAATCCCGATCCAGGCAGCCATCGGCGGCCGGGTGATTGCCCGCGAAACCCTGTCAGCCATGCGCAAGGACGTCACCGCCAAATGCTATGGCGGCGACATCACCCGCAAGAAGAAGCTTTTGGAAAAGCAGAAGAAGGGCAAGAAGAAAATGCGCGAGTTCGGCAAAGTAAGCATCCCGCAGAGCGCGTTTATTTCGGCGTTGAAGATGGACGACTGATCCTTCCACAGCCCTACGCCCGACCCTCCCCACGGGAGGGCGCTTTGCAGCGGTTCATTTCGCGTGGGTGTCGCGGCTGCTTCCGCCGCCCGCCCCGCACAGCCGCCCCATGCGCCCCCCAGGGTCGGGCGCTGCCCTCTGTTGGGACGTACATTTCCCCCATACATCAACCTCCCTTTCCAACCCGCTGACTCTGCATATCTTTCCGACTTATCCACCAATTATCCACAGTGAAATCAAAGACTTATCCCCAATAAATTTCACCGCCCCCGTCGATTTTCCTTGAACGACTCGGGCAGATTTGCAAACCTTTCCTTACCGCGAAAGGGTTCATGGAACCCCAAGCGATACGCAAAGGCCCCTAGGGACCGGAGCAGATTGGCAGAAGTCTTCGGACAGAAACCGAGATGCGAAAGTCTGTGGGAAACGGCAGGTCCGTATGGGTTTTTCGGAACAAATACGAACAGGCGGTTTGACACGGGTCGGTGCGGGCTGCTGATGGTCTTCGGATCAGAAGCAGTTGCAAAGGTTCCCTCGGGAACCGGAGCATTTGATGCGGCAAACCCTTCGGGGCAAGCCAAATCAGGAAGGCGTCAGGATGTGTCGCAAGGCACGATGCGAAGACCGCGTCTGAGCACCTGGCGCCTTTTCCTGTGTCCGCATCCTTTCGGTCTCTGATCGGCCCGTTTTTATTCCAGCCGAAAAATGAACGGGGCCCGGTTGCTATAGCATCCGAACCCCGCCGCGTCAGTCTGCATTACCGCGTCTATGCACCTGTATGCGCACAGATACACGCAAGCGCGGCGCAGATCAACTATATCTTGAGGGAGAATCGGCAAAAACCGCAATATCCTAGATATGTCTACCATCCGTAGTAGCGTACAAGTGGTTGCATGCAATTCCACGGCATGGCGGCTAAATCCCACTGGCCTACCGGATCTGGTTATAGGGAAAGCGCCTAAGCATCTTCAGTCAGGCCCAGAACCGCCTCCAGTGCGGTGTTTTCCTTGACCAGATCACTCAGCGTGACTTCGTCCAGCGTGGCATAGAATGCTTCGATCGCGCGGGAGATTGATCCGCGCATACGGCAGGCCGCGGTAATCGGGCAGTGGTTTTCAGCCCCGGCAAAGCACTCGGCAAAGGGGACGTTAGCCTCAAAGATGCGGAAAACCTTGCCAACACTGATGCTTTCTGGCGGGCAGGCCAGCCGCACCCCGCCACTACGCCCGCGCAGGGTTTCAATAAATCCGGTCTGCCCCAGCAGGTTGATAACATGCCCCAGATGGTTGGGCGAGGCATTGCAGGCCTTGGCGATTTCCGACTTGCGTACCAGACGGTGTTTGTTCACAGCACAAAACATGAGCGTGCGCATGGCAAGGTTGGTTTTCACGGTCAGGCGCATTTGATACCTTCGGTTTTAAGTTACGACAAAATTACCTATTTATTCGTGATCGTCATTGACTCAGATCAGTATCCGAATAGCTAGATCCACATAAGACGTATATTCAATACATCTATATAGGTGCAAATGAACAGCCAAGGTGAAAAATACTCTGCAGCCAGATCAAGGCAACGGCTGGCGCAGGCGGCTGCACCGGTTCGCGCGCGGTTGACCCGGGCGGGGGTGATCTCAATAGTGTCCTCCCTGCTGTGGATCGGGCAGGCGGCAGCGGTTGCCTGGCTGTTTTCGGCGCTATTGGCAGGGAAAACTGCCGGGGCGGAAAACCTGATTGCGGTGGCGATGTTCGTTGCTATCGGTATCGTCCGGGCAGGTTTGGATGCCTGGTCAGACCGGGTTGTGACATTGGCCGCCGATCAGGTCATTGCGCAGGAACGGCACCGGTTGCTGGCTGGCGAAGTACGGCGATCCCCCGTGGATTCAGCGCGCCCGGCATCGGCCGCATTGGCGGCATTGGCTGCGGAAAAACTTGATAACCTGCGCCCCTATCTGGCCCGCTATCAGCCGGCCTATCTGCGGGCGGCCGTTGTGCCTCTGGTTCTGGTCGCAGTCTCGGCGACACAGTCGTGGGTGGCCGCGCTTGTCCTGTTGTTTGCGGGGCCGCTGATCCCGGTGTTCATGGCGCTTGTTGGCATTGCGGCACAGACGGCAAGCGAACGGCAGATGGACGAGATTTCCGGTTTGAATGCTTTGTTGATGGAGCGTCTGATGGCGTTGGTTGATATAAGGCTGCTCGATGCCACAGACCGGATGCTGGACCAGTTTCGTGAACGCGCCGAGGGCCTGAGGGCAAGCACAATGGCAGTGTTGCGCATCGCATTTCTGTCGTCGACTGTGCTGGAGTTATTTGCTGCTTTGGGCGTGGCAATGGTGGCAATTTACGTCGGGTTTTCCTTGCTGGGGGATCTGAATTTCGGCGCTTATTCGATGCCGCTGACTGCAGGGCAGGGCGTGTTCCTGTTAATGCTGGCGCCTGCCTTCTTTCAACCACTGCGCGATGTTGCGGCCGCCTGGCATGACAAGGCGGCCGCCGGTGCGGTCGCCCGTGATTTGCTGGAGATGGAAAGCACGCTTGAGACAAAGTATCTGGGTGAAGGCAAGGCGACTGCCCCCCTGACAGGGAAGGCCGATATTTCTGTGCGGGGGCTGTGCTTGCGGATGGGGAATTCCCAGAAACTCTGCTATCCGGATTTTGATATCAAGGCTGGTCAGACCGTTGCCATAACAGGGCCAAGTGGTGCCGGAAAATCGGCATTGATTGCGGCGTTGGCGGGGTTGCTGCGCCCTTCCGGGGGGTGCATTTCTGTCGCCGGCGAAGAACTGACGGAAGCTTTGGCAGACCGGTGGCGGGCCCGGCTGGCCTGGGTTCCGCAGCGCCCGCATTTTTTCGCCAGATCGCTGCGCTGGAATCTGACCATGGGGGCCGAAAACATTACGGAAAAGCAGATTGAGGCGGCCCTGTCTCTGGTGGCGGCCGACGGGATCATTGCCCGGCTTTCCAATGGGCTGCAGACCCGTCTGGGCGAAATCGGATCTGGTGTTTCCGGGGGCGAAGCCCGGCGGTTGATTGTTGCGAGGGCGGCTCTGTCGGGGCGTGATGTTATCCTGGCAGATGAACCGACCGCGGATCTGGATGCGCAAACGGCAGCGGCGGTAACACGCGGGCTGATGACACTTGCGGCCAAAGGCACAACGCTGATTGTCGCAACCCATGACCAGGAACTTTCTGCAAGAATGGACAGGCGGATTGAACTGGCGGGAGATCAGAAATGATCCACCTTTTCAATATCTTCCGGTTTATCTGGCGGTCAGAGAGAAAAGCGTTGTGGCGTGGTATTGCCCTGACTGTTCTGGTGCTTTCGATGGGGGCGGCTTTGCTTGGTCTCTCGGGGTGGTTCATCGTGGCAACCGGGGTTGCCGGTTTGATTTCGGGGGCCGCGGGGACAGCGGCCAGCGGAATGAATGTATTTTTGCCCAGTGCCGGGGTGCGTGGGCTGGCGCTTGGTCGAACGGCTGCCCGATATGGGGAAAGGTTGCTTACACATGATGCAACCTTAAGGGCCTTGGCCGCCTTGCGCGTGCACCTTCTACATTCCTTTTCCAGGCTGTCCTATCGCAAGGTCTTGCGTTTACGCGGCGCCGAGGCTTTGAACCGGCTGACTGCAGATGTGGATGCGCTTGACGGCATCGCGCTTCGGCTGATCATTCCGCTGATTGGCGGAACCGCCGTTTTGATTCTGGCGTTTTTCTTGCTTTGGGGAATGATCGGATCAAGCGTGGCTCTTGGGGTGATCGCGTCATTGCTGGCCGGGGTTGCCGCAGCTTTCTGGATAAGTCTGCGCCGCGCCAGAAAGCCGGCCAGATTGTCGGAATATGCGTTGCAGGCGTTCCGGGTCAGGGTGGTCGACCTCATGCGTGGGCAGACGCCCCTGATCGTTGCTGGTCAGTTGCCCCGTTCGGTTGACAGTGCGCTGGATGCAGAACGGCGGATGCGCGCAGCCTCCCTGAAAGTTGCCAGCGCAGAGCGGCAGGCAGGGTTCATGCTTTCTGTCGCAGCAACGGTTTCTGCCGGGGTTGCCCTGTTTCTTTCCGTGGAGCTGGTGCGCGCCGGTGCGCTGGGCGCGGCCTATGCTGCGATGGGGTTCTTTCTGGCCTTGGGGCTGAGCGAGACAGTGCTGGCATTGCATAAGGGCATGGCGGAACTGGGCAGGATGAGCGATGCGGCCCGCCGGGTTTCCAGCAGAATGGAACAGGTGGCAGAGAGCGAAAGGCCGCCGGAAATTTCTGTGCGGAATACGGCAATGCCTTTGGAAATACAGGCACTGAACATTGCCAGTATGGGAGAGGAGGCGCGTGCGCTGTCCAAGGATCTGAATCTGTCTGTAGAGCCCGGTAAAACGGTTGGGCTGACCGGCAGAAGCGGCGCTGGAAAGTCAACCCTGCTGGCGGCAGTTGCGGGTTTGGTTTCTGCGCAGGACGGGCGCATCCTGATTTTTGGTCGGGAAATTGACCATTGGCCAGAACGGCAATTACGTGTTGCGATGGGTGTGCTGATGCAGCGGTCCGCCTTGATGAGCGGCACGATCCGCGAAGCGTTGGCGTTGGCGAATCCGGACGCCACAGATGCACAGATGAATGAGGTTCTCAAGGCTGTTGCTCTCAGGCAGGTAATCGGGCCGCACGGTGGGCTTTCCATGCGATTGGGAGAGGCAGGCGCCGGCCTTTCCGGTGGTGAACAAAGGCGTCTGGCCCTGGCGCGTGTTCTGATCAGGCATCCCGAGATTTTGCTGTTGGATGAACCCTGCGAAGGCCTGGACGACAAAACAGCACGGATTGTGTTACAAGGGGTTCGACGGATTTGCCCGAATGCAGCCATTCTGGTTGCAACACACCGCCCGGCGGAAACAGAATGGTGCGACACAGTGTATCGGATTTGTTTATAATATGTATTTGTAATCTATCTTTTGTGTCGATATCAAGGCTGCGTTGAACCTGGGGCTGAGACACAGGGTTTGATAGCAGTATTCAAAATGTAGCTTTGAGTTTGCGAAAGGAATGGCCATGGACATCGACATCGTAGAGTTGTCGCGATTGCAGTTTGCGGCAACAGCACTTTTCCATTTCCTTTTTGTTCCCCTCACTTTGGGATTGTCGATAATCGTCGCGATTATGGAAACGGTATTTGTCATGACAAACCGTCCGATCTGGCGGCAAATGACAAAGTTCTGGGGAATGCTGTTTGGCATCAATTTTGCCATTGGTGTAGCAACAGGTCTGACCATGGAGTTCGAGTTCGGCATGAACTGGAGCTATTACAGTCAATATGTTGGTGATGTTTTTGGTGCGCCTCTGGCGATCGAAGGGATGATGGCCTTTTTCCTTGAGGCAACCTTTGTCGGGCTGTTCTTTTTTGGTTGGGACAAGCTGAGCAAGGTTCAGCATCTGATGGTAGCCTGGCTGGTCGCCATTGGGTCAAATTTTTCTGCACTCTGGATTCTGATCGCCAATGGCTGGATGCAAAATCCGGTCGGGGCCGAATTCAACCCGATGACCATGCGTATGGAAATGACCAGCTTTTTTGATGTTCTGTTCAACGAGGTGGCTCAGGCAAAATTTGTTCATACGGTTTCGGCCGGATATGTCACCGCGTCGGTTTTCGTCCTGGGGGTTTCGTCCTGGTATATGCTCAAGGGGCGGCATTTTGAATTGGCAAGGCGGTCCATTACAATTGCGTCCAGCTTTGGGCTTGCGGCGGCGTTGTCCGTGGTCATTCTGGGCGACGAATCCGGGTATAATGCTGGCCATTCTCAAAAAATGAAACTGGCGGCGATCGAGGCAATGTGGGAAACCGAACCTGCACCAGCCACCTTTACACTGTTTGGCTGGCCAGATCAGGACGCGCGTGAAACCAAATATGCGCTGCATATTCCTTATGCAATGGGCTTGATCGGCACGCGGAGCCTGACCCAGGAAATTCCGGGGATCGAGGATCTCGTTGATGACGCCAGAACCCGCATTCGCTCTGGAATTGTCGCCTATGATGCGATGATGAAGATACGTG
Organism: Marinosulfonomonas sp.; assembly: GCA_026984915.1. Classification (GTDB taxonomy): domain Bacteria; phylum Pseudomonadota; class Alphaproteobacteria; order Rhodobacterales; family Rhodobacteraceae; genus WFVA01. The sequence continues at coordinate 59,390 of JALSRG010000056.1, read as the reverse complement.
AGGCGAACGGAAATCCGGCTCCGGATGTCAAGGAGCAGTTTGAACAACATAGCGCAGATCTGGGCTTTGCCCTTTTGTTGAAGCGATACATAGACGATCCTCGCCAGGCTGGTGAAGATTTGATCGACAAGGCGGCCAATGATACGGTGCCGACTGTTTGGCCGATCTTCTGGGGCTTTCGTATAATGGTTGGCCTTGGGTTTTCCTTTATCGCTGTCCTGGCCTATTTTTTCTTTACCGCCAGCTTTCGCGGTATGCGGTTTCCGCGTTGGGCCCTGCGTCTGGGTGTTCTGATTATTCCCACGCCCTGGATCGCGGCCGAACTGGGCTGGATCGTTGCTGAATTCGGGCGACAACCATGGACTGTTGATGGTGTTCTGCCCACGGCCCTGTCGGTCAGTCACCTTTCTGTTTCACAGGTTTTGCTGACGCTGGCCGGTTTCGTTCTGTTGTACACCTTTCTGTTTATCGTCGAGATGGGGCTGATGTTCAAATACGTCCGCAAAGGCCCGGTAGAAGAGGTGGAAGAAACCGATATCTGGATGAAGCGGCATCAAAAGCGCCTGCGCGCCTGCGGCGACGATGACGTTATCCTGACTCCGGGGGAGTAAGAAAATGATCCTGCATGAGTATATAAGCTTTGAACTGCTGCGCGTTGTCTGGTGGGGGCTGCTGGGTATACTACTGATCGGCTTTGCGGTCACAGACGGTTTTGATTTTGGCATTGGTGCGATGCTGCCCTTTGTCGCCCGGACTGATGTCGAACGCCGCATTGTCATCAATACGATCGGCCCGGTCTGGGAAGGCAATCAGGTCTGGTTTGTATTGGGGGGCGGCGCGATTTTTGCCGCCTGGCCAATCCTTTACGGGGTCAGCTTCTCGGGCTTCTATCTGGCGATGTTCATCATTCTGGCGTCGATGATCCTGCGGCCCGTCGCTTTCAAATACCGTTCAAAGCGCGAAAGCAAGATTTGGCGCAGCGGATGGGACTGGGCCCAGTTCATTGGCGGGCTGGTGCCTGGGCTGATGTTCGGGGTGGCTGTTGGTAATGTCATTCAGGGGGTGCCGTTTCATCTGACGGATGATCTGCTCTCTGTTTACAGCGGTTCCTTTTTTGGCTTGGTCAATCCTTTTGCGCTCTTGGCCGGGATTGTTTCATTGGCGATGATGGTCATGCATGGCGCTGCCTGGCTTCAGTTGAAAACCGAAGGGCCGGTCGTGGACCGCGCCCGGATCTATGGCGCCCGGGCGGCTTTGGTTGCGGTTGCCGGGTTTATCCTGGCCGGGGTCTGGCTGGCCTTTGGAATAACCGGTTATCACTTTGTCGGGGTGGTTGCGCATGATGGTCCGTCCAATCCGCTTTTCAACGACGTTGTGCGCGAGGGGTCGTGGTTGGCCGCCTATTCGGTCCGCCCGTGGATCGCCATTGCCCCGCTGATGGGGATTGGCGGCGCTTTGTTGGCTTGGCGCGGGTTGAAATCCGGGCGGGAACTGTCAACGCTGCTTGCCTCCAAACTGTCGATTGTCGGCATTATCGCGAGTGTTGGCCTGACGATGTTTCCGTTCATCCTGCCGTCTTCGACCGATCCGAAATCATCGCTGACAGTATGGGACAGTTCATCATCACACCTGACGCTGTTTGTCATGCTGGCGATGGCCATCATCTTTCTGCCCCTGATTTTGGCATACACTTCATGGGTTTACAAAGTTCTGTGGGGCAAAGTGACCGAGACCGATGTCACAGACAGCAGCCATAGTGCATACTGAGAAAGGACGCAGGAAATGTGGTATTTCGCTTGGGCCTTGGGCCTGCCATTGGCGGCACTTATAGCTGTTGTGAATGCGATCTGGCTGGAATTGCAGGAAGACCGCAAGTTGACAGATGAAAACGACAAAAGCTGAACGTGAAAACAAGCCGGAAATTATAAGGTGCGATGCGTGAATTGCCCCACCGATATGGCTTGCCGTGAACTGTAATTTTCTGATTCAGATCAATGACAAAACCCGAAATTCCCGCCATATGCGTTGATGGGGCGCCTTCAACCTTGGAGACCGGAAAATGGTACGTATTTCCCTTTTGATTTTCACCATCGCATCGACAACCCTGATGGGGATAGCGATTATTGTGGTCCTTTCGGCCGGCTTGGGAACGGCAAAGCCGATTATTTATGCGGTTATTGTCGGGCTTGTTCTGGCGGTGCCGGTGACATGGATTGTTGCCAAGAAAATCGCGGAGATGCGCTGAGCCATCGGCCCGGTTCATCCATCAAGAAAGCTGCGTACTGTGTCGGTGAATTCGACAGGTTTTTCAGCGTGGAGCCAATGCCCGGTGCCGGGAATACGTGCAAATACGGCCTTTGGGAAAAATCGTTTTATTTGATCGCGGTACTGCGGAAGAACATAGTCCGAGTTGCCTCCGGACAGAAAAAGCGTGGGGCCGGGAAAAACGCCATGAATCTCGGGGAATCCTGAGATTTCAGGCATTTCGCGCGCCAGGGCATCCAGATTAATTCGCCATTTTTTATCTTTCATATCAAGAGATTGCAGCAGAAATGCGCGGATCATCGGCTCTTTGATACGTTCCGCCAAAGCCTTGTCAGCTTCTGACCGTGTTGCAAGCGATTTTAGGTCCAGCGACTGCATGGCCTCAATCAATCCGGAGTGGCTGTGATCATAGGCCACGGGTGCAATGTCGGCGACAATGAGCTTGCGCACTTTCTCCGGGTGCTGCAGTGCCAGCACCATAGCAGCCTTGCCGCCCATCGAATGGCCCAAAACATCGGCGCGCCCGGCGGCTTTGTCTATCACCGCCGCAAGGTCCTCGGCCATCTCAGGATAGGATTGGGTGGGTGCGCGCGGGCTTTCACCATGATTGCGCATGTCAACGGTGATGACTTGACGATCTTCCGACAGCCGTTTGGCTATCGCCCGCCAATTGCGCGCCGAGCCAAACAGGCCATGCGCGATCAGCAGGGGTGGTTTGTCAGTTTTCGTGCCGGTCAAGACATAATGCAGCATGGTTTCTTTTAGCCTTGGCCGCATGGATATTCCAGTGCGGTTGACGCATGGGTTTTGTCGGGTAGTTTGTGGGGCCGCGAGGGGGAAATGATGACAAGTGATTCTATTGTGTCAAAGGTCGAGAATGTGGCCGAACTGCTGAAAGACCGCATGGGTGTGCGGGGCCGGGATCTGGCCAGTGCCGTAAAGCATGCCGGGCGGTTGCTGCCCCGCCGCATTCGCCGTGAGGCGCAGGTTCTGATCGAGGCTGAACGGCTGGCGCAGAACCCGCGATTGCTGAAGATGGTCGATTTTGGCAGTGTCGATCACGCTTTTCGCGCCTGCGTGCAGTATCTGGAAACGCAAGACCCCGTGCAGCGACGTCTGGGGACGGTTCTCTCTATTCTCGGCGGGCTGGCCCTGAGCCTCATTGTGGTGTTTGCGCTCGTGGTGGTCATTCTTTTGTGGCGCGGGTATCTTTAGCGGCTGAATTTTTCCGCGGGCCTGTTTGCCGGAAGGCTTCGCTATGTACAGGATATGCGCCAAAGCAAAATAAAAGGTTACTCCGGCGCACCCGATGGTGCGGGTCTTTGTTTCAAAGGCCCGGATAGATCGGGAAGCGCGCGCAGAGATCCAGGACTTTTGCTTTTACAGCGTCCTCGATTTTACCGTTGCCCTCATCCCCATTGGCGGCCAGCCCATCGACCACCTCGACGATCCAGTCGGCAATCTGGCGGAATTCTTCCTCGCCAAATCCCCGCGTGGTGCCGGCCGGGGTGCCCAGACGGATGCCCGAAGTGACAAAGGGTTTTTCCGGGTCAAACGGTACACCGTTCTTGTTGCAGGTGATGTTGGCGCGGCCAAGCGCGGCCTCGGCGGCCTTGCCGGTGACACCCTTGAGACGCAGGTCGGCCAGCATCAGATGGTTGTCGGTGCCGCCGGATACGATGTTGATGCCACCCTTCATCAGTTGGTCTGCCATCGCCCTGGCGTTTTTCACGACCTGCGCGGCATAGTCCTTGAAATCAGGGCGCAGGGCCTCGCCAAAGGCGACGGCCTTGGCGGCAATCACATGCATCAGCGGGCCGCCCTGAAGGCCGGGAAACACCGCTGAGTTGATCTTTTTGGCGATGTCGGCATCATTGGTCAGCACCATGCCGCCACGGGGTCCACGCAGGGATTTGTGGGTTGTGGTCGTCACCACATGAGCGTGGGGCAGCGGCGAGGGGTGCTGTCCGCCAGCCACCAGCCCGGCGATATGGGCCATGTCCACCATCAGATAGGCGCCCACCTCGTCAGCAATTTCGCGAAAGGCCTGCCAATCCCAGATGCGCGAATAGGCAGTGCCGCCGGCCACGATCAGTTTCGGTTTGTGTTCCCGTGCTGTGGCGCGGATGGCCTCCATGTCAAGCAGTTCGTCCTGCTGACGCACCCCATAGGACACCACGTGAAACCATTTGCCCGACATGTTCACTGGGGAGCCATGCGTGAGGTGGCCGCCGGAATTCAGATCAAGCCCCATGAAGGTATCACCCGGTTTCAGCAGCGCCAGAAACACGGCCTGATTCATCTGACTGCCCGAATTGGGCTGCACATTGGCAAAGGCACAATCAAACAGCTTTTTCGCGCGTTCAATGGCCAGGGTTTCCACCTCGTCCACATACTGGCAGCCACCATAGTAGCGCCGCCCCGGATAGCCCTCGGCATATTTGTTCGTCAAAACAGTGCCTTGCGCCTCCATAACCGCGAGAGAGACAATGTTTTCGCTGGCGATCAGCTCAATTTCGGTTCGCTGACGGCCCAGTTCCTTTTCAATAGATTCGAAGATCTCCGGATCGCGGGCGGACAGGGTTTCCGTGAAAAATGCGGTGTTCTGATCTGATGTCATTCGAGCGTCTCCTTGGCGGGAATGGCGGGTTAGGGCCTCTTAGACCAAATGAAATGAATCCGAAAGCCGGGAAAACGACGCTATAGACCAAAGTTGCGGTATGTATTGAAGAAAACGAGCCTTGTATTTTTATTTCGGGCGGGCGATGAAACCAGACCAGACGAGGAAAGCCGATGAACAAGCCTGTAAAAATAGCCTTTACCGCCTCGGACATCCCCATTGCACAGAAGTCGCTGGCGCGATTGGTCGAGCGCTACGGCAACGCACCGCTGGAATCGGCTGAGGCGATCGTTGCCTTGGGGGGGGATGGATTCATGCTGCAGACGCTGCATGCAACGCAGGATCTGAAAGCACCGGTTTATGGCATGAACAGGGGAACCGTCGGGTTTCTGATGAATGCCTATAGCGAGGACGACTTGCCCGAACGGCTGGCCGGGGCAGAAGAAGCGGTGCTGAACCCGCTGTCCATGCGGGCTGAACGCGCGGACGGAACCATTGATAACGCATTGGCAATCAACGAAGTTTCGCTGCTGCGGTCTGGCCCTCAGGCGGCGAAACTGCAAATTACGGTGGATGATACCGTGCGCCTGAAGGAACTGGTTTGCGACGGGGCGCTGCTGAGCACACCAGCCGGGTCAACCGCCTATAACTACTCGGCGCACGGGCCCATTCTGCCGATCGGATCAGACGTGCTGGCGCTGACTGCGGTGGCGGCATTTCGGCCCCGGCGCTGGCGCGGTGCCTTGCTGCCAAAATCAGCAAAGGTTCGATTTGATGTATTGCAGCCGGAAAAACGCCCTGTCATGGCCGAGGCCGACAGTCGGTCGGTTGAAAATGTGCTATGGGTCGAAATCCGGTCGGAACCCAAAATCGAACATCATATACTGTTTGATCCCGGACACGGGTTGGAAGAACGGCTGATTCTGGAGCAGTTTGCCTGACGCGGCAAAAGCCGGTTTCGGGGGCGAAAGGTATCTTTTGCCGGATCTGTGCATTTTGGAGCGAATCATTCGTAAACACAGGGGAATCCGCGATTTCCCGCGATATGGAAAACGTATGGATTTCGTATGGAAAACGTATGGCTGGTTTGCCCGGAAAACCCAGGTTAACGCCGCGAACGGTGGCTTTATGAAAGCCTGGCGACCTCATATTGAAACGCCCTTGCCGGTCTTTCGCTTGCGCGCAAATGGGAAGAGTGCTGCCTGGTGTTTCAAACAATCGTCGAAACGCTCTACTGAAACCGGCGGGTATAAGGTCAGCAATGGGTACCATTCTGGCCAGAAAACCGCCATTGGCCATACGGTGAACTGACCGACGACACCAACCCATTCAAGGCCAGCCCATTCAAAGCCAGCCCATTCAAGGATTGCCCAAGGTCGGTTTTGCCGGACATTTGCTAGGTCTACGCCCTAACATTCGCTGGGGTTGCGAAATACCGCTCAGTCAGACCAATGTATCGAACCGGCCGGTCACCGCAATTGTGCGAATCGCCTGTTTCTGATATATTGAACGGCACATATTCAGTATTTCTGAGAAAACACAAACTGCTATTTGAAGCTAATTTACCAAGAACTATCAGCCCAAACACAAGACATATCTGCGCATCTTTGTAGCGGTGCAGCAGGGCTGGATATCACACAAGACTTTTCAGCAATTACGCACAATCATCAAGGGATTTCAAAAATGTACCAATTGCTTCACAACCTTTCGACGGGCGCACTACTTCGCCAGCAACTTCCCGTTTTTAGCACATCATTCCTGATCGCTGAATTTTTCTACAAATTTCACAGTTTTGCTTTGGAATGCGCTGCATTTCTGCTGACCTGGTACGTTCTCGATGCCGTGCTCCAATGGGTGCTTCCCAATAACCAACGCGAAGACTGATCTTCGCGTTTCCGGGAAATTACAATTTAGGAGATTTGACATGGAGAACAAGAACAAGTCCGATAAACGCGCAAAGACAACTGCGAAAACCGGCCAAGAGAAGCGCCCAAACAAACGTGAAAGGTGCTGCGAGGAAGACCGCTATCAAACTGACCTTCTCGCGGGTATCCTGAAACAGCTCGACCTGGTGAACTGCAATCTGGAAAAGATTGCCCATCAGACCTGTCACGCGCTCAACGAACTTCACTGGCAGACAGCCTTGCAGGCCTCAATGGCGAAAGACCTGTCAAGGTTTGTTGCGATCGCCGAGGCCAAAGAGCCCGCCATTGCCAGGCTACTCGACGAGCAGGCGCGGCTGAAACGTCAGGTCGAAGCCTGTTGCCCGCCCAAGGATGATCATCCGGCGATCTGCCATTATCGCCGGTGTGGCAAACGCAAAGAGGACGCGCCCGGCAATGGTGAGGCGAAGCCTGGTGTATGCCATCCGCACCGGATAAAAGGCGCCCCTTACAAGCCGATTGACCCAACTGCACATCCGCATACCCCACCGAATGAACGGCCATATAACATTGTGCCGCAGGGACCGTTCAGGGGGATATTGCGCGAAACACCATCGTCTGATCCGGCGGGGGCTGATGACCCTGGCAGCGGGCTGGATTTCGACCCGTGGACTTCGGACCCGAACGTCACCCCCGCAAGCACCAATGCTGCGGATATCAGCGGCGCGGATGCTGGTGAGGTGGTGATGATAACCGGCAACTTTTACGCTGATTATTCAACCGATGGCGGCCAGACTTTCACGTCCATCAACCCGACGGCGGTATTTCCAAATACGTTGGCGGGCGGTTTCTGCTGCGATCAGGTCGTTCAGTATATACCTTCAATCAACCGCTTCGTCTGGCTGATGCAGTACCGGTCCACCGGTGCCGGGGACAACGCATACCGGCTTGCGGCGGCAAGTCCGCAGGACATCATTGATTCCAACTGCACACAATGGACCTATTGGGATTTTACCTCGGCAATATTCGGGTTCGGCACAGACTGGATGGATTATCCCAGCCTTGGGGTTGGCGACAATTCGCTATATCTGTCTTTCGATGTGCTCGACACGGTTGCCGACAACACGGCCGACAATGGGCTGGTGATCGCCCGCCTGCCGCTTGATGCCATCGCAGCATCCGCGACCATTAACTTTTGGTTCACGAGCCCGGCAGACAGTCTCGTGGCCTGGGGCAGCAACGCCAGCCAGAACACCGGGGACGAAGTATTTTGGGCAGGTCATATCGATAATTCAACGATGCGTGTATTCAGTTGGCACGAAGATTCGACAACTTATTTCTGGCGCTCTGTCGAAGTGGCGAACTGGCCGAACGGTACACGCACATCGCTGGGGCCAAATGGTAACAACTGGTTTCAGAAGGTGTTTCCGAACAATGCTGTCATCGGCGTCACGCGTCAGAATGACCTGATCTGGTTCGCCTGGATGGCAAGTTCCGGTGACGGTGGCAACGGCGGGTTCAACTTTCCACATCCGCATGTGCAGGTCGCGAAAGTCCGGGTTGGCTCTTATGAGCTGGTGGAACAGATGACGATCTGGAATGAGGATTTCGCCTTTGGCTATCCGTGCTTTGCCACCAATTCCGACAATGAAGTGGGCGTTGCCCTGGGTTGGGGTGGCGGCGGAAACCGCAACGCAAACAGTGCAGTCGGGTTCATGGGTGATTACGTGGTCTATTTCCGCGACGAAAGCACCTGGACCCACACGCGTTGGGGTGATTATGTTTCGGTGCGCCAGGCATCGCCCGATGGACGGGTTTTTGCCGGGTTTGGCTATGTCATCCTGGCGGATGCAGCAACAACGGCGGGTTACCGGTTTGAACCCTATTTTGTCCGCTTTTCGCGCGACAACGTCATCACACCGCCCGTCGAATGATGGCTGGTGAAAAACGCTATGGGGCCTGACCCTGGGTCCCAGGCCGGGATCTCAGCACAAGGACTGTGGTTCGGTTACCCCGGCTGGCCGGGGTAGCCGAGTGTTGCCAGTGCGGCGCGGATTTCATCCAGAATGGCCGGGTCGTCGATGGTGGCCGGCATCTTGAAATCCTGCCCGTCGGCGATTTTCGCCATGGTGCCGCGCAGGATTTTGCCGGAACGGGTTTTCGGCAGGCGCTCCACCACCACGGCAAGCTTGAAGGCGGCGACCGGCCCGATGGTTTCACGCACCATGGCGACGGTTTCGCGCACCACCTCGGCGTGGTTCTTTTCGCAGCCTGCATTCAGACAAAGGAAGCCCAGCGGCATCTGCCCCTTGAGTGCATCCGCAACCCCGATCACCGCGCATTCGGCCACGTCGGGATGATTGGCGAGAACCTCTTCCATGGCGCCGGTCGACAGCCGGTGGCCGGCGACGTTGATCACGTCATCGGTGCGCGCCATGATGTAGAGATAGCCGTCTTCATCCTTGAACCCCGCGTCGCCGGTTTCGTAGTAACCGGGGAAGGTGGTGAGATAGGATTTCAGATATCTGTCGCCCGCGTGCCAAAGGGTTGAGAGGGTTCCGGGCGGCAGCGGCAGTTTGATGGTGATGGCACCGAGGTCCCCCGCCGGCATTTCGTGGCCGCCCTCATCAAGGATGTGTACGTCATAGCCCGGCATCGGCACCGAGGGGCTGCCAAGCTTTACCGGTAGCTGCTCGATTCCGACAGGATTGGCGGCAATGGCCCAGCCGGTTTCGGTCTGCCACCAGTGGTCAATGACCGGCACGCCAAGCTGATCCTGAGCCCAGGTGATGGTGTCGGGGTCGGCGCGCTCGCCCGCCAGAAACAGGGTTTTCAGGGAACTGGTATCATATTTTCTGACCAGTTCACCGGTGGGATCCTCGCGCTTGATGGCACGAAAGGCGGTGGGGGCGGTGAACAGCGCCTTGATCCTGTATTCCTCGATCATCCGCCAGAAGGTGCCGGCGTCAGGCGTGCCGACGGGTTTGCCCTCAAACACCACGGTGGTGTTGCCGTGGATCAGCGGCCCGTAACAGATATAGCTGTGGCCAACCACCCAGCCGACATCAGAGGCGGCCCAATAGACATCGCCCGGATCAACGCCATAGACGTTTTTCATGGTCCAGTTCAGCGCCACCAGATTGCCGGCTGTGGGGCGCACGACGCCCTTGGGCTGGCCGGTGGTGCCCGAGGTGTAGAGGATATAGACCGGATGGTCGCCCTCGACCGGAACGCATTCGGCCGGGGTGACACCGGCCTGAAAGGCGTGCCAGTCGTAATCACGCCCTTCGGTCAGGGTTGCAACCTCTTGTTCACGCTGAAAAATCACGCAGAAATCCGGTTTGTGGCCGGCCTGTTCAATGGCGCCGTCCAGCAGGGGTTTGTAATGGATGACGCGGTTGGGTTCGATGCCGCAGGAGGCGGCGATGATCGCCTTTGGCGTGGCGTCATCGATGCGCACCGCCAGTTCATGCGCGGCAAATCCGCCAAAGACGACAGAATGAATGGCCCCCAGTCGCGCACAGGCCAGCATGGCCTCGAGCGCCTCGGGGACCATGGGCATGTAGATGATGACCCGGTCGCCTTTGCCGACGCCCCTGGCCCGCAGCGCCCCTGCGAGCGAGGCAACCCGCGTTTGCAGTTCACGATAGCTGATCGTGTGTTTGGTATGGGTGACAGGACTGTCATGGATGATGGCCGTCTGATCGCCGCGCCCGGCCAGCACATGGCGGTCAACGGCGTTGTAGCAGGTATTGACGCGCGCATCCTTGAACCATTCATAGAAGGGCGCGTTTTCGTCAAACAGGGCACGTGAGGGCTTTTCCACCCAATCGATGGCCTCGGCCGCCTGCATCCAGAACGCCTCGGGGTCCGATTTCCAGCTATTGTAGATGTCTGCATAGGTCATCGGTTTCTCCCTGTGTTGTTGCTGTTGCCGACGGTTGCCGGAAAGCCGTGCGGGCAAGATATACGCGCAGGGACAAAGTACAAAGCGCATTTCAGAATATTTGCAAACACTTGGCAACAGAACACTGGCGAATTGCAAATTTGAATATTCAGCGGCGGTTCACGGCAACAGCAGAGGCGTATTACCCGTATTGCGCCACCGGTGTTCCGGCCAGGGCTGACATGTTCAAGAGCCCGCGCGCGGTGATCGAGGGGGTGACGATATGCGCGCGGTTGCCCATGCCCATGAGGATCGGGCCGACCTCAAGACCGTTTGCCTTCATCTTCAGCACGTTGCGCACACCGCTGGCCGCGTCGGTATTGGTGAAGACCAGCACATTGGCCGGGCCGGCAAAGCGACCGCAGGGCAGAAGCCGGGCCCGCAGTTCGGGATCGAGCGCGGCATCAATATGCATTTCGCCCTCATAGGCAAAATCACGCGGCTCGCTGTCGAGAATGGCCAGTGCGCCCCGGGCGACAACACCGGTCTGGCAATTCAGATTGCCGAACTGCGAATAGGAACAGATGGCGATTTTCGGATTCATGCCAAAGCGGCGCACATGGCGTGCGGCAGCAATGGCGGTTTCGGCGATCTGATCTGCATTTGGTTCCGGATGGACGTGGGTGTCGGCAATGAACAGCGGCCCGTCCTCAAGGATCATCAGCGACAGGGCACCAACCGGGTGCAGCCCGCCGCGCCCCAGAACCTGGCTGACATAGTTGAGGTGCCACAGATACTGGCCGAAGGTGCCGCAGATCAGGCTGTCGGCATCGTCTCGATGCACCATGACCGCACCGATCGCCGTGGTATTGGTGCGCATGATGGCCTTGGCCAGATCGGGGGTGATGCCGCGCCGCGCCATCAGGCTGTGATAGCTTTGCCAGTAGTCGCGATAACGCGGATCGTTTTCCGGATTGACAATCGCAAAATCCTTGCCGGGACGGATGGCCAGGCCCGCGCGTTCCAGTCGTTGCTCAATGACATCGGGACGGCCGATAAGGATGGGTTTGTCGATGGTTTCCTCGAGCATGGCATTAGCGGCACGCAGCACGCGCTCGTCCTCGCCCTCGGAGAATACGATGCGGCGGCTGGCAGTGGCAGCGGCCTCAAACACCGGCCGCATGATCAGGGCGGATTTGAAGACCGAGCCGTCAAGCCGTTCCTTGTAGGCGGCAAGATCCGTGATGGGTTTGGTCGCGACCTTGCTCTGCATCGCCGCCTTGGCAACAGCGCTGGCCACAACCCCCATCAGACGCGGATCAAAGGGTTTCGGGATCAGATAGTCGGGGCCAAATGTCATCTGTTCGCCCTTGTAGGCGGCTGCGGCCTCGGCGCTGGTGGTGGCGCGGGCCAGGGCGGCGATGCCCTCGATACAGGCCAGTTCCATGGCGATGTTGATTTCGGTCGCGCCAACATCAAGCGCGCCGCGAAAGATGAAGGGAAAGCACAGTACGTTGTTGACCTGATTGGGATAATCCGAACGCCCTGTGGCAATGATGGCGTCGGGCGCCACCGATTTCACCTCGTCCGGCATGATTTCCGGCGTCGGATTGGCCAAGGCAAAAACGATCGGCGGCTGCGCCATCTTTTTCACCATCTCGGGTTTCAGAACCCCGCCGCCGGACAGACCCAGAAACAGGTCAGCACCTTTGATCACCTGATCCAGTGTGCGCAGGTCGGTCGCTTGCGCATAGGCTGCTTTCTGCGGTGTCATATCCTGCTTGCGGCCCTTGTAGACCAGGCCGTGAATATCGCAGAGCCAGACATTTTCGCGTTTGACCCCAAGTTTCAGCAGCATGTCGAGACAGGCAATGCCGGCCGCTCCGCCCCCGGTAGAGACCACCTTGATGTCTTCGAATTTCTTGCCAACGACCTTCAGCGCGTTGGTTGCGGCCGCCCCGACAACAATGGCTGTGCCATGCTGATCGTCGTGAAACACCGGGATGTTCATCCGCTCGCGGCAAATCTTTTCGACAATGAAGCAGTCGGGCGCCTTGATGTCCTCAAGATTGATCGCACCGAAACCCGGCTCCATTGCGCAAACGATTTCGGCCAGTTTCTCGGGGTCGGTTTCGTTCAGTTCCAGATCAAAGCAGTCAATATTGGCGAATTTCTTGAACAGAACCGCCTTGCCCTCCATCACCGGTTTGGAGGCAAGCGCGCCGATGTTGCCCAGCCCCAGCACGGCGGTGCCGTTGGTGACAACCGCCACCAGATTGCCCCGCGCGGTGTAGCGGCCGGCGTCGGCCGGGTTTTTCTCGATTTCAAGGCAGGCATCGGCAACCCCCGGCGAATAGGCCAGCGAGAGATCGCGGCCGTTTGCCATCGGTTTGGTGGCGCGGATTTCCAGTTTTCCAGGTTTGGGAAATTCGTGGTAATGCAGGGCAGCGTTTTTCCGGCTGTCTTTTTTGCTGTTACTCATGGCGAATCCTCTCTTCTGAAAAACTAGTTTAACATTAAACTACTTTTCTGGACGTTGGAACCGCCTTCTTTATAAGCGCTTCTCCGGCACTTGCAAATTCGGCATGGCCGAAGCACTCTGTGGGTGCCGTCATGGAGAGGGGAAAAGGATGAACCAAACACGCGCTGAAATATGTCTGCCAAGCCGGAAAATTCCGGATGACATTGCTTTCTTCACCAAGGTTCTGAAAATGCGCATGGATATGATTTATCCGGCGGACAACCCGCAGGTGGCGGTTTTTTCCGGGCACGGGGTGCGGTTGCGGCTGGATGCACAGGCTGCGGAACCGCCCGGAACGCTGCGAATTCTGACGGATGATCCGGACAGTTTTGCAGAGGGTCAGCGCGAGTTGACCGCACCAAACGGCACACGCATTGTCATTGACGAACTGAACCCGCCACTGGTTTTGCCGGAAACGGAACACGCCTTTGTTGTGCGCCGGCTGGCGGATCAGGCCCCCTGGATCATCGGGCGTGCGGGCATGCAATACCGTGATCTGATCCCGTCCCGGCTGGGCGGGTCGATTATCGCCAGCCATATCCGCATTCCCGATGGCGGGCCGGTGCCGGACATGGTGCATTATCACAAGGTCGGGTTTCAGCTGATATTCTGCTATCGCGGCTGGGTCGATGTTCTGTATGAGGATCAGGGCGATGTGATCCGGCTGCACGCCGGGGATTGTTTCATTCAGCCGCCGGAAATCCGCCACCGGGTGATGTATGCCAGTGACAATATCGAGGTGATCGAGATTGGTGTGCCGGCCGAACATATCACCGAAATTGATCATGAAATGGAACTACCCAACGGGGTGATCAACCCGGATCGCGAATGGCAGGGGCAGAAATTTGTAAACAACAAGGCTGCGGATGCCATGTGGCAACCGTTCCGCATTCCGGGGTTTACCTGCCGCGACACCACGATTGCCGAAAACACCAAAGGCGTGGCCGGGGTGCAGGTGGTGCGCCCCAACGGCAAGGCAGCACCCTGGACAACGCATGACAGTGATATCCTGTTCAGCTTCGTGATGGAGGGCGGCATGACCCTTGAAGGTGAGGGCAAAGAGCCATGCGCGCTGACCGCAGGGGATGCTTTCGTCATTCCGCCCGGCATGGCAACGCGTTACGCTGACCCCACGGATGATCTGGAAATTCTGGAAGTGAGCCTGCCGGGGGTTTTTGAAACCACCCTGAAGGGGCAGGGTGCATGAGGCCGCTTTTGCGGGAATATGTGCCCGGCGCAATCTGGCTGTGCCGCTACGGGGTGCGGTATTTCGGTTGCGCGCTTGAGGCCCGGATGACGGTGATCCGGCTTGCTGACGGGCGGCTCATTCTGCACTCCCCCTGCGAGATAACCGAAAAGCTCAAACAGGAAATTGCTGCGTTGGGGCCGGTTGTCGCGATCCTTGCGCCGGGGAACTTCCATTATCTGCATGTGCCTTCGGCGCAGGCGGCCTTTTCGGCGGCAAAAACCTATATCTGCCCGGGGGTCGAGAAGAAGATGCCGCAAATGAACTATGACGCGGAGCTGGGGGATGTTGTGCCCCCTGATTGGGCCGACGATCTGGATCAGGTTCTGGTCCATGGCAGCCGATGGATGCGCGAGGTGGCGTTTTTTCACAAGGCAAGCAAAACGCTGATCCTGGTGGATTTGATCGAGAATATCACCGATGCCACGCCGCGGACCAACTGGGGGCTGAAATTCTGGTGGAAAATCGTGTTCCACATGTGGAACCGGCCTTTGCCAGCGCCTGAGTATCGCCTGGGATGGCGGGACAAGGCGGCGGCGCGGACCTCGCTGGAACGGATTCTGGAATGGGATTTCCTACGGGTCATTCTGGCGCACGGCGACCTGATCGATGCCGATGCAAAGCGCGTGGTGCGTAAAGCCTGGCAGGCCGTGTTGGGGAAATGAGGGCCAATTGATTTGCGTATGGCCTTGCATCATCGGCGGGGCGGGCGCAAAATCTGACTGAAAAGTAAAGGATATCCCGTGCCCCTGCTCAAAGCCGCCAGAACCGTGCGAGAAAACGCCCACGCCCCCTATTCCAACTTCAAGGTGGGGGCGGCGGTTCGGGCGGTGTCGGGCAAGATATATGTGGGATGCAACGTCGAGAACGTCGCCTATCCCGAAGGCACTTGCGCCGAAGCGGGTGCCATCGCGGCGATGGTGGCCGCGGGCGAAACCGAACTGGTCGAGGCGCTGGTGATCGCCGACAGCCCGTTGCCGGTGTCACCCTGTGGCGGCTGCCGCCAGAAAATGGCGGAATTCGGCGCGGCAAACGTGCCGGTCACCATGGCGACAGTGGCCGGAAAGAGCGAGACCCTGCGGCTGGAAGAGCTGTTGCCCGGCGCGTTTTCCCCGCAACATATGGACAAGGGTTAGCGAATGGATGCCCGCAGTATCATCGCCCGGCTACGCGACAAGGAAACCCTCAGCCAGGAAGAAATATCGTGGTTTGCCAACGGGTTGGCGTCGGGTGTGGTGAGCGATGCGCAGGCCGGTGCCTTTGCCATGGCGGCCTTGCTGAACGGGTTGGGCGCGGCGGGGCGCGTGGCCCTGACCCGTGCGATGCGCGACAGTGGCGATGTTCTGGCGTGGGATTTGCCGGGGCCGGTGGTGGACAAACATTCCACCGGCGGGGTTGGCGACTGCACCTCGCTGCCACTGGCCCCCGCTCTGGCGGCCTGCGGCGTGTTCAACCCGATGGTTTCGGGGCGCGGTTTGGGGCACACGGGTGGTACGCTGGACAAGCTGGAAGCCATCCCCGGCCTGCAGACGGAAGTGGATGAGGCGCGGTTTCGCGGGATTGTCGGCGCGACCGGTTGTGCCATTGTCTCGGCCACCGGAAAGATCGCCCCGGCCGACAAGCGGCTCTATGCAATCCGTGACGTGACGGCCACGGTCGAGAGCATTGATCTGATCACTGCGTCGATCCTTTCCAAAAAGCTGGCTGCCGGACTGGATGCGCTGATTCTGGATGTGAAATGCGGCTCGGGGGCCTTCATGAAAACGATTGCGGATGCCGGGGCGCTGGCGCGATCATTGGTTGAAACCGCAAATGGCGCCGGGTGTCGGACGCAGGCGCTGTTGACAGATATGAACCAGCCGCTGGCCCACAGCATGGGCAACGCGCTGGAGGTGGCCGACTGCATGGAAATGATGACGCAAGGCGCGCTGGACACGCCATTGGCCAGACTGACCGTTGCGCTGGGCGGCGCGTTGCTGGCGCTGTCAGGGGCTGAAAAGACGACCGGTGCCGGCGAACAGAAAATCCGCGCGGCACTGACGGACGGGCGGGCGGCCGAACGGTTCGGCCGGATGGTGGCCATGCTGGGTGGCCCGCCGGATTTTGTGGAAAACTGGCGCGTGCAACTGCCCCAGGCCCCGGTGCAGCGCCCGGTACTGGCCGGCAAGGCGGGCTATGTTGCGGCGATGGATGGCGAGGCGCTGGGGCTGGCGGTGGTGCGGCTGGGTGGCGGGCGCGCAGTTGAAGGCGCGGCGATAGATCCGCGTGTCGGCCTTTCCGGCATTCAGAGGCTGGGCACAGAGGTTGCACCGGATACCGTCCTGACGGTGGTCCACGCGGCCAATGACGCCGATGCGGATGCGGCGGCGGCCGATTTGCGCCGCGCCATCACCATTGCAGACGCCAGACCGGCCGAGCTGCCGCTTGTGCTGCAAAGGGTCGGGGGCTGATTGGCGATTGTACCGTGCGGACGGTGGTCGTTCCGGACCTGCGACGGCGCGCTACAGCGTTGACAGCCAATATGAGACGGCCTTGAGATCAGCCTCGGACAGGTCTGTCAGACTATCCCGCATGACGTTGTATTCGTCGTTGGTTCTGGCGCCGGATCTGAAATCCTGAAGTTGTTTGAAAACATAGTCTGCCTGCTGGCCGGCCAGCACCGGATAGGCGGGCAGAACCGGGGTTTTGGCATTGTCTCCGTGGCAGGCGCCGCAACCGTTATCGGCAAACACCGCAGCCCCCGCCTTCGCCAGCGCGGCATCGCCGGTGATGATGGGGATCGTCGGGTCGGCCTGATCCGCATCGGCTGTCGCCTCGATAACATCACCGGCGGTTTCCTGATCTTTGGCATGGGTCTGCAGAAACTGCGTGACAAGGGCCGCATCACTGGCGGAAAGCCCAGCCCGCACCGTCATGATCTTCAGGATGGCCGGCCACTGGTTGGCCTTGAATTCCGTTGGCCGGTGCAGCGCGTGGCAACGGGTGCAGCGCTGATGAAACAGGCTGCTGGCGTCTTTCCATATTCCGGCAATGTCGCCGGATACATCGGTGCGCGCCACCCAGCCTGTCAGGCGCACATCCTGCCAGGTATTTTCGTAATAATCTTCTTTCTCATCAATGATTTCGCGCAGATCCTGTGCCTGTTCGGTCAGAACCGCCCGGCGAATCCGCTGGCCGATTTCGCGAAACAGATAGGTTTCGCCGCCCTGCGGCGACCAGCCGGTTACGGCCACTTTCAGGGCGTCGCCGTCCTCTTGCAGGACAGCGAGCGGAACACCGGGGGGAATGCTGGCCAGTTTCGCACCCCCTGCGGGCGCATCATAAAGATCGGTCAGCACCGCCGTGTAAACCGTGTCTTCGGCCAGAGCGGGCCAGGCGGAAAGCGTCATCCATACACAAGCCACAACCGCAGGCGCAAATGCACCGCGCATGCAATTGACCAGGCGCGCCAGTGAAAACATATCTGTCCCCATTGCAAACTGAGAAGAAAGAACGGGACTCCGGCAGAGTTCCGGAGCCTCGTGTGGTTATGCCAAACTATGCGTTCAGCGGTGGCGTAAATGCGGTGATCTCGGGGGGGTCACCTGCATAGGGTGCCACCTCGACCAGGGCGGTGTTGGCAATATTGCCCTGCGCCAGTTTTGACGTGCCTTTGTCGATGGTCACAAGGTTGATATTGCCGTGTTTGCACATTGCACCGGCTTCGCCGGGCTTGTCCGGATCATACCAGGCGCCTTCCTGCAGCATGACAACACCCTTGCGAATGCGGTCGGTCACAATCGCACCTGCCAGTGTGGCGCCGCGGTCGTTGAACACTTTGACCACCTGCCCGTCGGCAATCCTGCGGGCCTCGGCATCCGCCGGATTGATCCAGAGCGGTTCGCGCCCGGCCACTTCGTAGGTTTCGCGCAGCCAGGTATTGTCCATCTGCGAATGCAGCCGGTATTTCGGATGTGGCGATACGATATGCAGCGGGTGCTTACCGGCCTTGTCGGACCCCAGCCATTCGACCGGCTCAAGCCAAGTCGGGTGTGCCGGGCAATCATCATAGCCAAACCCCTCGATTTCGCGTGAGAAGATGTGGATCTTGCCGGAGGGTGTGCCGATCGCATTTTCGATCGGGTTTTCGCGAAACTTCGAGAACCGCACATAGGATTTGGCGCTGTCCGGGATCGGGAATTCGATCACCTGTTCCTTGTTCCAGAACGTATCGAAATCAGGCATATCAAGGCCTTTTGTCTTGCCGTCTGCCACGGCTTCCTCATAGAAGCTGCGGACCCAGTCCATTTCGGATTTACCTTCGGTATAGGTGTCTTTCAGCCCCAGTTTATCGGCAATGCCGGTGAAAATTTCATAGTCGCTACGCGATTCAAACCGGGATTCGACCAGCTTTGGCATGGCGGAAATAAAGCGGCCGCTGTATTCACTGACCGAAATGACATCGTTGCGCTCGAACGTGGTGTTCACCGGCAGGACGATATCGGCAAACCGGGCGGTATTGGTCCAGAAAATCTCGTTCACGATGATGGTTTCCGGCTTTTGCCAGGCTTTGATCTGCCGGTTTCGGTCCATCTGGTGGCTGAGCGGGTTGCCGCCGGCCCAATAGACCAACTTGATATCCGGATAGGTGATTTTCTCGCCGTTATAATCGACCTCTTTGCCGGGGTTGAGCAACATGTCACTCAGACCGCGGGCATAGGGAACGGCGGTTTCAACCGGGTTTTCCCCGGCCGAGATGCCACCCAGGGCCGCACCGTCGGCGGTGAGGGATCCGCCGTTGGCATAGTGATAGCTGAGTCCGAAACCGCCGCCGGGCAGACCGATATCGCCCAGCATTGCCGCCAGGGTGACCAAGGCCCAATAGGACTGTTCGCCATGGTCCTGCCGCTGGATGGCCCAGCCGCTCATCAGCATGGTGCGGCCCTTGGCCATGCTGCGGGCCAGATCGCGGATTGTGTCGGCCGGGATGGTGGTGATTTCGGCGGCCCAATCCGCGGTTTTGGCGGGCGAGCCGTCCTTGCCCAGCAGATAGGGCAGGAATTTCTTGAAACCGACCGTATATTTCTTGACAAAGTTTTCGTCATACAGGCCTTCGGTATAGAGCGTGTGCATCAGCCCCAGCATCAGGGCCGTGTCGGTGTTGGGGCGGATCGCCACCCAATCGGCATCCAGATATTTGGCGGTGTCGGTGATGCGCGGATCAATCGAGATGATCTTCTTGCCCGCCGCTTTCAGCCGTTTGATGTATTGATAGGCTGAGTGGTCGGTTGGTTCCCATCCGATCTGGTTGTTTTTGAACAGGGTTGCGCCCCAAAGAACCACCGTATCGGTATCGCTGAGTACCGTTTCCCAAGCGGTGGGCTGGTCATAGACCTCAGTGCCGCCGATCACATGCGGCAGGATCACCATGGCGGCGGCAATGGAAAAATCGCCGGAATTGTCAACAAACCCGCCGAATTGCCCCAGCAAACGCCGCAGCAGCACCGGAGAATTGTGCAACTTGCCGACCGAGTGCCAGTCGACAGAGCCGGAATGAATGGCGTCGTTGCCATAGGCGGATTTCACCCGCTTCAGCTCCGTGGCAACCAGTTCAAATGCCTTTTCCCAACTGACGCGGACAAATTTGCCTTTGCCCCGTTCGCTGGTATCGCTTTTCGCGCCGTGCTTCAGAAAGCCTTCGCGTACCATCGGGTATTTGACGCGATCGCGGGAATAGACCCGGTCGGCAAATGCCTGAATGACGGGTGAAGGCGCGGCCGGGTCTTTCTCATAGGGCTCAACCCGTGTCAGGCGCCCGGCCTCGACATAGGCCTTGATGATCCCCCAGTGGGTTGCGGTCATGCCGGATGTTGCATCCAGGAGCGGCGCTGTCAGCAAGGTGTGCGCATCCGCAAGCCCCGGCAATGTGGCAAGCCCGCCAATGGCGGCGCCGGTTCCGATGAAACTCCGTCGTGTCAGTCTGGTCATGATCGTTCTCCTCATCCGAAACGTCCGGTGTTGCAGCCGTTTCATGGTGCAACACAGGTTTTCCCCGAGGACAATTTTACACCTTTGCCGCCTGCTCCCTTAGGCACAGGAGAGCAGATTCCCGTGGGTAAAGCCGACCGGTTCTAGCGCCGGGGCGCAGTTTCCATTTCCGGTTGAGCGAGGATGTGCGCAAGCGATTTGACCGCTTTGCGGATCAGGGTCGACGAGACCGAAGGAAAGCCCAGCATAAGCATGCGGTCATGCCGGGGATCAGCGGTGGCAAAGGGGGTTGCACTGCTGGCCAGGGGATAAATGCCGATACCTTTCTGCAAGGCCCGTCGGGCCAGTTCCGTTGCTGTCATCCGGCCCTCGGGCATGGTCCAGAGCAGATGCATGCCGCTGTCTGCCCCCGTCACATTGGCGCTGTCAAAATACCGGGTCAGGGCGTCAATCAGCGCGGTCTGGCGTTCTGCATAGAGCTGAAGTGTTTTGCGCAAATGCCGCGCAAACCCGCCCTCGGAAATGAACGCGGCCAATACGGCCTGCTCCAGCCAGGGGTTGCCGTTGTTCATCAACCCTTTCAGGGCTTTCAGCGGCGCGACCAGGGCCCAGGGTGCCACCATGTAACCGGTGCGGATCCCCGGCCCGATGGACTTGGAGAAAGTGCCCAGATAGATAACGCTTTCATGCTGGTCCAGCCCCGCCAGTGCAGACAGTGGCGAGCCCCGATAGTGAAAATCACTGTCGTAGTCATCCTCGACGATATAGGCGCCGGAATGCCAGGCCCATTCGAGCAACTCGAACCGCCGTTTCAGCGACAGGGTCGCGCCGAGCGGATACTGATGCGAGGGGGTTACGTATATCAGGCTGACCGGGTCAACCGGCAGGTGGCGGGTCTCCAGCCCCTCGTCATCTACCGGAACCTCAACGATTTCTGCCCGCGCGGCGTTGAACACATAATCGGCCCCCTGATAACAGGGGTTCTCGATGGCGACCCTTGTTTCCGAGGCCACCAGGGCCCTGGCAACCAGAGTCAGGGCCTCTTGAATGCCGCCGGTGATGATAATCTGATCCGGGTCTGCCACAATTCCGCGGGCCGGGCCCAGATGGTCAGCGATGGCCACGCGCAGGGCGCGCAGCCCCTGAGGTTCCCGGTACTGGGTCAGGGCCTGCTGGCCGTGTTCCAGTTTCTGGCTGATCAGGCGTTTCCAAGTCCGGGTGGGGAATGTCGAAGGTTCGGGTCGCCCTGGTACAAAGTTACAGTACGGCTGGTTTTGCGGGTCAGAGAAAATGCCGTGCAGATGCCCGTGGAACAGCACCGGATGACGCCGGGCCAGCAGGTCTTTCTTTTCCTTGCGGGTGGGTGAATGCTGCGACACCCGCAGCGCCTGTTCCGGAAGATGCGGCGAGACATAAGAGCCAACACCGCGTTCTGTCACAAGGTAGCCTTCGCAGTTCAGCCGCTCGTAAGACAGGATCACGGTGTTTTTGGAGACCCCGAGCTGCGCCGCCATTTCACGGATGGAGGGCAGGATCATGCCGGCCTTGAGCTGGCCGCCGATGATCAGCTTTTGAATCGCCCGGAAAATTTGCGTCTGCAGGTTGTCGGCCATGGATGGATCAACGGAAATTGGCAACTGTCCGCTCTTTCGCAAGCAGGCAATTTTCGGCCGCTGGTCTCCGTTTGTCCCCCTCATGTGAAGTATCTGTACCCATTTTTTCAAACGGATCAAGCGTTGCATGGGTACAGTGACGCGTGGCTTGCAAAACACCGGATAGTCCCGACATCCAGCCTGTTGCAGATCCGCCTGCAGAGGATCCATTGGCTGGCGGCAGGAAAAGGCTTTGCGGATTGCAAAGGCGGCGATTACTGTGCGGCTGCAAGATGATCACGGCCAGACAAGCCACAGACTCTGGCACAAACCGCGATTTGTACCGGCAGGTCATGTGGTTCTTCATCAAAGGATAAAGCGATGGCAAAGACAGGGCGGCGGGCCTTTCTGATTGTAATGGATAGCGTTGGCTGCGGAGGTGCCCCCGATGCCGGCAGCTTTTTCAATGATGGCGTGCCGGATACGGGCGCCAATACCCTGGCGCATATTGCCCAGGCCTGCGCTGCGGGCAAGGCCGATACCGGCCGCAGCGGGCCGCTGCGGCTGCCCAATCTGGATGCAATGGGGCTGGGGGCGGCGGTGCGGCTGGCCTCGGGGGCGCAGATACCGGGGCTGGAGGGGAAACCGGACGGCCTTTGGGGGGCGGCAACCGAGGTTTCACATGGCAAGGACACACCCTCGGGGCATTGGGAGCTGGCCGGCGTGCCAGTGCCCTGGGAGTGGCACTATTTCCCCGACACACAGCCATGTTTCCCCGAAGAACTGGTCCAGGCGACCTGCAAAGCGGCAGGAACCGAGGGTATTCTGGGCAATCGCCACGCCTCGGGCACGCAGATCATCGAAGAGTTGGGCGAGGAACACATGCGCACCGGCTGGCCGATCTGCTATACCTCGGCGGACAGTGTTTACCAGATCGCCGCACATGAAGACACATTCGGGCTGGAGCGGTTGCTGAACCTGTGTGAAACGCTGGCGCCCATGTTGCACGCGATGAAGGTGGGCAGGGTCATTGCCCGACCTTTCATTGGCGATGCGCAACAGGGGTTTACCCGCACCACCAACCGCCATGATTACGCCATCGCCCCCCCGGCCCCCACATTGTGCGACTGGGTGCATGACGTCGGGCGGCAGGTGCATGCGGTGGGCAAGATCGGTGATATTTTCTCGATGCAGGGGATTGATGATGTCAGAAAAGGCGCCGATGCTGACCTGATGACCGCGTTGATTGATCTGGCAAAAACCGCCGGGGCCGGCACGCTGACATTCGCCAATTTTGTCGAATTTGACAGCAAGTTCGGCCACCGGCGCGACGTTGCCGGATATGCCCGCGCGCTGGAGTGGTTTGACAGTTGTCTGCCCAGCATGATGCGGCATCTGAGGCATGGCGACCTGATCCTGTTCACTGCCGACCACGGCAATGACCCGACCTGGGTTGGCGGGGACCACACCCGCGAGCGCGTGCCGGTGGTGGGGCGGATCATTGGCGCCGGAGGAAAAGAACTGGGATTGCGCGCCTTTGTTGATGTCGGGGCCAGCGTGGCGGCGCATCTGGGGGTGCCGTCACAAGGCAGCGGGGCCAGTTTTCTATGAAACCCATGCAAAAAATCGAACTGCACCTGCATCTGGAGGGCGCGGCCCCGCCGGAGTTCATCCGGCGGCTGGCGGCAGAGAAAAACATTGATCTGGGCGGCATTTTCGATGCGGCGGGCAACTATGCCTATTCGGGTTTTCTCGATTTTCTGAAGGTCTATGAGGCGGCCACCGAAACCCTGAAAACCCCCGAGGATTATCACCGGCTGACGCGCGCGGTGCTGGCGCAATCGGCAGATCATGGGGTGATCTATAGTGAAACCTTCCTGTCACCCGATTTCTGCGGCGGCGGTGATGTTGCGGCCTGGAAGGAGTACCTGCATGCGATCCGGGAAGCTGCGGATGCCGAGGAACGGCTGAGCGGGATTGTCTTGCGCGGGATCATCACACCCGTGCGGCATTTCGGCCCCGAGAAGGCCAGGCAGGTGGCACGTTGCGCGCAGGAAACCGCCGGAGACTGGGTTGTCGGGTTCGGCATGGGAGGTGACGAGAACGCCGGCAGGCCGGGCGATTTCGCCTATGCGTTTGACATGGCACGCGAGGCCGGGCTGCGCCTGACCACGCATGCGGGCGAATTTGGCGGACCACAATCGGTGCGCGACAGCCTGCGTGAGTTGCGGGTTGAACGGATCGGACATGGGGTGCGGGCAATCGAAGACCCGGCACTGGTTGCCGAACTGGTCGAAAAAGCCATTGTGCTGGAGGTTTGTCCCGGCTCAAACATAGCGCTGGGGCTATACCCGGACTGGGCCGCGCATCCGATCAAACCACTGCGGGACGCCGGAGTGAAGGTGACCGTCTCGACAGATGATCCGCCATTTTTCCACACCAGCATGACGCGGGAATATGATGCGCTTGAACGGGCCTTTCACTGGGATGAAGAAGTGTTTACAAACCTGAACAGAACCGCCGCCGAAGCGGCCTTTTGTGACGCGGCCATGCGGGACATTCTGCTGAAGAAACTGGAGTCGAGCCAATGAGTGAACACCTGACTGTCGTTACCCATCCGCTGGTGCAGCACAAACTGACGCTGATGCGTGAAAAGGAAACCTCGACGGCGGTGTTTCGCCAGCTTCTGCGCGAAATCAGCCAGTTGCTGGCCTATGAGGTGACACGCGAACTGGACATGACGACAAAACATATCGAAACCCCGATACAGGCGATGGATGCGCCGGTTCTGGCGGGCAAGAAACTGGCGCTGATTTCCATTCTGCGCGCCGGAAACGGGCTTCTGGACGGGGTGCTGGAGCTGATCCCACTGGCCCGGGTCGGTTTTGTCGGCCTTTACCGCGATGAAAAAACCCTGCAACCGGTGCAATACTATTTCAAGGTGCCGACCGAACTGGAGGACCGTCTGGTGATTGCGGTCGACCCGATGCTGGCAACCGGCAACAGTTCGGTGGCGGCGATTGATCTTTTGAAAGAGGCCGGCGCAAAAAACATCCGCTTTCTGTGTCTGCTGGCGGCCCCTGAGGGGATCGCCCGCATGAAGGAAGCGCACCCGGATGTGCCGATTGTCACCGCCGCTGTCGATGAAAAGCTGAACGAGCACGGCTATATCGTACCGGGGCTGGGAGATGCCGGGGACCGGATGTTTGGTACGAAATAGTTGAAAACTCTTTACTTTACTAACCGGAGCCGAAACGGCATGTTTCCCAAAAACCATGGAGACCCCGATGCACCGGTTGAAGGTAGCCGCAACAATACTGTTTCTGACCTCTCTGGCAGGCGGCCTGGCCAATGCCGGATCACGCGGCGGTGTGACGCCTCCGGCTGAATTTCCTCCTGCGGGTTATACCGGCAAGGAATATGTAGACAGCCGCGGCTGCGTTTACGTGCGTGTTTCGGTGAATGGCAAAACCGGCTGGGTTGCCCGCGCGGGACGGGATCACAAACAGCTATGCCGCCGGCCACGGGCCATGAAAAGCCCCGCGTCGCAGCACCAGATCCGCCAAAGCGCACCGGGTTCCTCCTACAGGGCGAAATACCGTCTGCCACCGGGATATATCCGGGCCTGGAATGATGGGCGGCTCAACCCTGAACGCGGGCCGCGCACGGCGCAAGGTGACGTGCAGATGGACAGGATCTGGGCCAGAACCGTTCCGCGCCGTCTGATGGCCCGGCCCAGGGTCAGGACCCATTAATCCTGCACAGTTGGCGCTGTTTTCCTGAAGTATCAGGGGTTTGACACACGCCGCCAATGGTGGTTCCATTGTCAAGCGCGTCACGCCGCTGAGATGAAGGGAAAACAGCGTCCTGGCGGATTTGACGGATTTTCCCTCTGACTGCGTTACATCTGCTTGGAATAGAACCACTATTACTGCGCAGATGTGCCTGGTCAGAAGAAAAATCTGTCAAACCAACGGCGCAGGATTAATGGGGCCTGACCCTGGGTAATAACCAGCGCCTTGCCTCATAAACCGGCAAACCGGTGGCGTGTGGTTTATGGGTCTACGCCTTGGGGCGAAGTCGGGGGGCGGGGGCGGAGTCGGGCGCGAACCGGATTGCGGGCAATCCAGGGTGGCTTGCCGTCCAATGATGCGAACCATGGATCAACAGGTTCTGAGCCTTATGTATCTGGAAGATGTTATTGTTCTCCGGCCAGCGGCTTTGGTCGCAGCCGGTTGCGGGGTGTGAGTGACGCGTTCCCTGTCGGCCTATTCACCGCAAATGCCCTGCAGGCTGACCCAGTCATCATCTGACAGCACCGGTTTCTCGGGTTTTGTGCGATAGGGGTCCGCCTCGATCAGACCAAGCGTCGTTTCCCCGGTTATATCAAGTGCATACGCATAGGGCGCGCTGCGCAGCCCGGTTTGCTCAAATCGTGCCAGAAGCGCCTGATCGCTGATCGGGGTAGCGGGCACGGTCAGCAGCGTTTCCGCATAGCGTTCCAGCGCGTCCTTTGGCAATTCGCCCGTCGTCAGGAGTTGCACGGTGGGGATCAGGCCGACGGAATGCAAAAGCCGCTGCAACGGGTCCAGCTTTTGGGCGCGCAGTTGCTCGGCCAGTATGTATCCGGCCACGACATCGGGATCGTCATAGTCTTCGACCAGAGACCGGTTCAGGATCATGATATTGCCCGGAAGGTGCTGGGTTGCGGTGACGCCGGCCGGTAACACAAGAAGCCGCTGCGGGCGGGTTCCGGTCATGGTGAGACGGGCCGACAATTGCGCAAGGGCCTTGTCGCTGTAGCGCCCGCTGCATGGGGCGCCGGAAACCCGGGTAATGTTGGCCAGCAGGGCCTTGCCGATTTCAGTGCGCTTGGCGTCCGGCACGACCCTGGCCGTTTGCCGGATCAAGGCACCGGGCAGCCAGAATACGGCAAGCCCCAGAACAAGCAGCAAAAATGCGGCTGTCAGAAAAAACCGCAGGCGTCCGGATCGCGGTTGCGTCCGGGAAATGGCCCGGCGCACTTTTTCAATGGCCGAGATCATATCGCTGTCTTCAAGCTCCAGTGTTTCGCCCGAATTGGGGTCGGGCGTGAACAGGGCGGGGTGCTTGCCGGGGTTGAGCCGGTCGATCGCCGGCAAAGACCAATGCGTCAGGGCGGTGCCGTTCTTGTCACTCAGCACAAGCGTGGCACTGCCGAAGGACACGAAAACCTCACGCCTTTGCGGGGTGGTGTGCGTGCCGCTCGCGGGTGCAGCACTGCTGCCGTCACCCTCTCCCTGCGGGTTGGATGGCGGCCGCCAGAGGCCGGTACTTTCCAGCCGTTCATATTGCGAAAGCGCGGTCATTTTGCCGTGCGGGCCCTGCTCGTTTGCCTCGTTATGCGGCACAATAGCGCGAGAAGGCGCGCATCACAACAATCACAGATTTTTTGCGGCCTTGCGCAGCTCGAATTTCTGGATTTTACCGGTCGAGGTCTTTGGCAGTTCCTGAAACACAACCCGCTTTGGTGTCTTGAACCCGGCCAGGCTGGCCCGCACGAAGGCGATCAGATCCGCCTCTGTCACGGTCTCGCCGGGCTTGAGTTCGACAAAGGCGCAAGGCACCTCGCCCCACTTTTCGTCGGGTTTGGCAACGACGGCGCAGATGCTGACAGCCGGATGGTGCATCAAGGCGCCCTCGACCTCGACCGAACTGATGTTTTCACCGCCGGAAATGATGATGTCTTTTGAACGGTCGGTGATCTTTATGTAGCTGTCGGGAAACTGATAGGCGATGTCACCAGAGTGGAAATAGCCACCTTCAAACGCCTCGGCCGTGGCCTGCGGATTTTTCAGATAGCCCTTCATGACGCAATTGCCGCGGATCATCACCTCGCCGGTGGTTTCGCCGTCCATGGGCACCTGCTGCATGGTTTCGGGGTCTTTCACGGTGATGTGCTCCATCATCGGCATGGCAACACCGGTGCGTGCCTTGATCGCGTATTTTTCCTCGTCCGGCAGATCATCCCATTTGTCGCCCTGCCACAGGCATTCGGTGACCGCACCATAGGTTTCGGTCAGCCCGTAAACCTGGGTCACGTGAAACCCCAGCGGCTCGATCGCCTTCAGCGTTGCCGCGGGGGGTGGGGCGCCGGCGGTGAACACCTCGACCACATGGCTGAACGGGCGGCGGTCGCTGTCATCGGCATTTATGATGGTGTTGAGAACGATCGGCGCCGCCCCGAAATGGGTAACGCCATGATCGGCAATGGCATCGTAAATTGCTGCGGCGGTAATATCGCGCAGGCAAACAAGTGTGCCGCCGACCATCGGCATCATCCAGGTATGGTTCCAGCCGTTGCAATGAAACAGCGGCACGATTGCCAGATAGCGTGCCCCGTTGGGAACCGGCCAGCAAACGGCGGTGCCCATGGTCATCAGATATGCGCCACGGTGATGGTAGACCACGCCTTTGGGGCGTCCCGTGGTGCCCGATGTATAGTTGAGTGCGAGGCTTTCCCATTCGTCCTGCGGCATGATCCATTCGAATTGCGGATCGGCGGCGGCCAGCATTTGCTCATATTCCGTATGGTTGCCGGCGGCAGGATGGCCGGCGGCAGCATCGGCAACCTCGATAACCGCCGGCGGCGGCCCGTCCATCCTGGAAATGGCCTGAAGTGCCATCGGCAGGAACTGGGTGTCGACCAGCAACAGTTTTGCCCCGCCATGATCCAGAATATAGGCCACCGTATCGGCATCGAGCCGGGTGTTGATCGTATTGAGCACGGCCCCTGCGGCCGGGACGCCAAAATGTGCCTCGGCCTGGGCCGGGACATTCGGCAGGATGGTGGCAACCACGTCCCCCGGGCAAATGCCCAGGTTCGTCAGAGCAGAGGCCAGACGGCTGACCCGCGTGTGGTATTCGCTGTAGGTCAGGCTGGTGTCGCGGTACACGACAGCCTCGTGTTCGGGGTAAATGATGGCCGCCCGCCTGAGGTGGGACAGCGGGGTCAGGGCCACAAAATTTGCCTGCGTCTTTTCAAGCCCGGTTTCATCAGCAAGCCAGCCCATATCATCCCTCCCATTAATCGCAGGTGTTGTGGCACAAAGATTAATAACCATGCGGGGCGAAATGCAAATGCTATCGTCGGCTGGTCACGCCAGAATTGCTGGGGTAGGGATGGAGCATGATCATTTCGCGCGGACGTCGCTATATTTTTGTTCATATTCCGAAAACCGGCGGCACATCCCTGACGCTGGCGCTGGAGGGGCGAGCGATGAAAGACGATATTCTGATCGGGGATACGCCAAAGGCAAAGAAGAGGCGCAAGCGTTTGCACGGGGTCACAAGCGCCGGCCGTTTGTGGAAACACGCGCGGCTGACCGACATCTATGGGTTGCTGGAGCCCGAGGAAATTGACAGTTTTTTCATCTTTACCCTGGTGCGCAACCCGTGGGACCGGATGGTCAGTTATTACCACTGGCTGCGCAGGCAAAATTTCGATCATCCGGCGGTTTCGCTGGCCCGGAAGCATGATTTCAGTGATTTTCTGAACCATGAGTACATAGGCCTGACCACGCGTGCTTCGCCATATGGCCACTATGTGCGTGACCGGTCCGGCAAGGAACGGTGTGATCTGTTTGTCCGGCTGGAGCACCTGGAAGAGGATATAAAGCCGTTGCAAGAACATCTGGGGTTTCAGATTGGCCCGCTGCAACATGTGAATGCCTCCGAGCGCAAGAAAGACTATCGGGAATATTATAACGACGCAGACGCGCGGCTTGTTGCTGAACTGTGTGGCGCTGACATCGCCCGGTTTGGTTACCGGTTTGGATAGTTTCGGGGCTTGGGCCGGCGTGTAAACCGCCCGAATCACGTGTATTCACCGCAACGATACACTTGCATCAACCCTATTATGGTTAGCGCCTGCTTAACGGGCGTTTGCATTCCCGCATTCATGCCGGTTCGGTCGCGCCAATTGTTCATGATCTGGAAACACTGCCTTGGCAACGCCGCAAGTATGACGAAATTACGGCGAATTCTGGTCGCTTGCTTGAGTGTATCGCCACAGGTCCTAACGACCTCGGCAGACAACGCGGAAATGAAACCAAGGAGATATGAAATGTTCGTTGCCAAACAAGACAGTTTTGAAAATTGTGCCCCTGCAACCGAAGCCCATGCTCATCAGGATCAGCAAGTGTCGGTGCGCAGCATGCCCCACAGCGACGGGCTGACGGGGCTGGTTGCCGGAACGCTCGTTGAGACCGATTGCGGCTGGCAGCCAGTGGAAACCTTGCGGCTGGGTGAGCGTGTCCAGACCTATGACGGTGGTCTTCAGTCAATAACCCGCCTGCAACGGATCGCAATTTCGGCCGAAGCGATGGCCCGCCGGGGTGTTCTGCATGTTCCGGGTGGTGCGCTTGGAAACTGCGACGCGCTTTTCTTGCTGGATAATCAACAGGTTATGATTGAAGATCCGGTTGTTGAAAAATATTTTGGCGGAACAAGTGTTCTGGTACCGGCACAGGCAATGGACGGCTATTGCGGCATCCGCCGTTTCTTTGGAGGGCATCGCACCTGTGCTGTTTCGCTTGGCTTTGCCGATGAGGAACTGATTTACGCCAACAGTGGGGTGTTGTTTCACTGCGCGGTGAAACCGGATGTAAACAGCGATTTCTTCACCCAACTCGGGCCGAAATCGGCGCAGACCCTGTTGCAACGCATCATGGCAGAACGTGAAACCATGCCAGGCGCATTTGATTGGTTGAAGCAACAGAAGATCGCGGCCTGAAACGCTGTGATCTTTCGGGAGGGGCGGCCTCACTGCCCCTCCGAAGGCGAAGGCCGCCGAGGGTGCAAAGTGGCCAGTTATCCTGTGAACACCTTCCAACTCGGCCGGAATGTGCCTTATTTTTATTAAATTTGCCTCTAAACTGTTGCGAATTAGCGAACAATTGGCGTGGTTTCTACTGCCTGAATGCGCGCAGAAATTTCCGTATCCGGTGAACGTCAACAGGCTTTAATGACATGGATGCAGCGGGCCCGACGAAGGTGTTGCCGGATCGTCAGGCCCGCGGGTAATCAGGCCGCTTTGGCCTGAGGGGCGAACCGACCATAGAAGGTTTCCCCTTTTTCTGCCATTTCCCGCAGCAGGGCCGGTGCGGTGAACCGTTCCCCATAGGTTTTGCTGAGATGATCGCAGATTTCCACAGCCTTGCCAGCTCCGATCATGTCAAGCCAGCTGAATGGCCCGCCCGACCAGGGTGCAAAGCCCCAACCGAGGATTGCGCCGACGTCGCCCTCGCGGATGTCTTCCAGCACGCCTTCCTCCAGCGCGCGCACGGCCTCCAGAACCTGCGCCATCAGCAAACGATGCTGAACCTCGTGGACATCGGGTTGCACGTCGGCAGGCGGATATTTCTTGGCCAGCCCGTCCCAGAGGCCGATCCGCTTGCCTTTTTCGTCATAGGCATAAAACCCGGCCTTTGTCTTGCGGCCCAAACGGCCCTCGTCAGCCATCCAGAACAGAACTTCGTCCACAGCACCATCAGGATAGGCATCCCCCATGGCGGCACGGGTCGCCTTGGCGATTTTCACCCCCAGATCAATCGAGGTTTCATCAACGAGTTGCAAAGGCCCCAAGGGCATGCCCACCAGCTTGGCGGCGTTTTCCACCAGCGGCGGTTTCACCCCTTCTTTCACCATGCGAATGCCTTCGTTGATATAGGGGATGATGCAGCGGTTGGCGTAAAAGAAGCGCGCATCGTTGACCACGATCGGGGTTTTGCGGATTTGGCGCACGAAATCCAGCGCCTTGGCCACGGCCCGGTCACCGGTTTCCCTGCCCTTGATGATTTCCACCAGCAGCATCTTTTCGACCGGCGAAAAGAAATGAATGCCGATGAACTGCTCTGGGCGCTTGCTGGCCTTGGCCAGATCGGAAATCGGCAGGGTAGAGGTGTTGGTGGCGAAGATGCAATCGTCGCCAACCACGGCTTCAACAGCTTTGGTGACTTCGGCCTTGATCTTCGGGTCTTCAAACACAGCCTCGACGATCAGGTCGCAGCCTTTCAGGGCAGCATAATCTGTCGTGGCATTGATCCGTTCCAGCACCTCTTTTTTCTTTTCGGGTGTGGTTTTCTTTCGGGCGATTCCCTTGTCGAGATAGCTTTCCGAGTAAGCCTTGCCGCGGTCCGCAGCTTCCTGCGCCTGGTCGATCAGCACCACATCTATTCCGGCCATGGCGGAGACAAGTGCAATACCGGCCCCCATCATGCCGGCCCCCATGACCCCGAGTTTCTTCACCTGTTGCGGCGCAATTTCCCTGGGCCGGTTGGCACCTTTTTCCAGCGCTTCCTTGTTGATGAACAGGCTGCGGATCATGGCACTGGAGGACGGGTTCATCAACAGGTTGGTAAACCAGCGTGCCTCGATCCTGATGGCCGTGTCAAAGGGCACCA
Source organism: Marinosulfonomonas sp. (assembly GCA_026984915.1). GTDB lineage: Bacteria > Pseudomonadota > Alphaproteobacteria > Rhodobacterales > Rhodobacteraceae > WFVA01. Next base: position 26,968 of record JALSRG010000056.1, on the reverse strand, counting down.
ACGCCCCCTCATACACTGCGGAAAGCAGCGCCTTTGGTGCCGGATAAACCCCCATGGTCTTGCCGTTGACCATGGCGTTTGCCCCGACAAAGGTCATATATCCGGCCGGGTGGTAAGGCGCCCCGCCGGGAAATTTATAGCCCTTCTGATCCCAGGGTTTGACGATATCGCTATCCGTTGCCTTCAATACCCAGTCTTTTGCTGCCGAAAGCAGGTCTTCGGCGGGAACGACCTCGTCAATCACACCGGCCGATTTGGCGCGCAGGGGATCGTTGAGTTTTCCTTCGAGCAACAGGGGAGAGGCTGCCATCACACCCAGTTTGCGTACAAGTCGGGTTGTGCCGCCACCACCGGGAAAAATACCCACCATGATTTCGGGCAAGCCGATTTTGGCCTTGGGGTTATCAGCGGCAAAAATGCGGTGACAGGCGAGCGGCAGTTCGAGCCCGATGCCCAGAGCAGTACCCGGCAGTGCCGCTGCAACCGGCTTGCCGCCCTTGTTGGTTTTCGGGTCCATGCCCGCGCGCTCGATCTTGCGCAGGATCATATGCATGGACATGACGCCATCAAAGATCCCCTGAGCCGGGTTTTTGCCGCCCGATTCCTTCATGCCGGCAATGATGTTCAGATCCATCCCCCCGGCAAAGCTGTCTTTGCCAGAGGTGATGACAATGCCTTTTACCTTGTCGTCAGCCAAGGCATTGTCGATGTGATCATTCAGTTCGCGAAAGCCTTCGAGAGACATGACATTCATGGATTTGCCCGGCACATCCCAGGTGATCGTGGCGACGCCATCGCTGTCTACGGAATAGGAAAAATCGCTCATTTGGTTTCATCCTCTTGATAAGGTGTGCCGTCTTTGTGGCTGAATACGGCTTTGCCGCCCCCAATATTCACCATCATGTCGATGTCGGAATAATAGGCGGTTTCCTCTGGTGCGCGGCTGCCAATGACCAGAAAGCGGGCCTCGGCACCGGAATTGTTGACGAAATGATGGCCATTGCCGTCATTCGCCGGAAAGGCGGCGCAATCACCGGCCTGCATTTCATGTTCTCCGTCATCATCCACCAGTGTACATGTGCCCTGTGTGACCATGACGAATTCATCCTCATTCACGTGCCAGTGCCGCAGCGATGATTTGGCACCAGGCTGAAGGATTACCAGATTGGCGCCAAATTGCGTCAGGCCCCCGGCATCCCCCAGACGCAGAGAGGAACGCCCTCCCATCTCGGCGGCATATGGTGCGGGATAGATCGAGCCGGTTTTGAGCGGGATTTTGTTCAGATCAAGCTTTGGCATCAGACGCGCTCGATGATGGTGGCAACGCCCATGCCAGAGGCAATGCAAAGCGTGGCGAGGCCAAGCTCTTTGTCCTGCCGCTCCATCTCGTCCAGCAATGTGCCAATGATCATGGCGCCGGTGGCGCCCAGCGGGTGACCCATGGCAATTGCGCCGCCATTAACGTTGACAATGGAAGGATCCACATCAAAGGCCTGCATGAAGCGCAGCACAACCGCGGCAAAGGCTTCGTTCACCTCAAACAGATCAATATCGCTGATCTTCATGCCGTTGTCTTTCATGATCTTTTCCGTCACCGGCACCGGGCCGGTCAGCATGATTGTCGGTTCTGTGCCGATTTTTGAGGTGGCGCGGATGCGCGCACGGGGGGTTAGGCCGTGGGATTCGCCAAATTCCTTGCTGCCGACAAGAATGGCTGCGGATCCATCGACGATTCCGGAACTGTTCCCGGCATGGTGTACATGGTTGATGCGCTCAAATTCCGGGTATTTCATCAGCGCAACCTTGTCAAAGCCGGGCATGACTTCGCCCATGTCCTTGAAACTGGCCTTGAGCGCGCCGAGGGTCTGCATATCTGTGCCAGGACGCATGTATTCATCACGATCGAGAATAAGCAGGCCATTCTGATCGCGGATATCGATGATCGATTTTTCAAAACGCCCATCGGCCCAGGCTTCGGCAGCCCGGCGCTGGCTTTCAACCGCCAGACTGTCGACATCGTCACGTGAAAAGCCGAATTTGGTGGCGATCAGATCAGCGGAAATGCCTTGTGGTACGAAATAGGTTCCCATGGCCAGTGTCGGGTCAACGGCGATTGCGGCGCCGTCGGAGCCCATGGGAACCCGACCCATCATTTCAACACCGCCGGCAATATAGGCGCTGCCTGCGCCGGCTTTTACCTGATTGGCCGCCAGGTTGACGGCTTCCATGCCCGAAGCACAAAACCGGTTGATGGCCAGACCGGGGATGGATTCATCCAGTTCCGAGGCCAGAACGGCAGACCGGGCCAGGCACCCGCCCTGTTCCTTGACCTGCGTGACATTGCCCCAGATTACGTCCTCGACCGCATGGCCTTGCAGGTTGTTGCGGCTTTTGATGGCATTCAGGATTTGCGCCGACAGGCGTACGGCGGTGACTTCATGCAGGGCGCCATCCTTGCGGCCCTTGCCACGAGGCGAGCGGACGGCATCATAGATATAGGCTTCGGTCATGTGGTTTTTCCTTCTTGGCTTGCACGGTCAGCGGGGCTGCCGGGCATCAGGTCATAAGGGTGCTTCCAGCCGGGCATGTCGCTGATGCGGCTTAGCCAGGCATCGATGTGGGGCCAGTCCTTGCGCACGAACCCGAAAGGCTCGGGGTAATAAAGGTAGCTGCAACAGGACAGATCGGCGATGGTCAGATGATCGGCGGCGACCCAATCGCGGTTTTCCAGATGTTGGTTCAGGGTTTTGTAGGCGGCCTTCAGGCGAGCCTGGGTGAAGGGGATCACGCCTTGGGGCTGTTTGTCTTCGGGGAGGAAATGAATCAGGAACCGTGTCATGCCGGCGGGCGAGGACAGCTTGTGATTGTCCCACAGTATCCAGCGCAGGATTTCACGGCGTTCTTCGGGCGTAGTGCCGCCCAGTTGGCCCGATTTCTCTACCACATAATCCTGAATGACGCCGGATTGGGACAAAACCAGATTGCCATCGACCATCACGGGGGCTTCGCCCATTTCATTCAGGGCGCGGAATTCGGGGCTGCGGGTTTCGCCGTTGAAAAAGTCGACATAGACCGGTTTCCAGTCCAGACCGGACAGTTCCAGTGCCAGCGCCGCCTTGTAGGCATTGCCGCTTTCGCCAAAACAGTAAAGCCGGATCGTCATATTGCTGCCCCCGTTGTTTGCCCTGCCGGCCCAAGCGGGGGTTTCACCCCCGCACCCCCAAGGTATTTGAAGCAAGAAGAAGGGGGGCGGTAAGAATATATTAAGGTTAATGCTTCAGATAGATGCGTGCGGTACAGGCTGAGGAGCCGATGACCGCGCAAGGAGAAGACCCCGCGACACCCCGCCATTCGTGCCGGTTGAAGCGGGGTCAATCCATTTGCCCCTTCTTCTTGCCCTAAATACCTCCGCCGGAGGCGATCCGGCCTTTCCCCCCGTGCTGCCATCACCGTTTACGAGCCTCCAGTTCGGAATTGAACAGGCGCAGGCGGTGTGTAAGGTTTTCATGATCCGTGACGCTGTCGAAATTTTCGAACAGAAAGGACAGCGCTTCGCCCTCGTCAAGGCCAGAGTCTCGTGCAAAGCGGCGCAAGCGGCGATAGCCATCTTCGGTCATTGCCACAGGAAATCGGCGGGTCAGGCGCAGGCGTTTTGGCATTGGCTGTCCTTTCCTGTATGTGTTCAGAACTGGTCGGCTGACAGAGTCATGACCGGGTCAGCACCTGTTTCAATGCGCGCAAGATGCGTGCGGGTCATTGGCAACTGGCGTGCCATATAGTAGCGCCCTGTGGCCAGCTTTGTCTTGTAGAAATCTGCATTGCCCGTTCCCCTTTCAAGCGCAGCCGTAGCTGCACGCGCCATTTTTGCCCACATCAGGCCGAGTATCGTATGGCCGAAGAGGTGCATGAAATCATAGCTTCCGGCCAAGGCGGCATCGGGGTTTTTCATACCGTTCTGCATAAAGAACATACCCGCCGCCTGAAGATCTTTGCTGGCTTGTTTCAGCGGGTCGAGAAAGGCTTCTTTCAGTTCGGTGTTGGTCTCGTTTTCCTTGAGAAAATCTTTGATCATCTCAAAGAATGCCATCACATGTCTGCCGCCATCCTGGGCCAGCTTGCGCCCGACCAGATCAAGGGCCTGCACACCGTTCGCCCCTTCGTAAATCATGGTGATCCGTGCATCGCGTACGAACTGGGACATGCCGGTTTCTTCGATATAGCCATGTCCGCCATAGATCTGCTGGGCCTGAACGGTCATGTCGAAGCCCCTGTCAGAGAGGAATCCCTTGATCACCGGTGTGATCAGACTGATCAGGCCTTCGGCATCCTTGTCACCCAGAAGATGGCCCCGATCAATCAGATTGGCCCCCCAGAACACCAGTGCTCTGGCCGCTTCGACAAAGCTCTTCTGGTCCATGAGGCTGCGGCGAATGTCCGGATGGACAATCAGCGGGTCAGCCGGGCCATCCGGATTTTGAGCGCCCGTGACGGCGCGTCCCTGCAGACGCTCACGGGCGTATTCGACCGCATTCTGATAGGCGGCCTCGGCCTGTGCATAACCTTGCAATCCGACGCCAAGCCGGGCTTCGTTCATCATCGTGAACATGGCCCGCATGCCCTTGTTCTCCTGCCCGAGAAGTGTCCCGGTCGCATTTTCGAAATTCATGACGCAGGTGGCGTTGCCGTGGATGCCCATTTTTTCCTCGAGCTTACCCACACTCACCCCATTGGGTTCGCCAAGTGTGCCGTCTTCGTTGACGGCTATCTTGGGGACAATGAAGAGTGAAATACCTTTGGTACCGTCAGGCGCGCCGGGAATGCGGGCAAGCACCAGATGGATTACATTTTCAGTCAGGTCCTGATCTCCGGCAGAGATGAAAATCTTGGTGCCGGTGATCTTGTAGGTGCCATCAGGCTGGGGCTCGGCCCTGGTGCGCAGCATTCCCAGATCCGTGCCGCAATGCGGCTCGGTCAGATTCATGGTGCCGCCCCATTCGCAGGTGACCATTTTTGGCAGAAAGGTTTGTTTCTGCTGGTCAGTGCCATGGGCGTGAATGGCAGAATAGGCACCGTGGGTCAGGCCCTGGTACATGTTGAATGCCATGTTGGAAGAAACAAACATCTCGCCCACAGCCGTGTTCAGGATATAGGGCATGCCCTGGCCACCATATTCGGGGTCGCAGTCGAGGGCCGTCCAGCCACCATCGCGCATCTGGTCAAATGCTTCCTTGAAACCCTTTGGTGTGCGCACCACGCCATTTTCCAGCACGCAGCCTTCCCGATCTCCGACCATGTTGAGGGGCTCTAGCACCTCGCTGGATATCTTGCCGGCTTCTTCCAGAACGGCCTTGGTAAAATCCGGTTCCAATTCATCATAACCAGGAATGCCGCTGGCGGTGACGTCAAGCACCTCGTGCAGCAGGAATTGCATGTCCTGGGTTGGGGCTGTGTAGCTTGGCATTTGTTTTCTCCCTGGATCGTTTGTCAGGCGGCGTTTGTGGACGCGGCGCGTTTTTGCATCTGTTCAATCATTGCCGCGCCCTGGTTCAGCTGCTCTTTCAGCTCTTTGATGGCTTCCTGCAATTCGGCCTGCTGGCGCTCCATTTCCTGAAGCCGTTTCTGGGCCAGTTCGTAGGTACGGGTATACTGCGTCAGCTGTTGATCGCCTATATCGTATAAATCGAGCAACTGGCGTATTTCTTCCAGACTGAAGCCAAATTTTTTGCCGCGCAGTATAAGCTTCATGCGGGCGCGGTCGCGTTTGTTGTAAAGCCGCTTTTGCCCTTCGCGCAAAGGCGCGAGCAGTTCTTTGGATTCGTAAAACCGAAGGGTACGCGGCGTCACACCAAATTCCGCGCACATTTCACGAATGGTTATCAAAATGTCCTTCATGGCGCTTTTCATCCTCTTTAATATGCAAGACACCTGTTCTGGCCATGACATGCGATGCCTTCTTTCTTCCTACAAGATGGGTTGACGTTTACGTAAATAAAACGTCACGTCATTCACGATTTGACCAAACGTCATAAGATTTGAATGGTTCTCAGCAAGCGCAGAACTGCGGTGCTGAACAGAAAGACAATTGCCGGAACCCGCTGAAATCATCGGGGAATCCGGTGAATGGCGTCTTGCTGTGGCTCAGGAATTCAGGTCAGCCGAGACATCGTCGCGCAATTTTTGCAACTCCTGGATCGAGGCTTCGAGTTGGTTTTTCTGTTTCGACAGTTCCTTCAGTTGTCGGTCAGCCATCTCGACCAAGGCCTCCATCTGGGCCTGAGTTCCTTTTTCCTCATAGATTTCCAGCCATTGCCGGATCTCTTCCAGAGAAAACCCAAACCGGCGACCGCGCAGAATGAGTACCATTCGGGCAGATTCGCGGGGGCCGTAGAAGCGACTGCGGCCTTCACGTTCCGGCTGTAGCAATTCGATATATTCGTAATAACGAAGCGTGCGCGGCGTCACGTCAAACTTTGCGCACATCTCTTTGAAGGTCAGTTTGTCATCAGACATCCGAGCCTATCCTGCAATTACTGTCCGCTGTCATCCTAGTCGGATGTACCGCATCCGTAAATCCTGTGTCTGATCAATTTAGAAAACCGGGTGCAAAAAAGTAAAATGCATATCCAAGGATCAGGGCAGGGAAGGATGTGTATATCGTCGCGATCAGGGCCGCGCGCGGATTGAGTGCAATGGCCGGAAACAAGGCGTCGCCATCATTGGATATGGCGTTCGCCAACAGGGCGGAAAAGGGAATCAGCCCATTGATATATAGTGTGGCTACCAGAATTTGCGGCCCGCAGCCGGGGATGAAACCGATCAGCACGCCGATCAGTGGCAGGGCTATGCCGACTGTCGAAAATGCAGCGGCCAGATCCAGCCCGGAAAAGGCCGAGACATATCCATAGGCCAGATAAGCGCCCAAAACCCACATTGTGATAAAGGATGTTTCCTCGGCGACGCGGGGCAGAGGTGGGTCGGATGGGTCGGTGATGGCTTTTACCGGCGAATTGGCCCAGATCCAGAAAACAACCGCGATTCCGACCCAGGCAATGATCTGGGCATAGCGGTCTGCGCCTGGGCCAAGTGTTACCTGAAAGGCGTCCAAAACCCCCAGGCCAAGGCCGGGGACTGCAATCATGGCAAACGCAATGTCGCGCGGGCGAATTGTGCCGATCCGGACGCTGATGTTGCAACTGGCATCGACGCGCCCCGCATAGCGTTTCTTGTGAAAACGATCGACCAGATAACCGGTGGCAATGCCCGCCACCAGCGACACAGGCAGAATGACGGCTGCGGCTTCGGGGCGGGTGGCAATCAGCAAAAAGGCGGCATCGCCCATGGTGCCGGTCAGCGCCGCAACCAGAGCGCCCAGCGAAACATTTCCGGCAGAATAGGCGGCCGTTACCACGATCGCGCCAGCACAACCCGGCGACATGCCCAACAGGGCGGCAACGGGGATCTGTATACGCTGGTGTGTGCGCAGCATGTCGCCCAGATTGAGGTTGAAGAGGCGCTCTCCGCCATAGACAAGCAATAGCGTGGCCGCGACAAAAACCGAAACGCCCACATAGGCATCATGAAACAATCCGCGGGTGACACGCCCAAGCTCACCCGGCCACAGGGCCAGAACGACGAGCAAGGCGATGAGCAGAAACCGCGGCAGGCGTTTTGCATCAAAGGGCGGAAGCAAACGCGCCCGGGGTGGAACGGATATCGGCAGATCGGATGACATGGTTCCTCGCAGCGGGATTCGGATAATACCTGACTTATTTGCTAAGATTATTGGAGTCGCGTGTCAAGGATTTGCGAATCATTCTGAACAGCATTAATAATTGTTATATTACAGATGGATATGATTTGTCTGGACGGAGAGGAGTGATTATGTCGCAGGTGAAAATGGTTTGTCAGCCCGGTTTGCAACAGGCCTGCGGCGCCTTTGACTCACCTGCGCCAACAAGAGATTTGCCTTGCACCCGGATGCAACTGCTCCAATAACTCTTGCGAACAGGAAAAGGGAATCTCGGAAATGACGGATCACAAGGTAAAGGTCGCGCAGCAGTTTATCGAGGCCCTTCCATTTGCACGCACGCTCAATATGCGCATGGACATGCTGGAAGACGGGATCGCCGAAGTATCGATGCCCTATGATGCCCGTCTGATCGGAGATCCGGGAACCGGTGTTGTGCACGGGGGGGCTGTTTCGGCCCTTATGGATACGTGTTGCGGTGCCGCTGTCATGAGCCATCCAACGGCACCGAAAGGAACGGCCACGCTGGATTTGCGTATTGATTATATGCGCCCCGCGACTCCGGCGCAGAGGATCAGGGCCCATGCGGAATGCTATCATATGACCAGAACGGTGGCCTTTGTGCGTGCAACGGCAATAGACGAGGACGAAAACCGCCCGGTTGCGATTGCAACAGGGGCATTTACGGTTGAGGGCGCCAAGCCGGATTTCAAAGGGATTGGTTCATGAGCAAGGCACCAAAGCACCCCCGCCCCGAACCGGTTCAGGTTGTCAAGCAACGCCGGGATGCCGCCCTGACGGCCCTTGTTGCGGCTGTCCCCTATGCCGGCTTTCTGGGTATCGGGTTTGACCGGCGCGGTGATGAGCTGACGGCCGTCATGCCCTATAGCGAAAAGCTGATCGGCAACCCTGTGCTACCGGCCTTGCACGGCGGGGCCACCGCCTCTTTTCTGGAGGTAACTGCGATTATCGAACTTGCATGGGTCCGGTTGTGGCAGGAGATCGAAAGTGGTGAGTTGGATGCAGATGACCTGAACGCCGAGAACCTGCCGCGCATGCCCAAAACCATTGATTTCACCATTGATTACCTGCGTTCGGGCCTGCCGCGTGATGCTTATGCGCGCGCGCGGATCAATCGTTCGGGGCGGCGTTATGCCAGTGTGCATGTCGAGGCCTGGCAGGATAACCGGCAACGACTGTTTGCCCAGGCAACAGGTCATTTCCTGATGCCGCAGAACGATGGCTGAGGGCGCAGCCCTGGACCGGGGTAATACCCTGAGCCACGCGCGGGTGCTGAAAATTGCGTTTCCCGTTGTATTGTCAAGCGCAACTGTGCCGATATTGGGGGCGGTGGATACCGGTGTTGTCGGGCAACTGGGGCTGGCCGCGCCAATCGGGGCCGTGGGCATTGGTGCGATTATCCTGTCCGCGCTCTACTGGATGTTTGGTTTTCTGCGCATGGGGACAGCCGGGCTGACCAGCCAGGCAATCGGGGCCGGTGACAAGGCCGAGGTTTCAGCGCTGTTGATGCGTGTGCTCATGATTGGGGGCACGGCCGGTCTGGCAATCATCCTTTTGCAGATCCCGCTTTTCTGGATGGCGTTTCAGTTCTCGCCGGCCTCGGCCGAAGTCGAGACCATGGCGCGCAGCTATATGCATATCCGGATCTGGTCGGCGCCAGCGGCCATTGCGATATACGGTATAACCGGGTGGCTGGTGGCGCAGGAACGCACGCGCGCTGTTTTTGTCGTTCAGTTCTGGATGAACGGGCTGAACGTTGTGTTGGACCTGTGGTTTGTTCTTGGGCTTGGCTGGGGCATTGAAGGTGTTGCAATTGCCACTCTGCTGGCGGAAACAAGCGGCACCCTGCTGGGGCTTTGGCTGTGCCGCAATGGTTTGCTGGGTGGTGCCTGGCGCGATTGGGCGCGGGTGTTTGATGCGGATGCGCTGCGCCATATGGCATCGGTGAATAGCGACATTCTGTTGCGATCCCTGATGTTGCAGGGTATTTTCGTCTCATTCCTGTTTCTCGGCGCGCGGTTCGGAGATGTAAAGCTGGCGGCCAATCAGGTGCTGTTGCAGTTTCTCGAAATCACTGCCTATTCCATGGGAGGGTTTGCTCTGGCAGCCGAAACGCTTGTCGGGCAGGCCCTGGGAGGCAAGGCACGCATGCGTTTGCGCCAGGCCGCATTGCTGACCAGTTTCTGGGGGGCTGTGGTTGCAATTCTGATGGCGTTTGTCTTTGCCGTTTGGGGCGGTGACATCATTGATATCATGACCACTTCGCCCGAAGTGCGATCTGAGGCGCGGCTTTATCTGCCTTATATGGTGCTGTCACCGCTGGTAGGGCTGGGAGCCTGGATGCTTGACGGGATTTTCGTTGGCGCCACCCGTGGCCGGGACATGCGCAACATGATGTTTCTGTCGCTTGTGGTGTACTTGCTGGCGCTGCTGGCGCTTATTCCGTTTTTCGGCAACCACGGGCTATGGATGGCGTTGCTGATTTCTTTCATCGCGCGCGGTGTGACGCTGGGTATGCGTTATCCGGCGCTGGAGGCGCTGGCCGATTAAAGCAGTTTCAACACGGCTTCGGGCGGGCGGCCGATGGCGGCGTGTTCGCCTTCTATCAGAATGGGCCGCTCAATCAGTTTCGGATGTGCGGCCATTGCCTCTGCCAGGGTTTCCTCATCGTCGTCTTTGGCAAGTCCCAGTTCCTTGAACAATGCTTCTTTCGGGCGCATCATTTCAATCATCCGACAACCCAGGGCCATCTGAACAGCCCGGATTTCCGCAACCGTTGGCGGATTGGTAAGGTAAAGCCTGATCTGTGGATCGTATCCGCGATCCTGCAACAGGTGAAGCGTCTGACGCGATTTCGAGCATCTTGGATTATGCCACAGGATCAGGGGTTTCATAGCCATTTCTCTCGGGTTGTTCCGACAGCTTGCAATACATTGCCAAACCCGTCGCGTTCAAGCAATTTGTCCAGACCGCGAACGATATCGCCAACGACAGACAAACCCTGATAGACCATGGCGCTATAGAGCTGCACCGCACTCGCCCCGGCACGAATTTTTTCGTAGGCCTGTTGGGCAGAGCCAACACCCCCGACCCCAATCAGCGGTATTTCGCCGCGGGTCATCTGATGAAGCCGGGCCAGAACACGCGTCGACATTTCAAACAGGGGTTGCCCGGAAAGCCCGCCGTTTTGCCCCCGTTGGGCGCTGGTGAGCCCATGGCGGGAAAGGGTGGTGTTTGTGGCGATGATCCCGTCAATACCGGTTTCGTGCGCGGCGGCGGCAATGTCGTGCAGCGCATCATTCTCCAGATCCGGTGCGATCTTGAGGAAAATCGGAACTGGCCGGGCAAGGCTGCGGCGTGCCTGCATGACACCGGTCAGTAGCGCCGTCAGTGCGGCATACCCTTGCAGATCACGCAGGTGCTCGGTGTTTGGAGATGACACGTTCACTGTGGCAAAATCCAGGAAATCGCCACATCGTGCAAGAACAGCGGCAAAATCGGCGGCGCGGTCCGGGCTGTCTTTGTTGGCGCCAAGATTGAGGCCGATAACGGCGTTTTGCGGGCGTCTTTCCAGGCGCGCGGCAATCGCCTCCATCCCCTCATTGTTAAAGCCGAACCGATTGATGATGGCCTGATCGGACGGCAGACGAAACAGACGTGGGCGCGGATTGCCCGGTTGCGGGCGTGGCGTGGCGGCGCCGACTTCGATAAAGCCGAAACCGGCGCGGGCAAGCGGTTTCAGGGCTCGGGCATTCTTGTCATAGCCCGCGGCCAGCCCGACAGGATTGCAAATCTCCAACCCGGCAAGCTGTGTCCGAAGGCGGGGGCTGGTCAAGCGCCCCGGCAAGGGCGCAAGGCCAAGGTTAAGGGCAAGCAATGAAAGTTCGTGGGCTCGCTCGGGATCGAACCGGTGCAGAATGCCAAGGCCTATGCGCTCGGTCAGTTTCACGGCATGTCCTTGGGAAATACGTGGCCGTTTGGCCCCAGCGGCAAAGGTTTGTACCAGACAACGTCTGATAAGGCCAGGGTCCGGTACAGGTGGGGAAACAGCGCGCCGCCGCGCGAAGGCTCCCATTTCAGTTCAGTCCCCAGTTTTTCGGCATCGACGGCAACCAGCATCAAACCCTCAGCCGCCTGAAAATGTCTGGCCGCGGTCTCGCCGGCCTGTGCGGCGGTGGAAAAGTGGATAAACCCGTCTTTGATGTCGACAGGCGCCCCCACTGTTATGCCATTGGCTTGCAGGTCTTCCCATTCCGGGGCTCGGAGTATCTTGTAGATCAACATGGGTGTGACATGCCTTTTGTCAGAAGAATGGTCAAGCGTCAGCCGTATTGCATTCCGGCCCAGGGCTATTAGGTTGAAATGATGTGCGGACGTTTTGCCCTGACCCTGCCGGTGGATGCGATGGCGCAGCTGTTTTCGGCTGTACCGGCAAACAACCTGCCACCACTGCCAAGCTATAATATCTGCCCGACAAATGATATTTGTACGGTCATTCATACGGACCAAAGGCGACTGATTGCCATGCGCTGGGGATTTATGCCGCATTGGTACAAATCACCGGACGATCGGCCGCTGCTGATAAACGCCCGGGCCGAGACTCTGGCAGAAAAACCGGCCTTTCGTTCTGCAGCAAGAGAAAGGCGCTGTTTGATTCCCGCCTCGGGTTTTTATGAATGGACCGTGGGGGAAGATGGAAAGCGCTTGCCCTGGTATATTTGCCGTCCCGATGGCGAGCCCCTGGTTTTTGCCGGGATCTGGCAGAAATGGGAAGGCGACGGGAAAGTGCTGACAACCTGTGCGATTGTCACGACAAACGCCAACAAAAGTCTGTCGAAAATTCATGATAGGATTCCGGTGGTGCTGGATTCGGAAGACTGGGGCTTGTGGCTGGGCGAAAAGGGAAAGGGCGCCGCATTGCTCATGCATGCTCCGCCAGAGGATATGCTTTGTGCCTATCGAGTAAGCACGGACATAAACTCAAATCGGGCCCAGAGACCGCAGTTGATAACGCCAATCGGGAAACAGCCCACAAGAAAAGGCCACCCGAACCGGATGGCCTGAATTCTTGTTGTTGCCCAAAGGCCCGCCTGACAGTTTATTCCGTTGGCGGCGAAGCAAATGTTACTTCTGCTGTCGGTGTAACGGTATTTCCGTCTTCGTCTTGCGATGTGTCGACACTTTTGAAATTGAGCGCCATTGCCGAGGTGACCGGAAGCTCGGCCGTTTCGCTTGGCGCGATCGGGCCGGTCGTCCACGAATCATCATCGGCAGTCGCCTGGCGGGTAACTTCATCTTCGTTGAGGAAGATGATTGTGTCGCCGGGGTGCGCATAAATCAACGGCGGCATGAAGTCGTTATCGTAAATCGATACTTCGATCTCTTCCGCGAAAGCTGCGCCAGCAGCAAAGATGCCGACAAGAGCGGCGGAAACTATAGTTTTTGTGAGCATCAGAGCCTCCTGGATGCCAATACGCCCCACCCGGAACGATTCTCAAACTACTTTATGAAAGGTAAATAAGGCAAGACTGTGGCGAAACTTGGCTGAATCATGGTCTGTTTCCACATAAGATACAGTTTGTTTTCAATGTGTTACTAACCAAACCCGTTCAAGGGCGCGCGAGGGGTTGCATCGACCCTGTTTTCATACATATATCGACCCCATGCGGGTGTAGCTCAATGGTAGAGCCGCAGCCTTCCAAGCTGATGACGTGGGTTCGATTCCCATCACCCGCTCCATTTTCCAGAAATCTTCCGGCTGGCAGGGCTTTATCTGCGAATGCCGATCTGTTCCCTGTGACGATCCGGCGCTTGTCGATGGTCGGGGCAGGGACTATGAAGCTGCGCAGACGAAAAGGGAAACAGGACAAATGGCAAGACGCGGAACAATAGTCGACGAAGATCGGCCCAAATCAAAAAAAGTCAGCGCGCTGCGGGGATTGGTGCCATTTTTGCGACCGTATCGCGGGTTGCTTGTCCTGTCTCTTTTGGCGCTTATCCTGACGGCGGCACTTTCGCTTATCCTGCCCATGGCCGTGCGCCGGGTCGTTGACGGTTTTGGGGCGGGTGAGACATCACTGCTTGACCAGTATTTTGGGGCGGCCCTGGCGATAGCCGGGTTGCTCGCTCTGGGGACCGGGCTGCGTTATTATCTGGTAACACGGCTGGGAGAACGGGTTGTCGCGGACATCCGCGAAGCGGTTTTTGCCCGGGTTATTTCGCTTAGCCCGGCGTTTTATGAACGCATCATGACGGGTGAGGTACTGTCACGGCTGACCACGGATACGACACTGATACTTTCAGTCATCGGATCATCTGTTTCTGTCGCCCTGCGCAACGTCCTCTTGTTTATCGGTGGCATGGGGTTGATGTTGTTTACCAGCGCCAAGCTGACGGGTCTGGTTTTGCTTCTGGTGCCGGCAGTCATTATCCCGATTATCCTGTTGGGACGCCGCCTGCGCAAACTGGGCCGCGAAAACCAGGACTGGATTGCCAACAGTTCCGGAAGTGCCTCCGAAGCGTTGACGGCCGTCCAGACGGTGCAGGCCTTTACCCAAGAGGAAGCCGTCGCGCAGAAATTCACCGACATTACGGAAAAAAGCTATCTATCCGCCAAGCGCCGGATCGGCACGCGCGCGGTCATGACCGTGATTGTCATTTTTCTGATCTTCTCGGGTGTTGTCGGCGTGCTTTGGATCGGCGCCCACGACGTCAATGCCGGAAACATGACACCGGGGCAACTTGTGCAGTTTGTCATTTATGCGGTGCTGGTTGCCGGTGCTGTCGGGGCGCTTTCGGAAATATGGGGCGAGTTGCAGCGTGCCGCTGGCGCAACTGAACGTCTGGTTGAATTGCTGCACACGGATGATAGCGTGAAAGACCCGGCCAATCCGGTGCCTTTGGCGCGACCGGTCAAGGGGGCTGTTGCGTTTGAAGACGTCACGTTTCATTATCCTTCGCGTCCTGAACAAGCTGCCATTGCCAATGTTTCCCTGACGGTCAATCCGGGGGAGACGGTGGCGCTTGTCGGCCCGTCCGGAGCCGGCAAGTCAACGATCATCCAGTTGCTGTTGCGGTTTTATGACCCGGACAAGGGCTGTGTCTGTATCGACGGGCAGGAACTCAGCAGCCTTTCACGGCAGGATTTTCGGCAGGAAATTTCGCTGGTGCCTCAGGATCCGGTAATTTTTGCCACATCGGCACGCGAAAACATTCGTTTCGGGCGCCCCGGTGCAACGGATGAAGAGGTGGAAGCTGCGGCGCGTGCGGCGGCGGCTGATGAATTTCTGCGCGCCCTGCCAAATGGATATGATACCTTTGTTGGAGAGCGTGGTGTCATGCTGTCAGGCGGCCAGAAACAACGCATAGCCATTGCCCGGGCCATATTGCGTGACGCACCGATTCTTCTGCTGGATGAGGCGACATCAGCGCTGGATGCGGAAAGCGAACGCGCTGTGCAGCAGGCCGTCGAGGCCATGTCACGCGAGCGCACGACGATCATTGTCGCCCACAGACTTGCAACCGTCAAGAAAGCCGACCGGATTGTGGTTTTTGATCACGGACGGATTGTTGCGCAGGGCCGTCATAACGAACTGGTGAGTGAAGGCGGATTGTACGCACGCCTCGCCCGGCTGCAATTCACGGATGGCGTCGCCGCCGAATAGTGTTATTTTGCTGCATGTTTCTGTGATTTCGCAGCGTTAGTGTTGCTTAAACGTGAAAAACCGACCATTTTCTTTGCCAACAGCCCAGATAACGGGCCTTAGGGGAGGAACTGGATATGGCGCCTTATGCCACGGTCGATGATCGCAATGCGATTGAGGCGGAAAAGCCATGGGAAGCACGCAATACACCGACAACCATGTACCAGTTTCTTGCCGAAGTGGCCCAGAAGCACGGGGCGCGTCCGGCGGTCAGTTATCAGATTACTTCGGGGCCGGGTGATAAAGCCGAAACCCTGACCTGGTCGGATATGCTGGCAAAATCCACGCAAGCCGCAAATATGTTCCGTTCGCTGGGGGTCGGAGAAAAGGACGTTGTTGCCTATCTGCTGCCAAACGCCAACGAAACGGTTTTAACGTTGCTTGGCGGCTCGATCGCCGGCATTGTCAATCCGATCAACCCATTGCTTGACGCGGAACAGATAGCTTCGATCCTGCGTGAAACCGGGGCCAAGATACTGGTTACGCTGAAATCATTCCCGAAAACCGATGTAGCGCAAAAAGCGGCCGAAGCCGTTGCACTGGCACCCAATGTCGAAACAGTGCTTGAGGTGGATCTGAACAGGTATCTCAGCCCGCCAAAATCCTGGATCGTGCCATTCATCCGCCCCAAAACCCCTGTCAGCCACAACGTTCCCGTTCTGGATTTCAACCGCGAGGTGGCAAAATACCCATCTGACAAACTGGCCTTTGCCGACAGTAAAGGCGACCGCGTTGCCGCCTATTTCCACACCGGCGGCACAACCGGAATGCCCAAAGTGGCGCAGCATAAATACTCTGGCATGGTCTATAACGGCTGGCTGGGAAACAAGCTGTTGTTTACCCCCGAAGATGTGTTGATCTGTCCCTTGCCGCTGTTTCACGTATTTGCGGTGCAGGTGGTTTTGATGGCGGTTGTCGCGTCCGGCGCGCATGTCGTATTTCCGACCCCGGCCGGCTATCGTGGTGAAGGGGTATTTGACAATTTCTGGAAATTGATCGAGCGCTGGAAGGTGACGTTTGTCATCACTGTCCCGACAGCCATTTCCGCCCTGATGCAACGCCCGGTGGATGCTGATGTCTCCAGCCTGAAGGTGGCGTTTTCCGGGTCCGCACCGCTGCCGGTCGAACTGTACAACCGGTTTGAAAAGGCCACAGGTGTCACACTGGTTGAAGGCTATGGTTTGACGGAGGCCACATGTCTGGTGTCGATCAATCCACCGGACGGGCAGAAGAAGATAGGCTCGGTCGGCCTGCCTTTTCCCTATACGGAGGTGCGCATATTGGATTGCGCCCCGGACGGCAGCATCAAAAAAGAATGCAATATCGATGAAGTAGGCGAAATTTGCGTCTATAATCCCGGTGTCTATCCCGGCCATACCTACACCGAAGAGGAAAAGAACGTCGGACTGTTTGCCGATGGGAAATACCTGCGTACCGGCGATCTGGGGCGGTTGGACAGTGATGGCTATCTGTGGATCACCGGCCGGGCAAAGGATTTGATCATTCGCGGTGGCCACAACATTGACCCGGCCGAGATTGAAGAGGCCCTGGCAGGCCATCCGGCCGTGGCCATGGTCGGCGCCATTGGCCAACCTGACGCTTTTGCCGGAGAATTGCCCTGCGCCTATGTTGAACTGGTGGACGGGGCCGATGTCAGCGTGGAAGAACTGATGGCCTATGCAAAAGAACATGTGCATGAGCGCGCCGCCTGTCCGAAACACATCGAAATTCTCGACGAGTTGCCCAAGACCGCCGTGGGGAAGGTCTTCAAGCCGGATCTTCGCAAAAGGGCCATCAAGCGCGTCTATAATGCCGCATTGGCAGAGAAGGGCCTGGCAGCCGAGGTTTGCGATGTCATTGACAGCAAGAAACGCGGACTCGTTGCCGTTTTGGCGCCAACCAGCGAGGTAAACGAAGTTGAGGTCGAGCATTGCCTGGGAGAGTTCACCCGCCCGTGGCAATGGAAATCCTGATTGTCGGTATGCGCGGGGTTTCGCGCCTGTGTTGGCTGTGCCTTTGCTTGCTGGTGTCCGGTGCGGTCCTGATCGGGCTGCCCAACGCTGCCGTTGCAGAGCCAAAAGCGCTCGGCCGGGTGATTTTCAAATCCGGGGACTGGCGTGTTCAGGTTATCAGCTTTGCTGATGGGGGCACCTTTTGTCTGGCGGATGTGCGGCAGAAAAAGAGTGCGTTTTCCATCTGGACCAATGGGCGCGGCACGGTTCGGCTGGTGTTCAGTGCCCAGGATTGGAAGTTCGGGCGTGCGGCGGCTGATTTGCGCGTGCGCATCGACAAGCGGCCACAGTGGAAACTGGACAATGCACAACTGGCAGGGCAAACTGCGGTTTTTGAGTTGCCGCGAGATAAAAACGGCTCGGGATTTCTGCGCCAGGTCATGGCAGGAAACCGCCTTGTATTGCTGAACAGGAAAGGGGCCGCATTGAAAGAGTGGTCTCTCCGGGGTTCAAAATCCGCTCTGACCGAACTGATTGGTTGCGATGCTGCACTGGCCGGCGCCAAACCGGCCTCGAAATAGAACGCACAGTGATGCGGACAAGCAAAAACCAACGGCGGGGAAATGGTGCTGCTGGAGAGAATTGAACTCTCGACCTCTCCCTTACCAAGGGAGTGCTCTACCTCTGAGCTACAGCAGCCCGGACACATGGCGTGTGGGCGGCTGATTACGCGTAAATTCAATATGACGCAAGCGCAATCTGGACCCTCTTTGCCCCCTGCGTTACAGAGAGTGCATGAACAGCAAATCCGAACCACAAAAAATACCGGTTGGCAAAACCCCGGAAACCCGCGAGGAACGATTGAAGGCGGCGTTAAAGGCCAATATGGCGCGCCGTAAGGCCCAGGCGCGGGCACGCAAATCAGACGGCAAAACAGAAAAACCCAACTAGGGTAAATGTGAGAGCAGGACAGAAGTAATGGATTCGATCATCATTCAGGGCGGCGGTGAGTTGCAGGGCCAGATCCCGATAGCGGGGGCAAAGAACGCCTGCCTCACGCTGATGCCGGCAACGCTGTTAAGCGAGGAGCCGTTGACGCTGACCAATGTGCCGCGGCTGTCTGATATTGCGACCATGTCACAACTGTTGCAGTCGCTGGGGGCCGAGGTCAGCAGTCTGGCTGACGGGCAGGTCGTCGCCATGTCCAGCCACGGGGCTGATAACCCGGTGGCCGATTATGAGATCGTGCGCAAGATGCGGGCCTCAAACCTGGTGCTGGGGCCATTGCTGGCACGGCACGGTCGGGCGGTTGTCTCGCTTCCCGGTGGCTGTGCCATTGGTGCTCGTCCGATGGATTTGCATATCCATGGGCTGGAAGCCCTGGGTGCGAAAATAGAACTGAAGGACGGATATTTGCACGCCGACGCTCCGAAAGGTTTGAAAGGTGCAAGAATTGCACTGAGGTTTGCGTCGGTCGGCGCAACCGAAAACATCATGATGGCGGCGTCTCTGGCGAAAGGCACAACCGAACTGGTCAATGCTGCGCGCGAGCCGGAAATCGTCGATCTGGCGAATTGTTTGCGCGCGATGGGGGCTGAAATTGAAGGCGCAGGGTCAGGGACGATCACGATCGAGGGTGTCGACAGGCTGCATGGTGCCACCCATCCGGTGATTGCCGATCGGATCGAACTGGGAACCTATATGCTGGCCCCGGTGATCGCCGGTGGTGAAGTGGAATTGCTGGGTGGGCGCATCGGCCTGCTGGAATCATTCTGTGAAAAGCTGGATGAGGCCGGGATTTCGGTGAGCGAAACGAAAAACGGACTAAGGGTTTCGTGCAAGAATGGACGTGTGCGGGCGGTGAATGTAAAAACCGGGGTTTTTCCGGGGTTCCCAACAGATTTGCAGGCACAGATGATGGCACTGTTGTGCACGGCAGATGGCGAGAGTGTACTGGAAGAAACCATTTTCGAAAACCGGTTCATGCACGCACCAGAACTGATCCGCATGGGCGCACAAATAGATGTTCAGGGGGGGACGGCAACGGTCACCGGGGTTGAGCGGCTAAAAGGCGCCCCCGTCATGGCAACCGACCTGCGGGCTTCCGTGTCGCTGATCCTGGCTGCGCTGGCAGCGGAAGGAGAAACAGTGGTCAGCCGCGTATACCATCTTGATCGTGGTTATGAGCGTGTCGAGGAAAAACTGGGAGCCTGTGGCGCCCGCATAGAACGGGTGAAAACATAATGACAAGCGACAGAAATCAGGAACTGCGCGATGCTACCTTTGAAGAAGGTGGCGAGGCTCCGCTGCATTTGATGGCAGTGGATGCCGAGGATCTGGCCGTGATTGCCGCGTTGGTGCAGGATGCCATTTTTCCGGCCGGTGAGATGAAGTGGCTGGCCGGACAGCGCCGCTTTGCCATCTTGCTGAACCGGTTTCGCTGGGAAGACCAACCTGCCGCCGAGCGTCAGAACCGCCCCTATGAGCGGGTACAGGCCCTGATGATATTTGATGATGTGCAAAAGGTTTCATCCCAGGGAATTGCCCGAAATGACAAGGAACTGGTTCTGTCCCTGCTGGATATATCGTTTGAGGCGGGCGAAGATGGCAGTGGGAGATTGATCCTGACACTGGCGGGGGACGGGGCTATTGCCCTGGAGGTGGAGTCGCTGAATGTTACCCTGAAGGATGTCACGAAACCCTACGTTGCCCCCTCGCGCAAAGCCCCCCATCACCCGGAGTAAGAACGTGACGTTGTTTCTGTCCACCGCTGACGCTGATTTCAATGCCAGCTTTACCGGCTTTCTGACGACCAAGCGTGAGGATTCGCCGGACGTTGATGCCATCGTGGCGAAGATTATCGAGGATGTGCGAAAACGCGGTGATGCCGCGCTGATCGAACTGACAGAGAAATTCGACCGGCTGAGGCTGACCCCGGAAGGCATGGCGTTTTCTGCAGAAGAGATCGAGGCAGAATGCGCCCGCGTACCGGCGCAGGAACGCGCGGCACTTGAACTCGCCGCCGACCGGATCCGCACCTATCACTCCCGGCAATTGCCCGTGGATGAGAGTTGGACGGATGACAGCGGCGCGATGCTTGGATGGCGGTGGGGGCCGGTTTCGGCAGCCGGGCTATATGTGCCCGGCGGGCTTGCATCCTACCCGTCCAGTGTCTTGATGAATGCAATTCCGGCCAAGGTCGCTGGCGTAAAGCGACTGGCTGTCTGTGTTCCGACGCCAGACGGCGTGATCAATCCTCTGGTGCTGTTGGCCGCAAGAATTGCCGGGGTGGACGAAGTCTATCGTATTGGCGGTGCACAGGCGATTGCCGCAATGGCCTATGGGACCCGGTCCATCGCGCCGGTTGATAAAATTACTGGTCCCGGCAACGCTTATGTGGCCGCCGCCAAACGGCGGGTATTTGGCAAGGTCGGGATTGATATGATTGCCGGACCCAGCGAGATACTGGTTATTGCCGACCGCGAAAACGACCCGGATTGGATTGCACTGGATTTGCTGTCTCAGGCGGAACATGATGAAAGTGCGCAATCCATTCTGATCACCGATGACCCCCGGTTCGCCCAAACCGTGGTAAAAGCCGTGGAGGCGCGTTTGCAAATGCTTGAGCGCGGGAAAATCGCGGCGGCCAGCTGGCGTGATTTTGGCGCAGTCATTATTGTTCGGGACATGGATGAAGCCGCGATGCTGTCAGACAGGATTGCCCCCGAACATCTTGAACTATGTGTGGCAGATCCAGACGCGCTTGCCGCGCGGGTAAATCATGCCGGCGCGATTTTTCTAGGGCATTGGACCCCCGAGGCCATTGGTGATTACGTTGGCGGGCCAAATCATGTCTTGCCCACGGCCCGTTCAGCCCGGTTCAGTTCCGGGTTGTCAGTGATGGATTTTCTGAAACGAACGACGTTGAGCAGAATGACGCCGCAATCTCTGGCCAGAATCGGCCCGGCGGCAGAGGTTCTGGCGCGCTCTGAGAGCTTGCAGGCGCATGGGTTGAGTGTTCGCGCACGATTGGACGGGCTGAACGAAGAATGAGTAACAGAATTAGTCAAATTCATATTGATGACAGCGGTCTGGCCCCTCCTACTCCGGAAATAGAGCAGGAAAGGAAAGTTGCGGTTTTTGATCTGCTGGAGGACAACAGTTTCACCTTGCCTGCCCGCGGCGAAAGGCCTGCCCCTTCCGGGCCGTACCATCTGACATTGGCGATCCGGGATCGTCGGCTGGTGTTTGATATTAAAACCGAGAAAGACGAGCCTGCGGCAGAATTCCACTTGGCACTGGGTCCTTTTCGTCAGGTCGTGAAGGATTACTTTCAGATCTGCGAAAGCTATTTTGATGCGGTGAAAAAGCTTCCACCCAGCCAGATCGAGACCATCGATATGGCCCGGCGGGGCATTCACGATGAAGGATCGCGTGTATTGCAGGAACGCTTGCTTGGAAAGGCTGAAGTAGACAGAGATACAGCCCGCCGGCTGTTTACACTGATCTGTGTTCTGCATTTCGGAGGATAGGCATGGACGCGTCGCAGCCTACGTCTGTTCTGTTTTGCTGTGACCACAATGCCGTGCGCTCGCCCATGGCCGAGGGGATTATGAAAAAACTCTACGGTCAAAAGATTTACGTGCAATCAGCAGGCGTGAAAAATGACCTTGAGATTGATGGCTTCAGCATTGCCGTCTGTCAGGAATTAGGGGTGGAGCTTTCGCGGCACCGGGCGCGTTCATTCGATGAAATGGAGCAGTGGGGCGATGACCTGTCCGGGTTTGATCTGATCGTCGCCCTTTCGCCTGCCAGCCAACGCAGGGTATTGGATTTGACACGTTTGCATCATCTTGAGGTGGAGTATTGGCCGGTCCTTGATCCGACTGGACTGGGTGACAGCCGGGAACAGAGGCTTGATTCATACCGGCAGACGCGCGACCAGATTTTGCACAGGATACTGGCCAGGTTCGGCGAACCGGAAACGGCAGATTAGCATAACGGTCGGAGTCTGGAGCAACCGCCTGTTCTGCCGTCGTGCAGACAGTTTCTTTCCTGCCGGGAAGACACAATTGAAGGAAACTGCGGGCTTTTGGCTTGATTTTCCACTTCAAACGGCCCATTTGTGGCGCGCAGGTGCTTTTGCATCGGCAGAACGTAACAGATAGGAGTGACCATGGCCAAGGAAGAATTGCTCGAATTCCCCGGTGTCGTAAAGGAACTCCTGCCAAATGCGACGTTTCGGGTCGAGCTGGAAAACGGCCATGAAATTATCGCCCATACGGCAGGAAAAATGCGCAAGAACCGGATTCGTGTTCTGGCAGGTGACAAGGTGCAGGTTGAAATGACCCCTTATGACCTGACCAAGGGCCGCATCAACTATCGGTTCAAGTAACCGAACATGAGGTTGATTCTGGGCTCTGCCAGCCCAAGACGGGCCGAACTGTTGGCGCAGATCGGCGTTGTGGCTGATGCTGTGCGCCCGGCCGACGTTGACGAAACTGCTTTGAAAGATGAGCTCCCGCGCCCCTATTGCGCACGACTGGCACGCGAAAAAGCCCAGGCCATCACATTGGCTGCGGATGAGATTGTCCTGTGTGCAGACACGATCGTGGCGCTGGGTCGCCGGATGCTGGGAAAACCGGAAAACCGCGAGGAAGCAGCAGAGTTTCTGCGCCGTTTATCAGGAAGGCGGCACCGCGTTGTTACGGCAGTTGCTGTGCGAAAACATGACAGGATCTGGGAGCGTGAAAGCGTTACCATT
Organism: Marinosulfonomonas sp.; assembly: GCA_026984915.1. GTDB lineage: Bacteria > Pseudomonadota > Alphaproteobacteria > Rhodobacterales > Rhodobacteraceae > WFVA01. The sequence continues at coordinate 3,781 of JALSRG010000056.1, read as the reverse complement.
CTGAAGATGAAGCGCCTTGAGCAAGCCGAGATAGAAGCATATCTGAACAGCGGTGAATGGCAGGGCAAGGCCGGCGGCTATGCAATACAAGGATATGCCGCGCAGTTCATTCCCTGGATAGAAGGCTCTTATACCGGCGTTGTCGGACTGCCGCTGGCCGAAACAGCCGGGCTGTTGCGTGCCGCAGGATATCCCCTGCCAGGTCTGTGTCCATGAAAGGAACACTTGTCGCACTGGACCATCTGGATGGTCGCGAAGCAGCGGCCCTGATGGTTGACGGGCGTCTGCAGGATCTTCTGATTGCGCCTGAAAGTGACGCGCCCCCGGTTCCGGGGTCGGTTTTCCGGGCTGTTTTTGATCGCCCAATGAAAGGGCAGGGGGGGGCGATTGTGCGCCTGCCGAATGGGTCAGGGTTCTTGCGGCAGAGCAAGGGCCTTGCTCCCGGTCAATCCCTCTTGGTGCAGGTGACAGGATATGCCGAACCGGGGAAGGCCGTGCCGGTAACGGCGAAAGTGCTGTTCAAAAGCCGCTATGCGATCGTGACCCCATTTGCCAGGGGCCTGAACATATCACGCAGTATTCGCGATGATGTGCGGCGCGATGAATTGTTGGTCATTGCACATGACGAGATGCAGGATGTCGCGTTTGGCCTGATTCTGCGATCGGCATGTGAAGATGCCGATGAGGTGGATATCGCAGAGGATATTGCCGCTATGCGAGATCAGGCCGCACAGATTTTGCAGGACGGTGACGGGAAAACAGCCAAATTACTACTGGAAGGTCCTACACCACACGCTTTGGCCTGGCGTGACTGGGATCAGCCGGATCTGGTTGCAAATCAGTCAGGATCATTTGAAGATCATGGGGTGCTGGATGCCATGGATGCATTGATGCATGTGGATGTGCCCTTGAGTAGTGGGGCGTCACTTTATGTCGAACCGACACGCGCACTGGTTGCGGTGGATGTTAATACCGGTGCCGACACCTCGCCCGCGGCGGGGCTGAAGGCCAATCTGGCCTGTGCAAGGGAACTGCCGCGTCAGTTGCGCCTGCGCGGACTAGGCGGACAGGTGACAATTGATTTTGCCCCAATGGCAAAAAAGGAACGCCGCACTGTCGAGAATGCATTGCGTTCTGCCTTCCGTGCGGATGTGATCGAAACCGCCCTTGTTGGCTGGACGCCCCTCGGCCATTACGAACTGCAGCGCAAGCGTGAGCGCCTGCCGGTGCGGGATGCCATCGCTGGCTGACTGCAACAGTGTTCGGCAATTGAGAATTTTGTGGCCGAAGTTTATTTATCATCAGATATAGGAGAGTTGCGCACTACCGAGCGCGAAACGTGAACCCGACCGGATATGGTTTGGGGACGTGAATGCCCTCCCGGCATGATAAGGGCATCTGAGGAGGAATAGGGTGATGGGTACGGGAAAGAGGTGGGCGAATCCGCTGCGGATGGCAAGGCCGCTTTACAGAGCGTTCGGCATTTTCTTCAGGACTATCTGGCGTGTGGTGGGAGCGCTGCGGTCCTTTCTGGTCGTTGCATTGCTGCTGTTTTCCCTGACGCTGAACGGGGCCATGTTTACCGGGGGCAAGCTCTTTTCTCTGGCAACCCTGGCGGCCGAGGGATTGATCGGCCGACAAACGATCGTGAGCCGCACCAAGGCCGAACTGGCTGAAGAACACCGCCTGCGGCGGCAATTGCAGGGCAGGACGATTAGGCTCTCGCGCCGGGTATCTCAGCAGGAGCGCCGTATCGCCGGGATGGAAAGGAAGATGTCGGGGCTGAAAAGGGAGTTCGGCGCTGCCCGCGCATCGCGAAAGGCCCTGCGCGAGCAGGCGCGTCGCATTATCCGCCGGATCTCGCGGCGCACGGCACGCAAGGCCGTGCGCAATGTCGGCGAGATGTTCGGGGAAGCCGTGCCGTATCTCGGGATCGCCGTGATCGTGGCCGGAACGACCCTCGACGTGAAGGATGCCTGCGATACGATGCGGGACATGTCGTTGCTCGAACAGCTTCATGATCCTTCGGCGGCGCCCGATCCCGATGTCATGACCGTCTGCTCGTTGCGCGTGCCGACACGGGCCGAGATCCTGGCCCGGGTCAGGGCGGCGCCCGGTGCGGTGTGGAACGGAGTGAAGGATGGCAGCGCGGCTATCGTGGATGGCACGGTGAAAGGCGCTGCATGGGTTGGTGATCAGGCCGTTGCGACAGGGCGCGCCCTCAAGGAAGGTGCAACGATCGTGGGCGAAAGCATGCGGCAGTTTTTCACCGGCGGCCGCTGAATGCTCTGCGGTCCTGCCTTCGCCCCGGTTGACGCCCCCCCTCATCACGGGCGTATTGCCATCTGGTGCGCCAATGCAACCCGAGGACCGATCACCACATGACCTGCCCGATATGCACAAAAGACAGTGATCGAAAATATCGCCCCTTCTGCTCGAAGCGCTGCGCCGATATCGATCTCGGGCGCTGGATGAGCGGTGGTTATGCGATTCCCGCCAGCGAAGCGCCGCCCGATCAGGAGCCTGGCCGCGATGCCACGCAGGATGAAGCCTCTTCCCCTTTTCGCTCCAACTGATTTTTTCGCGATTCCCCTCTGGACAGCCGCCCCCCGCGCGAATAGAACACCGCGACCCGAACGTTGATGCGTTCACCCGTGCCCGGGTAGCTCAGGGGTAGAGCAGTGGACTGAAAATCCTCGTGTCGGTGGTTCAAATCCGCCCCCGGGCACCATTCTTTTCCAGAAAATTATATAATATCAGTATATTGATGGAAGGGGCGAAATTTCCGTCCACCTTTCTGCCCACCCCATGGCTCTGGTTGCCCGGCGTGCGGCGGGCTGTGCAGAAGCTGTCCGACCGCGCATTCCCCGGGCGGGAGGATGCCGCAACCAGCCCGGAAACGCTCCATGTCAGTCTGTTTGATGACCGGCCCGGGGCTTCACCCTGTGCCCGGAAGCAGCCGGAGTGCGCGATCTGATGTTCGGGGAGAAGCGAGAATGCCGCCCCCGCGTTGCAACCCGTTGCAAGAAATCGCTGCGGCAGGGGTTATGGCGGAAGTAAAAGACACAGAATAAGCCGGAAAAGGGGGTATCAGCTCTGCCGGAGCGCAGGGAAGCCTTCATAGAAGGCGGAGTGATCCCCGTCGTGGTTGTCCATCCCCGGCCTTGTCAGGATGCCCCTGGGCTTGATGTAGCTGGAAATCCGCCGCTCGGGGTTGTCGTGCCAGGTGATGTTGAACGCCGCCAGCCTGGGAAAGAAGAACAGCGCCGAATAGGGCAGGTGGTCATGTATCCACCAGGCGAGGCTGCGCCAGTCCTGCCCCTGCGCATAGCGGTCGGCAAACCACGGGATGACGATGCAGGCGGTGGCGCCCATGCAGCCCTGCGCATCGCGCCGGTCCCAGATGTGTCCTGCATAGTTGGCCTCGTTCGAAGCGCAGCTGTAACCTTTCTTCCCGGCCTTTTGCTGTTCGTTGCAGAACCGGTTGAGCGTGCAGGAGCGATAGGCCGAACGGATGACGATCTTGCCGAAGGTGGCCTGCAACGGCTCCAGCAGGTTTTCGCACAAGCCACGGCCGGCGGCGATGGCAAGATCCGGGTCGTCGGGGATGTTCGGGATACCGTGAAGGGCGGCGACTTCGCTGTAGAGAAATTTGCGCATGAAGAAGGATTGCGACAGGCGCACGCGCCCGAGATTATTCAGTGCGGTAACGGTTGCGGGTTTCCTCATGCTTGCCTTTCAACATGTTCAGTTTGCTTGATCATCGCCAGCCTTGCGAGCT
>JALSRG010000055.1 GCA_026984915.1 Marinosulfonomonas sp. | reverse complement strand
TAGCCCGAGCCGCTGCGCGGGGCCACCTCGGCGGCGCGGATTGCCAGCGGTAGTTTTGTGGTTTCGTCGGTCATGGTGACGGAAGCCGACCTGCGGGATGTTTCCGACACGAAGGAAGAGGCGCTGCGCCAGTGGGATGCGCGTTTGACTGCCATTTACGATGCGTATCAAACTCATCCGCAGCGCCTTCGCACATTGCGAACAAGCATGGAAGAACGCCTCCTTCGGGCCTTTGCGGGGCTGATCAACCAGCTTCGGCAGCAAGACCTGGGAATCGAGCGGTACATCTAGCGATCCCAGGATGACGCGAAAGTGCGCGACAGCCATGCCGAGTACGACGATCACGTATTTCGCTGGGACCAACCTCCTTCAGGCGGCCATCCGGGTCAGGCACATAACTGCCGGTGCTGTGCCGAGCCAGTGAGCCCCAGTACACCGAACGATGTCACGCATGTGGATTACGTCCCCATTGCCGGGGGCGATCCTCTCCAAGACCTCGCCGAGCATGAGGCTGGGGGTGGGCACACAATTGAATTGCACGTCGGCAAGAGCGAGGCTTTCCTCATCGGCATGTCACCGTGCCGCAAGCCCGGACGCTGTTCTACACGGTCTACCGCTGGCGCCACGGTACCTTCAGTTCGCTCGCGGCCGCCGAGAGGTTGACTAACGCGAACCTGTCCCGCAATGCAGACGTTGTGAATGCAGTCGCGACTGGACGAATGGAGGACGCTTTCATTACAAGTACCTTTTCTAGCATCACTGGCCAAGAGGCATATCGGTTGACCCGAAGAGCTTCTTCACCGATTCGGCTGCGGACAACCTACGGCGTAGGGACGTATATTCGCCATGCACCGGACATGCCGAACGGCTTCTTAATCATAACCTCCTATCCAAGGGACGAGTAACATGAAACTGCCGCAGGCCTTCCGTGATTTTGCGTTGCAGTTCCATCAGGATATAGACTTAGTCTATCCGGACTGGGGAACTGAGTCCCCTACAGCGCGCCATGCCATCTACCAGAGTTTCCGCCGGAGGTACGGTGACGAGGCGGTGCGTGAATTGAATGCATTTTTCGGCAGGCTGCTATCCGACGGGGATGCCGACCTTGAGGAACTGTGGTTCAAAGAGTCCAAAGCTGACTGGGTCATTTCCAGCGAAGGTATTCGGCGGCTTTTCAAGGATTTTCAGGCATGGGCTTCATCCTTGTCATAGTGCTCGCCTACAATCGCAATCTGCCCTCCACCCAATTCGCCACGATCAGCCCCGGCACGCTGTCGAGCGCCCGTTCGGCGTCCCGGTCGAGGTTCAACCGCTTCGGCAACTTCACCTGCGGCACCAGCAGGAAGATCGGCACGGTGGCGCGGCCCCGGCCGGTTTTCGAGCGGGAGGCAACGCCGAGGCCACGGCTGTTCAACCGCCCGTCGGCGACGAGCAGGCTGGGCCCACGGCGGCGATAGACAAACCTGAGCCGCATCCCCCGCCGCCTTTCCCATTCCCCCGGCGTCAATCGCGCCCCGCCACGTCCCTTGCCGGCGGCGGGCACCCCGGTCATGGTCTCGCCCTTCAACTCGGTCTCGATCTGGCGCAGCACGGCGCGGACTCTCGCCTGTTTTGCCGGGACGCCTCCCCCTTCCAAATCATAGGTTGATTGGACGCGAGACCTACGCCTCATGTGTCGTCGAGGAGATCCGAGTGATGGGTCAGGTTGTCAGCTTCAACCGGGCCACAGCAGAAACCGGCGGGTCTCCGGCGTGACATGCAATTCGTGTTGAAGGGGGGTGGTGGAGCCAGGGGGGATCGAACCCCCGACCTCTTGCATGCCATGCAAGCGCTCTCCCATCTGAGCTATGGCCCCGTTGCGGACAGGCGAATTGCCGCGTTCCGCTATGTAGGCAAGCACAGGGACCAGTTCAAGCGAAAAATCCCGGTGCCTGTATTCAACTGTCGTCGTCGTCGCTCGTGACGGCGACGTCTGCGATTTCCTCCAAGGGAACTTCGACGTCATCGTCATCATCATCATCCAGAACGTCATCGCCCAGATCCACATCGACATCGACATCGTCTTCCAGAACAACAGCATCCTCTTCCACAACAGTCTCTTTCGGCTTGGAGGCTGCATCCTCCTTGTCAGCCACCATGACGCGGGATTTGTTGCCGGTGTCTATCTTCACCTCTTCCCCGGTATAGGGGCTGATAATAGGGGTTTTGTTCAGGTCATAGAACCGTTTGCCCGTTGTTGGGCAAACACGCTTAACACCCCATTCTTCTTTGGGCATGAATTTTCCCTTCAATCAGTCGTCGTTTTCTGAGAGTCGAAGCCAACTGCCACAAGTCACGCAGGCTGTCAAAGCCTTTCCTGCCTTTCCGGTGAATCATTTTGTCAGATGGCAGATTATCGCATGGACCGGCACGATTGAAGGCCTATTGTAGCTGTATGAGATTTCTGAGGTCGAAAGCAGAAGATCGGATTGTTCTTCGCGGTGAGCCGGACGTCGAGGTGACCCTGCGCCGTTCTGCGCGGGCGCGGCGTCTGAGCCTGCGCATTTCGCATCTGGATGGCCGGGTGACCATGACATTGCCGAAAAACGCCCGCCTGCGCGAGGCACAGGCATTTGCCCAGGAAAAAGAAGGCTGGATTCGCGACTATCTGCAACAGCGACCGCAGCGCTCAAAACCGGGGATCGGCAGCCGTATCATGTGGCGGGGCCATGAGATACCTATTGGCGAGGGCGCCGGCCGTTCAGCGCGTCTGGTGGACGGTGTCTTGCGTGTTCCGCCAGAGCCGGACAGGCAAGCAATACGGATTGCAGCATTCCTGAAGAATGCCGCCCGCGAACAATTGGTCGCCGCGACGGAACACTATGCCGAACAGTTGGGCTGCGGTTTTGGCAAGATCAGCCTGCGCGATCCGCGATCGCGCTGGGGGTCGTGTTCATCGCAGGGCAATTTGATGTATTCGTGGCGCCTGGTCATGGCGCCCTCTTTCGTATTGGAATATGTCGCTGCGCATGAGGTTGCCCATCTGATCGAACTGAACCATTCGCCGGCTTACTGGCAGGTGGTCGAGCGTGTTTTTCCCGACCACCGCACAGCCAGACAGTGGTTGCGTCGGCATGGCCCCTCTCTACATCGTTACGTGTTCAAGGATTGACGCAGCCGCACATCGTGATCACACTGGACAAATGAAATCGAAATCGCCCTTACCACGTCAGACCGAAGCGGCGCATGAACAAGTTTACCGCTCATTGCGTGGCCGGATAATGTATGGTGAACTCCCACCCGGCGCGCCGCTGACTCTGCGCGGGCTGGGAAAGGAATTCGGTGTCAGCATGACTCCGGCCAGAGAGGCGGTTCGCCGTCTGGTGGCCGAGGGCGCCCTGACCCTGTCGGCCTCTGGTCGGGTTTCCACGCCTGAGCTGTCAAATGAACGGATCGAGGAACTGGCCTGTCTGCGTGCCCTGCTTGAGCCGGAGCTGTCGAGCCGCGCCTTGCCGCGTGCGCATGTGGCGCTGATCGAGCGCCTGCAAATGATCAACCAGTCTTTGTCCGAGGCCGTTGTAAAACACGATGCGGTCGGGTATCTGCGCAGCAATCTGGAGTTTCACCGCACCTTGTATCTGCGCGCACAGGCGCCGGCGATGTTGGCCATGGCGGAAACGATCTGGTTGCAAATGGGGCCCAGTATGTGCGTACTCTACAGCCGCCTGAAACGGACGGAACCGCCGCGGCATCACAAGGTTATCCTGGCGGCCCTGCGCGCCGGGGACGAACCGGGGTTGCGGCTGGCTGTGCGCTCGGACGTTACCCAGGGGCTGCGGATGCTGGCAAGCTAGCCGCGTTTTCCGGAAGCCTGACGCGGGGCTAAAAGCCAGGGCCCTACCCGGAAGGCAAACAAGCCGAATGCCGCAATCCAGCTGATGGCCGATCCGGTTATCGCCCAGTCATAGGCGGGCCAGATTGCACCAATGACCCGCAACAGCATGCTCAGGCCAACAGCAACCATGGCTATGTTCAGAACCTGGTCTGATGCCAGTGTGCGGCCGGTATGGCCCAGGCTGGCCCGAACCATGACGGCTAGGGTCATGCCTCCGGTTGCCCCTATGCCAAACACATGCAGCGCGGCGATATTGAAAGCCGGATACTGAAACAGCATACCGACCGCCAGGGTGAGAAACCCGATCGGGACGAAAGCGTAAAAAACATGCAGCACCAGCAACAGCGGGTTGCCGAGCGTGCGCAGACCGGCCCAGCGGGACAGGCGAATAAAATGCAACCCGGCAAGGATTGCGAACAGTGCCCCCAGCGGCGGAATGTCAATGAAAACCCACAGGACCAATGAACCGGCAGAACCCACGATGACAGCGGCATCAAAGCGGTTGAATGGAACGGGCATCTTTCCGGGGCTGCGGCGTGTCAGCCAGTTTCGGGTGAAGCTGGGTATAATGCGCCCGCCGATCAGCATCAGCAGGATCAGGATCGCGGTGAACCCCAGGCGAACCGGGGCAGCACCTGTGCCGCCGGTGAGCATATCAATATGGAACCAGATATTTGCCAGTCCGAACCCGAATACCGGCGCAAGAACCCGGAGGTTTCGCCAGTTTTTTCCGGCGATTATTTCGCGGGCAATCACCGCGCCCAGCACCGGCAGAAAGGCCGCATCAATGGTTGCGCTGACGGCATAGGGCAGACTTTCGCCCAGCAGCATGACAAGGCGCCCGGCCAGCCAAAGCGCATAAATCGCGATCAGGCGGCGGCCGACAACGGGGAGTCTTCCCGTCCAGTTCGGCACCGCCGTAAACAGAAAACCGGCAACCACCGCAGAGGTATAGCCAAACAGCATTTCGTGTTTGTGCCACTCGACCGGGGCCAGGGTAGTGTTCAGGCTGTCAAAGCCCAACAGACTGGCCAGCCAAAGGGCGATTGCCAGAACCGCAAACAGCGAAGCAGACAGAAAAAAAGGCCGGAACCCGCCACTGAAAACAGGATGGCCGTCCCACGCGCGCTCGCGTCTGGAGCCATGATGTTTCAGTTTTGGCGGATTCATCTGTGCGCTCTACCCATATAATTTCCGATTTTTTTCGTAAGGTATGCTTTGCCATTCTGTTTGCCAAGCGCGGGCGCTGCGGTATCACGCCGCATCAGTCGGGATAGGCGAGGCAGCAATCCGGCACCCAGCCTGATTGGCCATTGGTGTTCCGGCACCATGACCAGCCGTTCAGCCGGTCGGTAACGGTAAGGGTTTCATCGACAGTCACAGTCAGTTCCACTGTGTCGAAATCGTCTGTTGAGGTGTTCTTTTCGCCCATCCTGACCGTATCGAACACCTGAACGGGCAGCCAGCCGGATAGACCACTTGCATCCGCGCACCACACCCAGCCCGGCCATTTGCTGTTGTCTTCCCGAATGGCGCGCAGCCGATCCCCCCGCGCCACTTTCAGTGCGGGGGCATAGCTTTGTGTCCAGTCCTTCAGGACACGGATCTGCATCAGGCGTGGATGGCGCCATCCCCACAGGCGAGCGCGGCCTCGCGGACGGCTTCCGACACTGTGGGGTGGGCGTGGCAGGTCAGGGCTATGTCCTGGGCGGCTGCCCCGAATTCCATGGCCACACAGATTTCGTGAATGATTTCACCGGCGTTTGGTCCGATGATATGGGCGCCGAGGATGCGGTCGGTTTCCGCGTCAGCCAGGATCTTGACGAAGCCCTCGCCGGCGAACATTGCCTTGGCGCGGGCGTTGCCCATGAACGGGAATTTGCCGACCTTGTAGACGCGGCCCGCGTCCTTCAGTTGTTCTTCGGTCTGGCCGACGCTGGCCACTTCGGGGCTGGTATAGATGACACCGGGAATGACGCCATAGTTCACGTGGCCGGCCTTGCCTGCCAGCACCTCGGCCACGGCCATGCCTTCGTCTTCGGCTTTGTGGGCCAGCATCGGGCCGTCGATGGCATCCCCGATCGCGTAGACGCCGGAAACATTGGTGGCCCAGTGGCTGTCGGTCTGGATCTGGCCGCGTGGGGAAAGCCCGATGCCGAGCGCTTCCAGACCCAGCCCGTTGGTAAAGGGTTTGCGCCCGGTGGCGACCAGGACAACATCGGCGTCAAGCTGGTGCTCGCTGTCGTCCTTGCGCAGTTTATACATCAGTTTGGCCTTGGTCTTTGTGGTGTCCACCTTTTGAACGGCGGCGCCCATGATGAACTTAAGCCCCTGTTTTTTAAGGGTTCTTTGCAAGGTTTTGGCGATCTCACCATCCATGCCGGGGGTGACGGCATCAAGAAATTCGATCACGGTCACCTCGCTGCCGAGGCGGGCGTAAACCGAGCCGAGTTCAAGGCCAATGACACCGGCACCGATGACGATCATCTTTTTCGGTACTTTTGGCAGGGACAGTGCACCGGTCGAGGTGACGACAATTTTCTCGTCCACTTCGACGCCGGGCAGGGCAGAGGATTCCGACCCGGTCGCAATGACGATATTTTTGGTGTCGTGCAGGTCATCCCCCACTTTGACCTTGCCGGCCTGCGGGATCGAAGCCCAGCCTTTGATCCAGTCTATCTTGTTCTTTTTGAATAGAAATTCGATGCCCTTGGTGTTTTGGGAAACGACATCATCCTTGTAGGTCTGCATCTGGGGCCAATCGACCGAGGGGGATTTTCCCTTTAGCCCCATTTTGGCAAAATTCGTCTGGGCCTCGTGCAACTGATGGCTGGCAAACAGCAGCGCCTTTGAGGGGATGCAGCCGACGTTCAGACAGGTGCCGCCGAGGGTTTCGCGGCCCTCGACACAGGCGGTTTTCAGGCCCAGCTGGGCGCAGCGGATGGCGCAGACATAGCCGCCGGGGCCACCGCCGATGATGATCACGTCATAGGATGCCATTGGGAATTCTCCTTGGGGAAGCGGTGTATGGAAAACGTATGGGTTTCGTATGGATTTTATACATACGCGCGCCGGCTTGGCAGGGGAAAGATTTCTTGCCGGCGGCGCGGATATTTGCGGAACGATAATGCATGGGTCAGATCAGGGCCACAGCAAGCATGGTGAGAGTGGCGCCGGTGGCGATGGTCCAGATGGCAGAGCGCAGGTAGGGGATGCCCGAGACATAGGCCGGGACATAGGCCATGCGGGCGATCAGATAGATCCAGGCGCAGGTGATGGTAAGCGGGCCGGATTTACCGCCAAGCGTGATGACAAGCACGGCGATGGTGAAGAGCAGAAGGGCGGCATAGTGATTGGTCAGGGCGCGATCCAGCCGACCGGCAAGGCCGGTCAGTTTTTGCGGAATGTCGCGCGGGCCGGCGCCATAGCTGATGCCGGTCTGTGCATCGCTGAACAGAATTGTCAGGCTGAGCTGGGCGAACTGCAACAAGGCGGCGTAGCTGAGGATAGTGAGTTCTGGGGCCATTCAATACCTCGGAGTGAACACAAAACAGAACCGCCCGGGATTGGCACTGGACGGTTCTGTCGTATTGAAACCTACAAATCCATCAGCAAGCGGCGCGGATCCTCGAGCGCCTCTTTCACCCGCACAAGAAAAGTGACGGCGCCTTTGCCATCGACAATGCGATGATCGTAACTGAGCGCCAGATACATCATCGGACGAATGACAACCTCGCCGTTGCGGGCGACGGGGCGGTCCTGAATTTTGTGCATGCCGAGGATGCCGGACTGCGGTGGGTTGAGGATGGGTGAGGACAGCAGCGAGCCATAGACGCCCCCGTTGGAGATGGTGAAAGTGCCGCCCTGCATGTCTTCCATCGAGAGTTTGCCATCGCGCGCCCGGGCGCCCAGTTCGGCAATTTTCTTCTCGATCGCGGCAAACGACATCTGGTCGGCATCGCGCACCACCGGAACAACCAGCCCGTTCGGGGTGCCGACGGCGACGCCCATATTGACATAGCTTTTGTAAACCACTTCATCTCCGTCGATCTCGGCATTGACCTCGGGCACTTCTTTCAGGGCGTGCACGCAGGCCTTCACAAAGAAGGACATGAAGCCGAGCTTGACGCCATGCTTTTTCAGGAACAGTTCCTTGTATTCGTTGCGCAGGCCCATGATCGCGCCCATGTCTGCCTCGTTATAGGTGGTCAGAATGGCGGCGGTGTTCTGCGCCTCTTTCAGGCGGCGGGCGATGGTCTGGCGCAGGCGGGTCATTTTAACCCGCTCTTCGCGGGCAATATCCTGTGCGGCGACCGGTGGCCGCGGCGCGGTCGCAGGTTTTGCCGCCGGTTGCGGCGCGGCGCTGGCTGGCGTTGATGCGGCGCTTTGCGCCTTTTGCACGTCTTCTTTCATGATGCGTCCGTCCCTGCCGGTGCCTGTGACCTGATCGGGGGACAACCCGGCCTCGGCCATCGCCTTGTTGGCGGAGGGCGCGTTTTCAATGTCTTTGCCAGCGCCGGGTTGCGCTGCTGCCGGAGTTGCCGCAGCCTGTGCCGGAGCGGGTGCGGTTGCAGCGCCTGACGCAGCAATGACCGCGAGCTTTGCGCCCGGTGTAACGGTTGCGCCATCGGGCGCCAAAATTTCCGCCAGCACACCGGATGCGGGGGCCGGGACCTCGACCGAGACCTTGTCGGTTTCCAGTTCGCAGAGCATTTCATCCTGTGCGACGGTTTCGCCTACGGATTTGAACCATGTGGCGACGGTGGCCTCGGTCACGGATTCGCCCAGCGTCGGGACAACGACATCAACCGTTTCGCCAGACCCGATGGCCGCAGCCGGGGCCGCAGGGGCTGCGGCTGTGGTGGGTTTGGCCGGCTCCGGCGCCGCGGCCGCCCCTTCGTTCAGGGTGGCCAGCAGGGCACCAACGCCCACGGTTTCGCCTTCGGGTGCGATAATTTCAGCCAGGGTTCCGGCGGCGGGAGCGGGAACCTCGACCGTTACCTTGTCGGTTTCCAGCTCGCACAGCATTTCATCGACGGCGACGGCATCGCCGGGTTTTTTGAACCATGTGGCGACGGTGGCCTCGGTCACGGATTCACCCAGCGTGGGAACACGAATTTCAATGGTCATGATCTTTACCCTTTGATGGTCAGCGCGTCATTGATCAGCGCGGCTTGTTGTGCTTTGTGAGTGCTGCCCAGACCGGTGGCGGGGGAGGCAGAGGCGGGGCGGCCGGCATAAGACGGGCGTTTGGCCTTGGCCTTGATCCGGCCAAGGACCCATTCGATATTGGGCTCCATGAAGGTCCAGCCACCCTGGTTCTTCGGCTCTTCCTGACACCAGACCACATCGGCGTTCTTGAAGCGGCTGAGTTCCTTGACCATGGACATGGCGGGGAAGGGATAAAACTGCTCGACCCGCAGAATATAGATGTCGTCAATGCCGCGATTGTCCCGCTCTTCCACGAGATCGTAATAGACCTTGCCGGAGCACAGCACCAGGCGGCGGATCTTGCTGTCGGATTTGAGTTTGGTGTCGGAATGGCCTTTCTGGGCGTCATCCCACAGGACCCGGTGAAAGGACGAGCCTGTGGTAAAATTGTCCACGCTGGACACGGCCTTTTTGTGACGCAGCAGGGATTTGGGTGACATCATGATCAGCGGCTTGCGATAACTTCGGTGCAACTGGCGGCGCAGGATGTGGAAATAGTTGGCCGGTGTCGTGCAGTTGGCGACGATCCAGTTGTCTTCGGCCGACATTTGCAGGAAGCGTTCCAGCCGGGCCGAGCTGTGCTCGGGGCCCTGGCCCTCAAACCCGTGCGGCAGCAGGCAGACCAGGCCGGACATGCGCAGCCATTTGCGCTCGCCCGAGGAAATGAACTGATCAAACATCACCTGCGCCCCGTTGGCGAAATCGCCAAACTGTGCCTCCCAGCCGACAAGCGCGTTGGGCTCGGCCAGCGAATAGCCGTACTCAAAGCCAAGCACCGCGTTTTCCGACAGCATGGAATCGATCACTTCGTAATGGGCCTGACCCTCGCGGATGTGATTGAGCGGGTAATACCGCGATTCGTCTTCCTGGTTGATGATCGCGGAATGCCGGTGGCTGAAGGTGCCGCGGGTACTGTCCTGGCCGGCAAGGCGGACGGGAAAGCCCTCGATCAGCAGCGAGCCAAAGGCCAGGGCTTCTCCGGTGGCCCAGTCAAACCCCTGGCCGGTTTCAAACATCTTCCGCTTGTTTTCGAGCATCCGAAGCACGGTTTTATGGGCCGGATAGCCCTCGGGCAGGGTGGTGAGGGCCTTGCCGACCTCCTCCAGTGTTTCCGGGCTGATCGCGGTTTCGCCGCGCTGGTAATCGGATTCGTGTTTGGAAAGATGTTTCCAGCGCCCGTCGAGCCAATCTGCCTTGTTCGGCTTATAGGATTTTCCGGCCTCGAACTCTTCATTCAGGAAGGCCTGAAATGCGGCCTTCATATCCTCGATTTCATCGGTGGGGATCAGACCATCCTTGACAAGGCGTTCCGTGTAAAGCTGCAATGTTGTTTTCTGCTTTTTGATTTTCTTGTACATCAAGGGATTGGTGAACATCGGTTCATCGCCCTCGTTATGGCCGAAACGGCGATAGCAGAACATGTCGATCACCACATCCTTGTGGAACTTCTGGCGGAACTCGGTCGCCACCTTGGCGGCATGGACCACGGCCTCGGGGTCATCGCCATTGACGTGGAAAATCGGCGCTTCGACCATCATCGCAATGTCGGTCGGATAAGGCGACGAGCGGCTGAAATGTGGCGCCGTGGTAAAGCCGATCTGGTTGTTCACGACAATATGGATGGTGCCGCCGGTGCGGTGCCCGGTCAAACCGGACAGACCAAAGCATTCGGCAATGATACCCTGACCGGCAAAGGCCGCATCCCCATGCAGCAGCAGCGGGATCACGGCGGTGCGCTCGGTATCGTTTCGCTGCCCCTGTTTGGCACGCACCTTGCCCAGAACCACGGGGTTCACGGCTTCAAGGTGGCTTGGGTTCGCGGTCAGCGACAAATGCACCTTGTTGTTGTCAAATTCGCGGTCGGAACTGGCCCCCAGATGATATTTCACATCCCCCGACCCATCCACATCTTCCGGTTTGAAGCTGCCACCCTGAAACTCGTTGAATATGGCGCGATAGGGTTTGCCCATGACATTGGCCAGCACCGAAAGGCGGCCGCGATGCGGCATGCCGATGATGATTTCCTTGGCGCCAAGTGCACCACCGCGCTTGATGATCTGCTCCATCGCCGGGATCAGGGATTCACCACCATCAAGGCCAAAGCGTTTTGTGCCCATGTATTTCACATGCAGGAATTTCTCAAAACCTTCGGCCTCGACCAGTTTGTTCAGGATCGCCTTGCGGCCCAGTTTGGTAAACTGGATCTCTTTGCCCAGCCCCTCGATCCGTTCTTTCAGCCAGGCGGCCTGTTCCGGGTCGGAAATATGCATGTATTGCAGGGCAAAGGTGCCACAATAGGTGCGTTGCAGAATACTGATGATCTGCCGCATGGTGGCGATTTCAAGCCCCAGAACCTTGTCGATGAAAATCGGGCGGTCCATATCCTTTTCGCTAAACCCGTAAGAGGCCGGGTCGAGTTCCGGGCGCATGCTTTCGTCGCGCAGTCCAAGCGGATCCAGCTTGGCCATCAGATGGCCGCGAATGCGGTAGGCCCGGATGATCATCAGGGCGCGGATACTGTCGGTGACCGCCTGACGCACTTGGGCTTCGTTGAGGCTGATCCCCTTTTCGGCGGCCTTTGCCCGCACGGTTTCGGCAATTTTTTCCGGCGTTTTCTCGGCCTTGGGTTTTTCCGCGGGCCATTGACCATCAAGCGCGTGGGTCAGCTCGTCGTCTGGTTCAGGCGGCCAGTCGGTGCGGGCCCAACTGGGGCCATGTGCGACCTTGGCAACCTCTGGGGCGCTGTCGCCCATGCCCCTGAAAAACTGTTGCCAGGCCTCGTCCAGCGCATTCGGGTCACGGGCATACTGGGCATAAAGCTGGTCGAGATAATCCGCGTTCTGTCCCTCCAGAAAGGACGTGGCACGGAAAACGTCGTTCGGGCTTTGGTCGTTCATGTCGGGACCTCGTCAGGGTTGGGGCCGTATTTGTTGGGGGTTGGATCGTAAGATGTTTTGTATGGCCGTTCGCGGACGCATCAGAAACATGCCCTGTCCGTCGGGTGACACCGGACAGCACCCGACCCGCCGCATCGGGCGGGTCCTGTTCCCGGTTCTTCTGATGTTGTGCTGCGCAGTCATTATCAACCAATCGCTTCCATGACGGCCTCGCCCAGCCTGGCGGGGCTGTCTGCCACGACAATTCCGGCGCGGCGCATGGCTTCGATCTTGCTTTCCGCATCGCCCTTGCCGCCGGAAATGATGGCACCGGCATGGCCCATGCGCCGGCCCGGCGGGGCGGTGCGCCCGGCGATGAAACCGGCCACGGGTTTCTTGCGGCCCTTTCTGGCCTCATCCATCAGAAACTGTGCCGCGTCCTCCTCGGCAGAGCCGCCGATTTCACCGATCATGATGATGCTCTGGGTTTCGTCATCGGCAAGGAACCGTTCCAGCACGTCGATGAATTCGGTCCCCTTGATCGGGTCGCCGCCGATGCCGACAGCGGTTGATTGGCCAAGGCCCATATCGGTTGTCTGTTTTACCGCCTCATAGGTTAGCGTGCCGGAGCGCGAAACCACACCGCAGGAGCCGCGTTTGTGGATGTGGCCGGGCATGATGCCGATCTTGCAGGCGTCCGGGGTGATCACACCGGGGCAGTTCGGACCGATCAGGATCGAGCGGCTGTCCTGCAACACGCGTTTCACCTTCATCATGTCGAGAACCGGAATGCCTTCGGTGATGGCGACGATCAGCGGGATTTCGGCGTCAATTGCCTCAAGGATCGAATCCGCGGCAAAGGGGGGTGGCACATAGATCACCGTGGCATCGGCGTTGGTGGCGGCGCGGGCCTCGTGTACCGAGTTGAACACCGGCAGGCCAAGATGCGTCATCCCGCCCTTGCCCGGTGTGACGCCGCCGACCATTTTGGTGCCATAGGCGATGGCCTGTTCCGTGTGAAAGGTGCCCTGAGAGCCGGTGATGCCCTGGCAGATTACCCTGGTGTTTTTGTCTACGTAGATGGCCATCTGTTTTATCCCTTCACTGCCTTGACGATCTTCTGTGCCGCGTCATCCAGATTGTCGGCTGAGATCACGTTGAGGCCGGAATTTTCGATGATCTTCTTGCCTTCCTCCACTTTCGTGCCTTCCAGCCGCACCACCAGCGGCACCTTCAGGCCCACTTCCTTCACCGCCTCGACCACGCCTTCGGCGATCACGTCACAGCGCATGATGCCGCCGAAAATGTTGACGAGAATGCCTTTCACCTTGGGGTCCGAGGTGATGATCTTGAAGGCAGCGGTCACTTTTTCCTTGGTGGCGCCGCCGCCGACATCAAGAAAATTCGCCGGTTCGGCGCCGTAAAGCTTGATGATGTCCATGGTGGCCATGGCCAGGCCCGCACCGTTGACCATACAGCCGATTTCACCATCGAGCGCGATATAGTTGAGATCGTATTTGCTGGCTTCCAGTTCTTTCGGGTCTTCCTCGGACTCGTCGCGCAGCGCGGCGATATCCTGATGCCGGTAAAGGGCATTGTCGTCAAACCCCATCTTGGCATCAAGGCACTTGAGATCACCCTTGTCGGTGACGATCAGCGGGTTGATCTCCAGCATCTCCATGTCTTTCTCGACGAACAGGCGGTAAAGCGTGCCCATCAGAGCCACGCATTGTTTGACCTGCGCCCCTTCCAGCCCCAGCGAAAACGCGATGCGCCGACCGTGAAAGGGGGAATAGCCTGTGGCGGGGTCAACGGAAAAGCTGAGGATTTTCTCCGGCGTTTTTGCCGCGACTTCCTCGATGTCCATGCCACCTTCGGTCGAGCAGACGAAGGAAACACGGCTGGTTTCACGATCAATCAGCAGCGCGAGATACAGTTCGCGTTCGATCCCCGATCCATCCTCGATATAAATGCGGTTGACCTGTTTGCCGGCGGGTCCGGTCTGTTTGGTGACCAGGGTGCGCCCGAGCATCTTCTTGGCTTCCTCAGCCGCTTCGGCCACCGATTTTGCCAGCCGCACACCGCCGGCCTTGCCGGCATCGGCCTCCTTGAATTTGCCCTTGCCGCGCCCACCGGCGTGAATCTGCGCCTTGACCACCCAGAGCGGGCCGTCCAGTTCGCCGGCGGCGGTTTTCGCGTCTTCGGCCTTCAATACGGCGCGGCCGTCCGAAACCGGAGCACCATAGCTGCGAAGCAATGCCTTCGCCTGATATTCATGTATATTCACGAGCCTGTCCCGTTTTGCTGCTGTTGCGGCCAGTTAGCCCCAGAAGGGTAAAGAAATAAACGCCTTTTCAGCCGAATGCGGAAAATTGAACCGATTTTTCCACCCTTGTGATCACACCTTGACAGAGCGTGATCACAAGAGCAGTTCGAATCGCCCGGCTCAGTTGAAAAGTATGGCAAACAGTGCGGTATCGCCTGACATGATCCGCGCAAAGCCGTTCAGGCTATCGGGGGTGGCGGTGGGGCCGCGTTCCAGATAGGGCAGCAGGCCCGCGCCTTGCACCCATGTGACAATGTCCACCACAGGCGGATCCATGAACAGCTTTTTCACATTCACTCCGCCCGCAGGCGATATACGCCAGTAAGAGATCAGAAGCTTGCCGTTCAGAATGTCCTCGGCATCCTGCAGGACCGCCTGCCAGGCTTTGCCCGCATTGGCTGGCAGCTCGTAGCCCAGCGCCGCGGTCTGGTCCCGGTTTGGAATCCATTCGTCTGTATTGTCGGTTTCGGTGGCAACAACCTGCCAGAAAGACTTGTTTTCCTTGATCATCCGCAGCAGATACGCATGTGCGGCGCGGGTATGGCCGGCATCCGGCGGGCTGTTGAGCGCACCGTAAGCCATGGCGAACTGATCAACCCAGCCACCAAACTGCATATCCATCGCATTGGCGGGGGGCGTGTCACCCAAAAAGTCCTTCATCGCCGTATCGCTTTCCAGAACCTGGGTGATTGCCTTGGTGGGGTCATAGGCCAGGACAATTTCGGATATCCCCGACAAAAGATCGGTATAGGCCATGAGCCAATAGCGGTCGGCTGTATCGAACTGAACGGTCAGATCATCCGCAACGGCGGTGGTGCCGATCGCGGCGCGCGACATCAGGGTTCTGGCGCCAAGGTCGATCACATCCTCCCCCGCATCGCGTTTGCCGTTCATGTTGACATCAAACCACAGGCTGGCAAGGTCGATCCGGGTGGCAATGGCTGCGTCGGGCGGAATGGCGGCAAGTGCGGCCCGGCTGGATTTCATATCCTCCAGAAGCCGGGAAAACAGCCCGGTGATCAATTGCGGTTCAAACGGTTTTGCCGAGGGGTTGGGTGGCACCGGCAGGCGCAAAACCGGCATGTCCACCCCCTTTAGCACCATATTGTGCTGCCAGCGCAGTTGCAGGGTTTTTTCGATGCCCCGCAAGAACCGGACCCCGCCAAGGGCAAACAGATCATCCGGGCCGGGATCGGGCAGGGCAGCCAGTTGTTCCTGAGCCGCGGCCAGGCCCTGGCTGGCGATGAGCTCTGACACGCTCTCGGGTTGTTGCGCCGAGGCCAGGCCGGCTGTGAACAGCAGACCGATGGCGGATAAAGCCTGAAACAAACGCATGAGATTCCTTTCCGAATAAAACAAAGGCACCCCAAACAGGTTGGAGTGCCTTTGTCGTTTTACAAGTCAGTTCCGTTCAGCCAAGCGAGGGATCAATTTCCTTGCAGGCTGCAACCAGGCCCTTCACGGCGTTCACGGAATTGTCGAACATTGCCTGTTCCGCCTTGGACAGCTTGATGTCGACAACGCGTTCGATGCCGCCGGCCCCGATCACGGTTGGTACGCCAACATACATGCCGTTCAGGCCCAATGCCCCGTCAACCCAGGCCGCGCAGGTCAGAACGCGTTTCTGATCTTTCAGGTAGGCCTCGGCCATTTCGATGGCGCTGGTGGCCGGGGCGTAAAATGCGGATCCGGTTTTCAGAAGGCCGACGATTTCAGCGCCGCCGTCCCTTGTGCGCTGCACGATTGCATCGACATTTTCCTGGGTGGTCCAGCCCATGTCCACAAGATCGGGCAGCGGAATGCCGGCCACGGTGGAGTAACGCACCAGCGGCACCATCGTGTCGCCATGCCCCCCCAGCACAAAGGCGGTGACATCGCGCATGGAGACGTTGAATTCCAGGCTGAGGAAATGCCGGAAACGGGCGCTGTCGAGCACACCGGCCATGCCGCAGACTTTCTCATGCGGCAGGCCTGAAAATTCACGCAGGGCCCAAACCATCGCATCCAGCGGGTTGGTGATGCAGATGACAAAGGCATCGGGCGCATGCGCCTTGATGCCTTCGCCAACTGCCTTCATCACCTTGAGGTTGATGCCAAGCAGATCATCGCGGCTCATACCCGGTTTGCGGGGCACACCTGCGGTTACGATGCAGACATCGGCCCCGGCAATACCGGCATAATCGGTGGTGCCTTTCAGTTTCACATCAAATTTGGCAACTGGGCCGGACTCGGCAATATCCAGGGCCTTGCCCTGGGGAACACCATCGGCAATGTCGAAAAGAATAACGTCGCCAAGTTCTTTCATCGCGGCGAGATGGGCGAGCGTTCCGCCAATCTGTCCCGCACCAATAAGGGCAATTTTCGCTCTGGCCATGGGTTTGATCTCCGATCCGTTTAAACCGCCGTTTGGGTAGCGAAACGCGCGCGCCCGCGCAAGGGTGCTGCAATGCGGCACAAGCCAAGGTGAAGCGAGACGCAGTTGTAACCTGTGGAAAACAAGCAAGAAAATATTGCTGAATGCGGGATGAAATTAATTGGCTCGGGTCATGATGCGCTGTCGTGCCTGAACGCTTTGCGCGGTTTTTTCCGGCGGGCCGAAAAACGACTCACCGGCAGGAAACGCGCCTTTTCTGCGTCGCGGCATAATGGTGCTTGCCAAATGGTACGAATTGGGGACATTTGGCGCAACATTGTTGCGGAAAGGCAGAATCAATGGACCATCAGCTTCGCCCGTATCGTTCGGTTTTATATATTCCGGCCTCAAAACAGCGCGCCCTGGAAAAAGCGCGCGGGCTGGCGACAGACGCCATCATTTTCGATCTTGAGGACGCTGTTGCCCCGGCCGAGAAAGACGCGGCACGGGGGCTTCTGGGGCAAATGCTAGCAGATACGGATTATGGCACGCGTCTGAGGATCGTTCGGATAAACGCACTGGATACGGATTGGGGGCCAAAAGACGTGGCGGCGCTGACAACATCCGGCGCGACGGATGCGGTATTGCTGCCAAAGGTGAACGGGGTTGCCGATATCGAGGCCCTGGCGACAATGTTGCCGCAGATGCCGATCTGGGCGATGATGGAAACCGCGCAGGGCATTCTGAATGCCGGGGATATTGCGGCGCATCCGCGTCTGGGTGGCATGGTGATGGGCACGAATGATCTGGCCAAGGAACTGAACTGCCGGCCGCGGCCGGACCGGATGCCGTTGCTGACCGCCTTGCAGACGTGTCTGCTGGCGGCCCGGTCGCAGGGGGTGATTGTGGTGGATGGCGTGTATAATGCCTATAAGGATGCAGAAGGCCTGCGACGGGAATGCCTGCAGGGGCGCGACATGGGATTTGACGGCAAAACGCTGATCCATCCGGCGCAGTTGCAGGTCGCAAACAAGATATTCGCACCCGACGAACAGGAAGTGGATCTGGCAAAGCGCCAGATCGCGGCACATGAAGCGGCTGAGAAGGCCGGGCAGGGGGTTGCGGTTCTGGATGGTAGAATCGTTGAAAACCTGCATGTTGAAACGGCGCGGCGCACGCTGGAACGAGCAGCGGCGATCAGGGCGCTGGAGGAAAGCCTATGACACTGTTGATAGCGGGAGTCGCCCTTTGGTGGGTGGCACATCTTTTTCAGAGGATCATGCCGGGGCCGCGCGCGGCCATGGGTATGGCGGGCAAGGGGCTGGTTGCCGCAGTGCTGATCGGCTCGGTCGTGCTGATGGTCAAGGGTTACCGGGCAGCCCCCGTCACACCGGTTTACACGCCGCTGCCGGGCATGGGGCACCTGAACAATCTGCTGATGGTTCTGTCGCTGTTCCTGTTTGGTGCGGGTAGCGTCAAGGGACGGGTTGCCGCCATGATCCGCCATCCGATGCTGTGGGGGCTGGTTGTCTGGGCGGTGGCACATCTGCTGGTCAACGGTGATCTGGCTTCGCTGATCCTGTTTGGCGGTCTGGGGTTGTGGGCGCTGGTGCAGATGCTGATGATCAACCGGGCCGAAGGGCCCTGGCAGCGCCCGCCCGTCGGCCCTGTGACCAACGATATCAAGGGGTTGGGCATAGCCCTGTTTCTGTTCGCGGTGATCGCGGTCATTCATATCTGGCTGGGCCACAACCCGTTTCTGGGGACATATTCATGAAACTCTATCGCCTGCTGACCGAGGATGACACATCTGCCTTTTGCCACAAGGTCACCGATGCCCTGAACAAGGGCTGGGAGTTGCAAGGCGATCCGGTTTACGCCTTTGATGCCAAGCGCGGTGTGATGCGCTGCGGTCAGGCGGTGGTAAAGGAGGTCGAGGGCACCTATACGCCCGACACCCGGCTGGGAGAGCAGTGATGGGAAAAACCAGTGCCGGGCGGTTTTTTGAGGATTACAGGCTGGGGGAGACCATTGCCCATGCAGTGCCGCGCACGGTTTCGGGGGGCGAACGGGCGCTGTACCATGCACTGTATCCGGCGCGTCATGCGCTGTATTCCTCTGATGTGTTCGCCCATAACTGCGGCTTGAAACAGGCGCCGCTGGACGATCTGGTTGTCTTTCACACGGTATTTGGCAAGACGGTGCCGGACATATCCCTGAACGCGCTGGCCAATCTGGGCTATGCCGAGGGGCGCTGGCTGGCACCGGTTTATCCGGGCGACACCCTGCGTGCAGTTTCCGAGGTGATTGGGCTGAAACAGAATTCAAGCGGGAAATCCGGCGTGGTCTGGGTGCGCACCAACGGGCTGAACCAGCATGACGAATGCGTGCTGAGCTATGTGCGCTGGGTGATGGTGCGCAAAGGCAATGAAAATGCCCCCGCCCCTGAAACCGTCATCCCCGATCTGGCTGGTGCTGTCACGCCTGACCGGTTGGTCCTCCCCGACGGGCTGGATTTCAGCACCTATGACTTTGGCCTTGCCGGTGAGCCGCACCGCCTGCCCGATTATGAGGTTGGCGAAAAGATCGACCATGTGGACGGTGTGACGATTTCCGAGGCGGAGCACATGCTGGCAACGCGGCTTTGGCAAAACACGGCCAAGGTGCATTTTGACACCCGCGCCCGGCCGGACGGGCGGCGGCTGATTTATGGCGGGCATATCATTTCGCTGGCGCGTGCCCTGTCTTTCAACGGGCTGGCGAACGCGCAGATGATGGTTGCGTTGAATGGCGGGGCGCACGCCAACCCCTGTTTTGCCGGTGATACGGTTACCGCCTGGTCCGAGGTGCTGGACAAGGCAGAAACCACGGCTCCCGGCGTAGGGGCCATTCGGCTGCGGTTGGTCGCGACCAAGGGTGGTGCGCCATTTGCCTTGCGCGGCGCGGATGGAAAATATCTGCCGGATGTGCTGCTTGATCTTGACTATTGGGCATTGATTCCCGACTAATCTGCTGATGAAATCATCAACGCATACCTTTGCTTTTGCGCTCTCGCTGCTTGGCGCGCTGGTTTTCGGGCCGACGATGTCTCTGGCTGCGGGGACGGATAATACCCAGACAGAGCACTCCGCCGTACCTATTTCCGCCAGCGTCAAGAAAGGCAGCAAGCAGGGCAAACCTCCGCCGCGAAAGGTAAGCGAAGCGCAGTTTGATTTTGTGCGCAGCAATCTGGTGGCGACCCTGTATCACGAGTTTGGGCATGCCCTGATTGACGAACTGGACCTGCCGGTGCTTGGCCAGGAGGAAGACGCGGCAGATGTGCTGAGTGCGGTCATGCTGGAAAGGTTTTTCATAGGCCCGGCCCTGGACCGGATCGCGTTGAATACCGCGCTGGGCTTTGAGGCGGATGCGCGGGATCAGGAACTGGAAGGCGATGACTGGGCCTGGTCGGACGTGCATGGGCCGGATTGGCAGCGCTACTATAATTTCGTCTGTCTCTATTATGGCGCCGACCCCGAAAACAGGGAAGATTTTGCCAATGACATGGGGCTGCCCAGGGATCGAATGGAAAGCTGCGTGGATGAGCAAGACCTGGCAAGCCGCAGTTGGGGGCTGGCACTGGACCGGATTACCGCAAACGCACCGGGAAGCAGCATCGGTTTCAGCAGTCGTACACGGACGGAGCGGCAGAAAAAAGCGGCAAGAATTGTTGCCGAAGAGGTCGCACGGCTGAACAAATCCTACGTTTTGCCAAAAAAACTGCGGGTGGTGGTGAAACACTGTGGCGAAGACAGCTCGCTGTCGGCGTTTTACACATCCGGCCGGGTCAAGATTACAGTTTGCACCGAATATATTGACCAGCTTTACCATCAGGCACCAAAATAACCTGACTTGTGATCACAACATATATTTTTGTTATAACAAGTCGAAAAAAATTGACCCGGAAGTCAGGAAATCGCCATAAATCGGCTTTGCATAGGGTGACTCGGCCGGGATAATCTGTATTGATGGCGTTAATCTGAGTCACATTCCGTAAGTTAAGGGTTACGCCCATGGCAGACTTGAATCAGGGCAATCGGCCCCTCTCCCCGCATTTGACGATCTACAAGCCGCAAATGACCTCGGGGGTTTCCATTTTCCACCGCATTACCGGCGTTGCGATGGCCCTGGGGGCTGTTCTGATCGTCTGGTGGTTTGTTGCCGGGGCGGTTTCGCCTGCGTATTTCGACTTTGTCGACGGGCTGATGACCTCGTGGATTGGCAATCTTGTCATGTTCATCATGTTGTGGGCGCTGATGTTTCATGCGCTGAACGGCATTCGCCATCTGGTTTGGGATACCGGCCGGAACATGGATATCGAAACCGTCAACAGCAGTGGCTGGGTCGTCATAGCAGGATCGGCCGTTCTGGCCGTGATCCTGGCGATAATCGTGTGAGGGGGCGCTGAAATGCATCAGAAAAGCTATAGAACCGAATATGCCCGGGTTCACGGGCTGGGTGTGGCGCATGATGGTGTCGGGCACTGGTGGCAGCAGCGTGTCAGTGCGGTTGGGCTGGTCTTTCTGACGCCGTTTTTCCTGTTTCCCTTTGCCCGCGCATTGGGGAGCGATCATGAAACGATGGTGGCGACCTATCAGAACGGTTGGAACGCGCTGGTGGCGATCCTTTTTGTGATCACGGCGTTCTGGCACCTGAAGCTGGGGCTTCAGGTGGTGATCGAGGATTACATACATGACAAGGCCGTGCGCACGGTCTGTCTGGTGGTGAATACGCTTTTGACGATTGCCTTTGGGGCAGCGGGTGTTTTCGCCATCGCAAGCATAGCATTCAGCGCCTGAGGAATACGATTATGGCAGCTTATGAATACGAAGATCACCATTACGACGTTGTTGTCGTAGGGGCCGGTGGCGCCGGGTTGCGGGCCACGCTGGGCATGGCGGAACAGGGTCTGAAAACCGCCTGTGTCACCAAGGTGTTTCCCACCCGCAGCCATACGGTGGCCGCGCAGGGCGGGGTTGCCGCAAGTCTGGGCAACATGGGCCCGGACAGCTGGCAATGGCACATGTATGATACGGTCAAGGGGTCTGACTGGCTGGGCGACAACGACACGATCGAATACGTGACCCGCGAGGCGCCGCGTGCGGTATATGAACTGGAACACTATGGCGTGCCGTTTTCGCGTACCGAAGACGGCAAGATCTATCAGCGCCCCTTTGGCGGCCACACGACTGAATATGGCGAGGGTGTGCCGGTTTCGCGCGCCTGTGCCGCTGCCGACCGCACCGGGCATGCCATGTTGCACACGCTCTACGGGCAAGCCCTGAAGCATAACGCAGAGTTTTATATCGAACATTTCGCGCTCGATCTGATCATGGATGACGGTGCCTGCACCGGGATCGTGGCCTGGAAGCTGGAAGATGGCACCATGCACCGGTTCAACGCCAAGATGGTGGTGTTGGCTACGGGCGGTTACGGGCGCACCTATTTCAGTTGCACCTCGGCCCACACCTGCACCGGCGACGGGGGCGGCATGGTGGCCCGCGCCGGGTTGCCGCTCCAGGATATGGAATTCGTGCAGTTTCACCCGACCGGCATTTATGGCGTCGGCCCGCTGATCACCGAAGGTGTGCGCGGCGAGGGGGGCTATCTGACCAACAGCGAGGGTGAACGGTTCATGGAGCGCTATGCGCCCACCTTCAAGGATCTGGCCAGCCGCGATGTGGTCAGCCGCTGCATGACCATCGAAATCCGCGAGGGGCGCGGTGTTGGCCCGCTGAAAGACCATATCAACCTCAACCTCAGTCATCTGCCGGCCGAGGTCATCCACGAGCGCCTGCCGGGTATTTCGGAAAGCGCCCGTATTTTCGCCGGGGTTGACGTGACCAAAGAGCCGATTCCGGTGTTGCCGACGGCGCATTACAACATGGGCGGCATCCCGACCAATTACTGGGGTGAGGTACTGAACCCGACCAAGGACAACCCGGATGCGATCGTGCCGGGCCTGATGGCTGCGGGCGAGGCAGCGAGTGCCTCATTGCACGGTGCAAACCGGCTGGGCACCAATTCCCTGCTGGATATTGTGGTGCTGGGGCGCGCAACCGCAATCCGCGCCGGCGAAGTTGTCGACAAGAAAGCGCCGGTGCCTGAGGCGCCGAAATCCAGGGTGGATGCCATATTCGACCGCTTTGACAGGATTCGCAACGCGAACGGAAACCACCCCACCGCAGAATTGCGCCTGAAAATGCAGCGCACCATGCAGGAGGATGCGGCGGTTTTCCGGACCGAGGAAACATTGAAGGAAGGCTGCGACAAGATCCACGCGATCTGGGATGAAATGCGTGATCTGAAAGTCACCGACCGGTCTCTGATCTGGAACAGCGACCTGATGGAAACGTTGGAGCTGGAAAACCTGATGGCAAATGCGATCACCACGATTTGCAGCGCCGAGGCGCGCAAGGAAAGCCGTGGCGCCCATGCCCGAGAGGATTTCCCGGACCGCGATGACAAGAAATGGCGCAAACACTCGCTGGCGAAGGTGGATGAAAACGGCAAGGTCACGATCTACTATCGTCCGGTACATGAAAAGCCTCTGACCCCCGCATCAAAGGGCGGTGTGGACATGAAGAAATTCGCCCCCAAGAAGAGGGTGTATTGATGCGTGTCATGCTGGCACCTCTGGTTGGCAGCCTGGCGCTGTCCGGCTGCATGAGCGGTGACAATCTGGTACAGGATGCCAGCCGATCTGCGGCAAAAAGCGTCGTCACCCCGATCATTGCCGACCGGTTTCCGGGGAAAAACACCGCCGCCTATAGTGATTGCGTGATCGACAATGCCACTACGGACGAAATTGTCAGCCTTGCCAGGGATTCGGTGACCGGGGTGGACAACGGAACCGTGCAGACGGTTGTCGGCATCGCGTCGCGTCGCGGCACGCTTGAATGTATTGTTAAGGCCGAGCTGGGCTCGGGCTAGGGACAGGAGTAAATCATGGTCGAACTGACTCTCCCGAAAAATTCGCGTATTCGCACGGGCAAAACCTGGCCCAAACCGAAAGGCGCGAAGAACCTGCGGAAGTTCCAGATTTATCGCTGGAATCCGGATGATGGCGGCAACCCGCGTGTCGATACCTATTTTGTCGATACCGACAATTGCGGCCCGATGGTTCTGGACGGGCTGATCAAGATCAAGACAGATATAGACCCGACGCTGAGTTTCCGGCGGTCGTGCCGCGAGGGGATCTGCGGATCTTGTGCGATGAATATTGGTGGCATCAATACGCTTGCCTGCATTTACGGCATGGACGAGGTGGAGGGCGATATCAAAATCTACCCACTGCCGCATATGGAAGTGGTCAAGGACCTGATCCCGGATCTTACCCATTTCTATGCCCAGCATGCCAGTATCATGCCTTGGCTGGAAACGGTGACACCGGCTCCGGAAAAGGAATGGCGCCAGTCGATCGAAGACCGCAAGAAACTGGATGGCTTGTATGAATGTGTAATGTGCGCCAGTTGTTCCACCTCCTGCCCCAGCTACTGGTGGAACTCGGACCGCTACCTTGGCCCTGCGGCGCTGCTGCATGCCTATCGCTGGATGATCGACAGCCGGGACGAGGCCACGGGCGAACGTCTGGATCAGCTTGAGGATCCGTTCAAACTGTACCGGTGCCACACGATCATGAACTGTACCAATACCTGCCCCAAGGGGCTGAATCCGGCCAAGGCAATTGCCGAAATCAAGAAGCTGATGATCGAGCGGCGGATGTAGGCGCGCCGCCTTGTCGCCACCTGTGAAAACCCCGCTGCCTGCGGGGTTTTTATTGTGGCGGGGCAAAGAAACAGGATAGCTATTGCGACGCCACCAACCAATGGAGCAAAACATGCCCCTTCTGCCCAGCCTGCCTGACCACGCCCATCTGTCGGATTTGTTCCGCCTGTTTCCCGAGAATGTGCAGCCGCTGATGGAATACACCGATGGGTTGCTGCGGGGCGATGGAGAGCTGAGCATTGGCGAGCGTGAGTTGATTGCCACTTTTGTTTCCGGTCTGAATGCCTGCGCGTTTTGCCATGACAGCCACAAGGTTTATGCCGAGACATTCGGCATTGACGGGGCGCTGATCGATGCCTTGGTTGCAGATGTCGAAAGCGCGCCCGTCAGTGAAAAACTGCGCCCGATTTTGCGCTATGTGAAAAAGCTGAATACTCTGCCCAGCCGCATGGTGCAGGCCGATGCAAATGCAGTTTTTGCCGCCGGCTGGGGGGAAAAGGCCCTGTATGAGGCTGTATGCATCAGTGGCCTGTTCAACATGATGAACCGGATGATTGAGGGCACCGGGATCAACTTTGACTACAACGCCCATCCCGAGGCTCACCCGGCGCAGGATCGTGATCCGGAAAAACAGGCAAATTCCTATGGCCGGTTTGGTGGCCGTGTGACGGGGCAGCGATAGATATGGGCCGGGAACCTGCTGACAGCGCAGCCCGACGTGCGGTCCGGCCGGTGATCTGCTATCCGGCAGAGGGTTTGCCGGTGCCGGATATGGTTTTGTATCGGGCAGCGCGGCAAGGGGCTGTGAAGGTTTCCGGGGTTCTGGTGCCGCCGCGTGAAGCGGCGTGTTTCCGTGTCCCGGCGGGCAGTTTCTTTCGGATTTCCTGTATAGATGGACCGCAGGTCGGTGATCTGAACCTGTGGAACGCAAAGGATCTGTCCGAGCGGTTCTATTCCGGCAAGACCCGTGCTCTGCATGGTACCCATCTGACCACGGGGGAACGGATGTGGAGCAGTTTTCCGCATCTGCGCCCGATGGCAACGATTGTGGCCGATACGCTGGGCTGGTACGGGATCGACGAATTTGGTGGTTCTGTGCATGATGTGATCGGCACCCGCTGTGATCCCTATACGCACAACCTGTTGAGTGGCGGTGACTATCATCATTGCTGCCATTCCAACCTGACGCGCGCTTTGGCGGCCGAAACCGGCCTGCCGCTGGATCAGGCCGAGGCGCATGTGCATGATGTGCTGAACGTGTTCATGTGCACCGGTTTCACCCGCGACACAGGGCAGTATTTCATGAAGGCCAGTCCGGTGCGGGCGGGGGATTATCTGGAGTTTTTCGCCGAGATTGATCTGCTGGGTGCGCTGTCGGCCTGTCCGGGCGGGGATTGTTCGGCGGAACATTCCTCGGATGCGGCGGCGTGTTATCCGCTGTTGGTCGAGGTATTCAAGCCTGCCGACGGGGTGCTGGACACATGGTGCCCACCCGCGCGCAACGGCTATTGCGGCGGACACGGGACATAAGAGATTCCATGCCTCCGGCGGGGA
>JALSRG010000054.1 GCA_026984915.1 Marinosulfonomonas sp. | reverse complement strand
GTGTTATCCGCTGTTGGTCGAGGTATTCAAGCCTGCCGACGGGGTGCTGGACACATGGTGCCCACCCGCGCGCAACGGCTATTGCGGCGGACACGGGACATAAGAGATTCCATGCCTCCGGCGGGGAGTTTGAGCTGATTAAGAAACGATCCGGGGGATCGTTTCAAGCGAAAACGGGCGAAGCCCAAGGAACAAAGATGAGGTTATCGGTGGATGTAGTGCAGTTTGTGGAAGCTGCTGCGCCATTCGGCGGTTTCGCCGGCAAGTGTTTCGGGGTCGTTGCATCGCAGGGCGTTGGCGATCAGGCCGGCCATGCGGGGGGCGTCGTCCTCGGTGAAGCCCCAGCGGACCAGTTCCGGCGTGCCGATGCGCAATCCGTTCATGTCCCCGTCAACCGGATCAGCAGGCAGGCCGATGCCGCACGCCAGAAAGCCGGCGCGGCGCAGGGTTTTTGCGGCCGCTTGTCCGCCACCGAAATCCGCCGCAAGGATGGCGAACTGGTGCGATTGGGTGAAGCCCTGATCTGCGGCGAAAACGGGCAGGCCTTCGTTTGCAAGGGCGCTGGCCAGCGCGCGGGCGGTCGAGACCATTTTGGCGGCGTAATCCGCGCCATGGTCGCGCCAGTCCAGCATGGTCAGGGCCAAGGCGGCGGATTTGGCCGCGTCGAAATTGGCGGTCATGCCGGGGAAGGCGATCTTGTCCAAGTGCTGCGCGATGCCAGCGTCATTGGTGACGATCAGGCCCGAGGGCGGGCCACCAAGGCTTTTGTAGGTGCTCATTGTCATCAGATGGGCGCCTTGGGACAGCGGGTTGTCCCATATACCACCGGCGATGATGCCGCATTGGTGCGCGGCGTCAAACAGGACATATGCGCCGACCTCATCGGCAATGGCGCGGATTTCGGTCACCGGATGCGGGAACAGGTTGAGCGAGCCTCCGATGGTTATCAGGCGGGGGTTTACCTGTTTGGCCAGTTTACGCAGGCCACCCAGATCAATAGTGTAGCCATCGGCATTGACCGGCGCCATGTGGCTGGTCAATCCGTACAGCCCGGCGCACCCATCGGCGTGGTGGGTGACATGGCCACCGATGCTGGCGGGCGGGGTGATGATGTGATCCCCCGCTTTGGTCAGCGCCATGAAGGCATAAAGGTTGGCGATGGCACCGGAGGGCACGCGGATTTCGGCATAGTCGGCCTGAAAGATTTCGGCAGAGAGTTCGGCCGCGATCACCTCGATCTGCTCGATCGCTTCCAGCCCCGTTTCGTATTTGTCACCGGGATAGCCAAGAGAAGGGCGGCTGCCAAGGTTTGAGGCAAGCGCGGCCTCGGCACGCGGGTTCATCACGTTGGTGGCGGGGTTCAGGTTGAAGCAGTCGTGTTCATGTATCCGGCGGTTTTCGGCGATCAGGGCGTCCACACGGGTTGCTGTTCCATCGCTATCGGTTGTAGTGATTTCGCTGGCGATTTTCTGGACCAAGGCCTCGGCATTGGTTGGTACCCAGGGGCGTGGTGATAAGTGAGGCATGATCTGGCTCCTGCATTTTGGGCGAGTGAAACGGGGATACAGTGAAAATGCAAGAGGTAGGAAATCCTCACTGGGGTTGCGGTGCGAGTATGGTATAGGTGCTATATGATCAGGTTATTTTTTGGTGCTGTCATGGTTATCGGGGCGGTGTTGCCCGCTGTCGGGCAAACGTCGTCGGCTTATCCGTTGTTAAAGAATGGCCCATCGTCGGCGCATTACACGCTGGTGCGGGTAAATGATTACTGGTCTCCTGCCGCCATCACTTACAGCCCCGCAGGAAATTTCTTTGTGGTGGACAGTCTGAAGGTCAGCAAGATAGACGCGCTGGGCAATAAGGTGTTTTCGCTAAAGACCAGCGAAACCACGCATCTTTTGCCGTTTACCTATTATATCGCTACCCCCGAAGGCATGTATGACCTGTCCAGACAGAAACCAAAGCTGGAGCGGTTCGAACAGGTGGTGAATGGCAGCAAAACCCGCACCCTGACGAATGACTCGTTCCATGAAATCTACGGGCAGGCCTATGCGGACGCGGATATCGTGGTTTATGACGAGCCGAATTACGAGGAAGGCATCGACAAATACCGTGCCTATATGTGGATCAAGGGTGGCTGGGTTCTGTTTTACCTGTCGGATAGGGCCATCACGCTGGACAGCGATTATGATCTGGGTATCACCGTCAAGGAATATCCCGCCAAATTCAATCGCACCCTGCTGCTGAAAGATGTGCAGACAAAAACATATTCCGCCGGAAATTCCGATCTGAACGGGGAAAATCCGCGGCTGATGGCGCAGCTTCCCGAGCGCAAGATGCGCTATCCGGCACGGGGCAGGTTGAAGGTGCTGCAGTTTAGAAAAGAGCAGGTGGATGAAACCTATCGCGGGGTGCCGGTGGTGTTTACCGGCATGGCAGAATACCGGCTGCGGATCGGCAAAGAGGATCTGTTTTTCCGCGAAATTGCCGTGAAAGCGCTGCGGCAAAAGTTGCAAACGCAACTGCACTGGTATGTGGTGCCCGCGCCCTATCAGGACAAGACGCAGGTTGGGTTTCTGGAGTTTGTGCCGGTTTCGAATATGACCAGTGAGGGCAGCGGCGGGGTTTATGCGCTGCGGCGCAAGTAGGGTCAGGCGAACGCCGCTTCCAGCGCGATTTCCACCATGTCGCCAAAGGTTTTCTCGCGCTGGTCCGAGGGCAAGG
This sequence comes from Marinosulfonomonas sp., assembly GCA_026984915.1. GTDB lineage: Bacteria > Pseudomonadota > Alphaproteobacteria > Rhodobacterales > Rhodobacteraceae > WFVA01. The sequence goes on along the minus strand of JALSRG010000054.1, from coordinate 24,000 downwards.
CCTCGTGGGTGATCAGGTGGTCGGAGACCGTCAGCACCGCCAGCGCGCGGCGTTTGTGGCGGGCGGCAAGGTTGTAGAGTTCGGCGGCTTCCATTTCCACGCCAAGGATGCCGTGGCGCATCATCTGTTCGGTCAGGTCGGGGCGTTCGTCATAGAACACATCCGAGGAATAGATGCCGCCGACATGGGTGCCAACATCGCGCTTGCGGGATGCGGTAACGGCGGCCTCCAGCAGGGAGTAATCGGCACAGGGGGCAAAGTTGATTTCCCTGAATATCCCGCGCGACGGGGTGGATAGGGATGTGGCCGTCATGGCGATGATCACATCGCGCAGCTTGACGTCTTCCTGCATCGCCCCGCATGACCCGATACGGATCAGGGTTTGTGCGTTATAGTCCTTGATCAGTTCGTTGGCATAGATCGACAGCGACGGCATGCCCATGCCTGACCCCTGAATCGTCACCCGATGGCCGTTCCATGTGCCGGTAAAGCCCAGCATACCGCGCACCTGATTGACGCATTTGGCGTCTTTCAGAAAGGTTTCGGCCGCCCATTTCGCGCGGTAGGGATCGCCCGGCATCAGAACGGTTTCGGCTATATCGCCCGGCTTGGCGCCAATGTGGATGGTCATGGGGGTCTCCAACATCAATCAATTGGTCAAACTAATCCGGTTTGGCCAGAGGCTGCAAGGGGCAGATCTGCGGCCTGCCTGCCCGTTTTCCGACATCAGATGACAAACTCTCCGGCGCGCATCACCGGTGTGCGGCTGCCATCCTGCCCGATCCCGTCAACATCGGTTTCGCCGCTGCCGATCATGCAATCCGTGTGAATCTGGCTGCTGTTCGCGCCGGCTTTTTCCTTGTCGGCCCCGTCCGGCAGGTTCATGTCATAGCTGTTGCCAAAGGCGATGTGGCAGGCGGCATTTTCATCAAACAGCGTGTTGAAGAACAGGACACCTGATTGTGCGATGGGTGAAGAGTTGGCAACCAGGGCAACCTCTCCGAGATGGCTGGCCCCCTCATCCGTGGCGAAATGTTCGCGAATGATGTCTTCGCCGGTATCTGCGGTAATGCGACTGGCTTTGCCTTGCCGGAACTCGACCACCAGCCCTTCGACGATGGTTCCGGAAACGGAAACCGGTTTGGTAAACACCGCGCGGCCCTCGGCGCGGGTGCGGTCGGGCATGGTGAAGACCTCCTCGGTTGGCAGGTTCGGTGCGTAAACCGTGCCGTTTGCCAGGGCCAGACCGCCGCCCACCCATTTGTGGCCGGTGGCAAGCCCGACCGTCAGATCAGTCCCGCCGCCTGAAAAATGCAACGCCGAAAGCGCCAGCGCCTGCAACGCATCGCGCCGGCGGTAAAGCTCGGCAAAATTCTGTTGCCAGGCGGCAACCGGATCGGGTTGGTCCACGCGTGTGGCCCGGAAGATTTGCTGCCACAGTTTGCCGCGGGCGGTTTCGGTATCGTCATCCGGAAAAACCCTGGCCGCCCAGCCATCGGTTACATAGGGGATGATGTTCCAGTTTGTGCTGTTGGAAGAGATTGCCTCGCGGAACGGGCCATAGGCCTGTGCCAATGATTTTGTTGCCCGGGCAACCTTTTGCGGGTCCTGATCGGCCAGCAGCCCCGGTGTGTCGCCATAAATTGCCAGACGGGCCGTTTTGCCGCTGCGAAGCGCGGCCCCCATCGCATCATAAAGCCAGGCCGGCGCGTGATCAAAGCAGGCGTCGTGCCCATATTCGAAACGCGCGCGTGTCATCATGTCATCAGAGAAGAAGGGTATGACCGCATTGGCGCCGGCCTTGTAGGCCTCGACAGCAACCAGACGCACGAGATCGAGCGCCCCGGTGGGCGCGGTCAGCAGGACCTCTTGCCCGGGTTGCAGATTTACCCCGAACCGCACGCTGAGTTCGGCCAGTTTCCGCAGTTGGTTTTCATAAGCCGTCTTGTCCATGCTCGTCCCTTTGCCTTGCGATGATCCGCAAAGGATTTCACAAGGGCCGGGAGACGGCAAGGGGCCTTTGGCAGGGCGGTTGCCAGTCTGGCGGCGATGGTGCCGCTTTGGGCATCCATGCCGGTGAACATCAAGAGATCTGCGAGCGACGCAGCCCAAGACCGGACCCTGGCTTGCGGGCGAGCGTTTCCATATCGGCATCGGGGAAATCATAGGCGCGGGCATCCAGCCCCGAGACCAGATCCTCAATCACCAGCGAGATCAGTTCTGCCCGGCTTGATACGCCGGCTTTCTTGTAAATGCCGGCGTTTTGCGCCTTGATTGTCCCTTCACGTGTTGCCCGCATTTTTGCGATCTCGCTGATGGAGCTTCCTTTGATTGAAAGCAGGGCAACGTCCCGCTCGGCGGTGCTCAGCCCCCAGCTTTCAAAGTGCTGCTCGATGGTTTCCTGAAATGCCCCTGTTGCGGCGTTCAGGCTTTTTTCAACCCTGCTGTTTCGTTGCAGCAAGGTGTAGTATTCGCGAAGGCTGAGACCGGCGCCAAAAACCAACGCCACAACCCCGACGGCTTCAACCCATGTGTGAGTGGTGAATTTATGCCATTCCGAAACAACATCGAAGGAAAACACCAGCCCGCAGGCCACCTGCAAAGCGGCAGAAACCAGGAACCGGCTGTGTCGGGACATCAGCGAACCGGGAAAGAAGCCAGATGGTCTAGTCATGGGAATCCTTCCATCCGGTGATCATGGCGGCAACCAGGTTCTCCCGGTGGCGAAGGCTGGCCAGAACGACACCAGCCAGATGCAGGGCGATCAGCACCAGAAGCCCGTCAACCAGGGCTTCGTGCAGGTCTTCCAGCCATTCCTCGCCAAAGTAGGCATCAGTCCCCATCAGGTAACCGGTGGAAGAGATCGCCGTGAGAAGCAAAAGCAGCGCGATAACCATGGCCCCGCCTGCCGGGTTGTGCCCGAGGTGCCGGTTCTCCTGGCCCCGAACCATATCGCGCAGGTAGGAGAACAGGCGGCGCGGGCCGGGGACAAAATCGGAAAACCGGGCATGCGGTGTGCCGATCAAGCCCCAAAGAACGCGAAATCCTACCAGCCCGATGACAGCATAGCCGAAGGCTTCGTGCAGCTTTCGGGGGGATTCAAACAAATATGCGCCTGCAACGGCTGCAACCAAAGACCAGTGAAAGAGGCGCACCCCGATATCCCAGACCCGGGTTTTCTCGCCTCTTGCAGATACTCCAACCAATGAAGCCATGATGCGCCCCCTTTCCTGTTTTTCTGGTCAAGATTCGATGCGGTCAATTTCCTGACCCGTGTTCGGGTCATAGAAAACTTCCATTTTGACGCCGTCCAGCTTGCCATAGACTTCGTAACAGCCGCCGTCATTGATCTTGAACTTCAGCACTTCGCCATTTGCATCTTCAAAAGCTTTTATGGCTTCCCAGACCGGTTTGAGAGCTTCACCCGGCGTGCAGGAAGGCTCGGCAAAGGCCGGCATTGCTGTCAGTGACAAACCGGTGGCGAGAACAAGATATTTCATGAGGTCATTCCTTTTTACATGTTGCATTGGCCCGAAGCGTGTCGGGGCAGGGCACGAGGTATGATCCCGGTTTGGTGCTGGCCATTGATCTTTGGTTTAGGCGGGGGAAATTAAGCCGTAGATTATGCTGTTATATAAATAGGTATACGCGGGTTGATGCCGATCTGTCGGGGTGGGCGGGATGCTGCCAAAGGTAATGCAGTAAACGGGCAATCTCCCGCTTTGGAATCATAACCGGCAAACTCTATTTGGCCCAAGCCTCTGGCGGATCAACCAGTTTTACGATGTCAGACATAATCCGGTTCAGTTCGAAATCTTTCGGTGTATAGACCCGCGCCACCCCCATTTTGCGCAGAGATTCGGCGTCGTCCTCGGGGATGATGCCGCCTGCGATCACCGGAATATCCGCCAGCCCCGCGTCCTTTAACTGTTGCATCAGATCGGCAATCAGCGGGATGTGGCTGCCCGACAGGATCGACAGGCCGATCACATGCGGGTCATCCTTTTTGGCGCTTTCCACAATTTCCGCCGGCGTCATGCGGATGCCGTCATAGGTGATGTCCATGCCGCAGTCACGCGCACGGGTGGCGATCTGTTCTGCGCCGTTGGAATGGCCGTCCAGACCCGGTTTGCCGACCAGCAGTTTCAGGCGGCGGCCCAGACGGTCGGACACCGCATCGACCTGCGTGCGGATGTCCTCCAGCCCCTCGGTGCGGTTGCTGGGGTTTTGGGACACGCCGGTGGGGCCGCGGTATTGGCCAAAGACATCACGCACCACCTGCCCCCATTCGCCGGTGGTTGCCCCTGCGCGGGCGGCGGCAATGGATGCAGGCATGATGTTTTCGCCTGATTTGGCAGCGGCGCGCAGATCGGTCAGCGCCTTTTGCACCGCCGCATCATCACGCTCTGCCCGCCAGGCGTTCAGGCGGGCGATCTGGTTGGCCTCGGCCGCAGGATCGGCCACCATGATCGAACCTTCGCCAGCAGTCAGCGGGCTGGGCGCTGCCTCGGTCCAGCGGTTTACGCCGACCACGGTGGTTTCGCGGGCCTCGATTCTGGCAATGCGGGCGGCATTCGATTCAACCAGCCGCGATTTCATATAGTCAATCGCCGCCACCGCCCCGCCCATGCCGTCGATCTGGGCCAGTTCGGCGCGCGCGCCGGCTTTCAGTTCCTCGACCTTGCGGGTGATGGCGGGGTTGCCGTCAAACAGGTCGTCATATTCCAGCAGGTCGGTTTCATAGGCCAGTATCTGTTGCATCCGCAGCGACCATTGCTGATCCCACGGGCGCGGCAGGCCCAATGCCTCGTTCCAGGCCGGCAGCTGCACCGCGCGGGCGCGGGCGTTTTTGGACAGGGTTACAGCCAGCATTTCGATCAATATGCGGTAGACATTGTTTTCCGGCTGCTGTTCGGTCAGGCCCAGCGAGTTCACTTGCACCCCGTAACGGAAGCGGCGGAATTTCGGGTCCTCGACCCCGTAGCGTTCACGGGTGATTTCATCCCACAGTTCGACAAAGGCGCGCATCTTGCACATCTCGGTCACAAAACGGATACCGGCGTTCACAAAGAAGGAAATGCGCCCGACCATGGCGGGGAAATACTCGTCCGGCACCTTGCCCTTCAGATCGTCCAGCACGGCGGTGGCGGTGGCCAGCGCAAAGGCCAGTTCCTCCTCGGGTGTCGCGCCGGCCTCTTGCAGGTGGTAGGAACAGACGTTCATCGGGTTCCATCTGGGCAGATGTTCGCGGGTGTAGGCGGCGATGTCGGTGATCATCCGAAGGGACGGTTCGGGCGGGCAGATATAGGTGCCGCGCGACAGGTATTCCTTGATGATGTCGTTTTGCACCGTGCCTTGCAGTTTGCTGACGTCGGCGCCCTGTTCCCCGGCGGTGGCGATGTAAAGGGCCAGCAGCCATGGCGCGGTGGCGTTGATTGTCATGCTGGTGTTCATCTGTTCCAGCGGGATATCGGCAAACAGCGCGCGCATGTCGCCCAGATGGCTGATTGGCACGCCGACCTTGCCGACCTCGCCACGGGCCAGTTCATGATCGCTGTCGTAACCGGTCTGGGTGGGCAGATCGAAGGCCACCGACAGGCCGGTCTGACCCTTGGCCAGATTGTCCCGATACAGCGCGTTCGACGCGGCGGCGGTCGAATGGCCCGCATAGGTGCGAAACAACCACGGGCGGTTTTTTTCAATTGCTGTCATCGACGGGCCTTTGCATCAGCATGTTGCACCGCAGCATAATTGCAAAGGTAATAAAGTTACGCAATAGGGAAATAGCGCGGAACAATGTTACAGCATTGTGCCTGTGTGAAAAATGCTGGACCGACTGAAGGTTTTACGAAACAGTTGCCGGCATGACGCAAATGGTGGAACTTCCTCTCTGGGTTTTGATCCTGATTACAGGATTTGCTGTATATGCGGCGATGGAAAAGGTATTGGCCCCGTCTGTACGCTGGTTTTTCCGGCGTCGGATGGAACGGGCGGTGGCCCAGGTCAACAAGAAGCTTGCCCGCCCGATAGAGCCGTTCAAGCTGGCCCGGCGCCACGACATGATACAACGGCTGATCTATGATCCGAAAGTGGCGGAGGCCGTGACCGAGGCCGCGCAGGAAGAGGGTATTCCCGAAAATGTCGCCTTTGAACGTGCCCGCAAATATGCGCGTGAGATCGTGCCTTCGTTTTCCGCCGCCGCCTATTTCGGTTTTGCGACACGCGCCGCAAAATGGCTGAGTTGCAGCCTGTTCAGGGTTCGGCTGGGGCACTTTGACCGGAGCAGGCTGGAGGCAATAGACCCGGATGCCACTGTGATTTTCGTGATGAACCACCGATCCAACATGGATTACGTTCTGGTCACCTTTCTGGCGGCAGACCGGGCGGCCTTGTCCTATGCCGTGGGGGAATGGGCGCGGGTCTGGCCGCTGCAACAGCTTATCCGGGCGATGGGGGCCTATTTCATTCGCCGCAAATCGCGTAATACCCTGTATCGTCGGGTTCTGGCGCGCTATGTGCAGTTGGCAACCGCGGGTGGTGTAACCCAGGCGGTGTTTCCCGAAGGAGGCCTGAGCCTGACCGGGGCTGTGGGTGAGCCGCGTCTGGGGTTGCTGAACTATCTTGTTTCCGGGTTCGACAGCAAGGAAGGGCGGGATGTTGTTTTTATCCCGGTTGCGCTGAATTATGATCGGGTGCTGGAAGACCGCGTGCTGCTGAACGCCGCAAAGGAAGGCAGCAGAAAATTCCGCTTCAGCCTGCTGAAAATGCTGGGGTTTGTCTGGCGGCAGATCCGGTTCAAGCTATCCGGGCGGTTCCATCGTTTCGGCTATGCCGCTGTCAGCTTTGGCGAGCCACTCAGCCTGCGCAGCTTTATGAAAGGCCGCAAAAAGGCAACGCTGACGGAAGTTGTCGGAAACGAACTGATGGCGCGGATTCGCTCTGTGGTGCCGGTGTTGCCGGTTCCGCTGGTTGCTACGGTTATCCTTGCGGCGCAGATACCATTGACCGCGCAAGAGGTGAGCGCACGTGTCGAGACATTGGCGGAAAAACTGCGCGAACATGGCGCGCATGTGCATATCCCGCGCGACAGTCTGGCCTATGCTGCGGACAAGGGGCTGCGGTTGCTGGTGCAACGGCGTATGGTCAAGGATCTGGATCAACGCTTTGCGGCGGATCCCGACCAGACCGATGCCCTGCAGTTTTATGCAAACTCGATCGCGCATCTTTTATGATGCAGGCGCGGCATTTTGCAAAGTTATAAAATTACAAATACCACAACAAACTGGTTGCATTATTACCCGTCGATGCATAATTCTGCTGGAGAACCGCATTGATTCTGCGATGCGGCATGCACTGCCAGACATGGAGGGCCTCATGGCTTTGGATACGCCCACCCCGATTGCGGATTATGTCGCGCCAAAAAAGGATCTCTACGATATCGGAGAGATCCCGCCCATGGGCTATGTGCCGGCAAAAATGCATGCCTGGGCCATTCGGCGTGAGCGGCATGGTGATCCGGACAAATCAATGCTGGAAGAAATCGTCGATGTTCCGGAAATCGACAGCCACGAGGTATTGGTCCTGGTGATGGCGGCCGGGGTGAATTTCAACGGGGTCTGGGCCGCGCTGGGCACACCCATTTCGGTTTTTGACGTGCATGGGCAGGATTACCATATCGCCGGATCGGATGCCTCGGGCATTGTCTGGAAGGTAGGTGACAAGGTCAAGCGCTGGAAAGTGGGCGACGAGGTGGTGATCCACTGCAATCAGGACAATGGTGATGACGAGGAATGTAACGGTGGTGATCCGATGTTCAGCCCGTCACAGCGGATCTGGGGCTACGAGACCCCGGACGGTTCATTTGCGCAGTTCACGCGGGTGCAATCACAACAGCTGATGCCGCGGCCGCAACACCTGACATGGGAGGAAAGCGCCTGCTATACGCTGACGCTGGCCACCGCCTATCGGATGCTGTTCGGGCATCACCCGCATGAACTGAAGCCTGGGCAAAATGTGCTGGTTTGGGGCGCGTCGGGCGGTCTGGGGTCTTTTGCAATACAGCTGATCAATACTGCGGGCGGTAACGCGATCGGTGTGATCTCGAACGAAGACAAGCGCGAATTTGTCATGTCTTTGGGTGCCAAAGGGGTAATCAACCGCAAGGATTTCAATTGCTGGGGGCAGATGCCCATAGTGAACACGCCCGAATACAAGGCCTGGTTTGGCGAAGTGCGCAAGTTCGGCAAGGCGATCTGGGATATCACCGGTAAGGGTGTGAATGTCGACATGGTGTTTGAACACCCCGGTGAAGCGACGTTTCCGGTATCGGTTTTCGTGTGCAAGAAAGGCGGTATGGTGGTCATCTGTGCCGGCACCACGGGTTATAATCTGACGCTGGATGCGCGCTATCTCTGGATGCATCAAAAGCGGGTGCAGGGCAGCCATTTTGCGCATCTGAAACAGGCCGCTGCGGCGAACCAGCTAATGATTGAAAGACGTCTGGATCCGAGCATGTCCGAGGTATTTCCGTGGGATGAGATTCCGACAGCGCATATGAAAATGTGGAAGAATGAGCACAAGCCGGGCAATATGGCGGTGCTGGTGCAGGCGCCACGCACCGGATTGCGCACACTTGAGGACGTTCTGGAGGGCTGATCCCGGGCTGGGTTGAATTGGTCTTCATGCCGGGGCCAGGCAGTGCTATTGCCATCCCGAACAACCATGGAGGTAATCCGTTGCTGAGGTTTTTGTTGATTGGTTTTCTGGTCGCCGGCCTTGGTGCCGCAGTTGCACAGCCGCAAACGGATGTCTGGCCGGTTGAGACCTTTGAAATTGGCAGCCTGCCTGCGGGATGGGCTGTTCCCGGCAAGGAGGAAGATGCGCCCGACTGGCACCTGATCCAGAACCCGGACGCGCCGGATGGCAAGCCGGTCCTGGCAATGCTGCGCCCGGCAAAAACCGGCCTGTTTGGCTGGTTTGGCAGCGGGTTCAATGTGGTTATCGACCCGTCTGCCGATTTTCTGAACGGCACGATCTCGGTTCACTTCAAGTCTGTTTCCGGCAGCTCGGATCAGGGCGGCGGGATCATGTGGCGTGTACAGGACGCGGAAAACTACTATGTCGCCCGCTTCAACCCGCTTGAGGATAATTTCAGGTTCTACACAGTGCGCAACGGCAGCCGGAGTGAACTGGCCAGCGCCCGTATGAAGCTGGATCCGCAGAGCTGGCATAAAATGACCATCAGCCAATCGGGTGCAACATTTCGAGGGTATCTGGATGGCAAGCTGTTGCTTGAATATGCGGATGGCACATTCAGTGCGCCCGGCGGGGTTGGGCTGTGGACCAAATCGGATGCAGTTACCCTGTTCGATGATTTCCGGATTGATAAGGCGCCGTAAGGCCCTGCCGCTTCCCGTATTGAATTGATGCGATCCGGAGGCGGTATGGATGCACAGATAACCGGTGCATTTCCGACTCGGCCCCGCAAATCATGGCAACCGGAGCAACTGAATACAAAAGTTTACAGAGGGACTATCAAAAAGATTAATTTTTGTTTTGCCCGCAATCTGTCGCCGCTGACAGGACGGTCTGAAACAAGCCCGGGTTTTGTTTCCCTGCAAAGCAAGCAAAATCAATGGCTTATATTTTAACCCCCCGCTTTTTTAGGGGGGTTGAAATTTGCGAATATCCTCTGACAAGATACTCGTGTTAAAGTGGTGTTAATAATTCGTTAACCACTCTAAAAGAGAGTTGCCTATGAAGCACGACTGGATTCTAGACGTTCTTGCGGACCTGACCAACTATGCGCAGGAAAACGGAATGGCGGTATTCGCTGAGCAACTGAACGATACAAAGCTTGTGGTTGCAGCCGAGATTTCGTCGCTTCATGACGCGGAACTTAATACGGCGGCAGGCAATGCGGGAAAAGCTGGAAGCCTTCATAGAACGTATGGAGCAGGCAAAATCATTAGATGATCTTCAGGCGGAAATCCTGGGGTTGCGCGATTTATACGATGTTGAAAATCTGGTTTACCATTCTGTTAACAGCACGGGTGAGCAATATGCCGTGCTGACCTATAAACCCGATTGGGTCAGCCATTATATCGAACAGGATTATGCGCGCATTGATCCGGTGGTGCTGGGATGTTTCCAACGGTTCAATCCGGTGGACTGGAAACGCCTGGACTGGTCATCAAAGAGTTCCAAATCTTTCCTGAAAGAGGCTTTGGACAGCGGTGTCGGCAACCAGGGCTTTTCGGTACCAATTCGCGGACCGCAGGGGCAGTTCGCGCTGTTCACGGTCAACCACAACTGCAACGATGACGCTTGGGCGCGATACACGGAAGAACATGTGCGCGGCCTGATCTTGATTGCGCATTTCATCAATCAGAAGGCGCTTGAAATCGAGGGAAGTGACAAGCCACGGCCGGTTCGGCCCATGTCCCCGCGCGAAACTGATGTTCTGACGCTGCTGGCCATGGGATACAGCCGTGGACAGGCCGCAGAAAGCCTGTCGATATCCGAACATACGCTGAGGGCCTATCTGGAAAGCGCGCGTAACAAGCTGGGCGCCATGAATACAACCCACGCTGTGGCCCGCGCCCTCAGCCAGGGGCTGTTGGTGATCTGAAGCCAATTCTTTAAGCAAGCGTTACACCACCGTACGCTCAATTTAGTTCAAATTGAGACCCTGAATCTACGTCTGGTCTCCGTTCAAAACGGAGGAGATCAGATCATGTTGCGTTATATTTACGCGAGCGACCTAAGCGCATACCCCAAGCTGCAGGAAACAATGTTCAAGGACCGCGCACACCAATTTCACACGCGCCTGGGGTGGGATGTGGCCGTGGATACCCGCGGGGCAGAGCGGGATGAATACGATGCATTGAACCCTTTATACGTCATTTGGGAAATGCGGGATGGCAGCCATGGCGGATCTATGCGTTTTTTGCCGACGACAGGGCGGACAATGGCGGCAGAGCATTTTGCCTTTCTTGCGGATGGCCATCCTGTTTCCAACCCGCGTATCTGGGAATGCACGCGGTTTTGTCTTGGTCGTCAGGCAGGCCCGCGCGTTTCTGCCGCGCTGATGCTCGGGGGGGCTGAAGTGGGGCTTGGGTTCAACCTCAGCCACGCATTGGGGGTTTTTGACGCAAGGATGATCCGCATTTACCGGCGTCTGGGCTGGGGGCCGGTTGTGCTCGGATCCTGCGGAAACGGGCGGGACAGGATCAGCCTTGGCCTGTGGGAATATGGCCAGGCCGTACGAAACAAACTGTTGAAAACCGCAGGGCTTTCGGATGAATTGTCTCGCCATTGGTTCCTGCGTGCCTTCGGTCGTGATCTGGCATTGACGGAAACCGGGTGATCTTTGGTTAATTCGAGGATCGTACTGGTCTGCAACGGCGCAGGGATGTAGGACTATGCCATGACCGTCCTTCCCAGCCTAACCTTTTCCGAAGACCAGGCCGAAGCCCATGACCGCCTCGCAGAGGTTTTGCGCGGCGTGGGGGTGGATATTGACAATGGGGTGGTAACCCCGCGCAGCGATGGCCGGGAAAATGTGCTGGCGATCGTGGGAAAGGCCGGATCGGGCAAAACCATGCTGCTGGCCGAAATGTACAAGGCGGTTGAAGCTGCCGGTGTTGATCTGGTCTCAGGAGATTACGAGGGGCGGGCCCGAAGAGACAGGCGCACACTGGCAATATTGGCCCCGACCAACAAGGCTGCCAGCGTTCTGCGTGCGCAACGTGTTCCCGCAACCACCATTCACCGCATTCTCTACACGCCGGTTTATGACCCGGAGTATGAGAAAATTGCGGAATGGCTGGCCGGAAACGGGACACGCCCCGAAATCGAAGGTCTGACCGATGCCGCACTGGACCGGGCACTGGCCTTTTATCAGAACAACCGCTCCATTCCCGGCGCCCTGGCATCGGCCGGTTTGCGCGGCTCGGATTTCATCACGGGATGGAAGCGGCGCGAAGAAGGTCTGGATATTGGGTTTGTCGATGAAAGTTCGATGCTGGATGAGCGGCAATTCAATGACCTGAAAGAGATTTTCCCGACGTTGGTTCTGTTTGGAGACCCGGCGCAACTGGCACCGGTCAATCAGTCCGGAGAGATGGTTTTTGACCGTCTGCCGGAAAAGCGAAAGCTGAATCTGCATCGTATTCACCGGCAGGAACAGGATAACCCGATTCTGGATCTGGCCCACGCGCTGGGTGATCCTGATCTGGAGTTTCACAGCTTTGAGCAAATGGTTCAGGAGGCGGCAGAACGCGACAACCGGGTTGTGGTCAGCCCGCGGGTCGAGGCGGATATGATGGCGCGTTCGCCTGTTCTGGTCTGGCGCAACAAAACGCGGGTGCGTTTGATACAGGCCTTCCGCGGCGCCTATGGTGCGCCTGCGGATGAACTGCTGCCGGGAGAGCCGCTTATCTGCGATGGTATAGAACTGCCGGCCAAGCATCGCAAGAAACGGCTCGATCTTGAAGCACGCGGTCTGATCAAGGGGGCGCAGGCCATTTATCTGGGGCCAGGGCGCAAGCCGGGCTTTTCCCGCCTGTTTGTTTTTGGAGCCGAGGAACCACAGGTTTCAGCGGCCTCCATCATCAAGATCGAACTGCCGGACGAGGACGAGCCGTTCATTCCCTATGCCGCGCGTATGGGGGCGGCATTCTTGCATGGGGCGGCGGTGACCATTCACAAGGCACAAGGCAGCCAGTGGGAAAACGTTCAGGTTTTTGCGCCGGATCTGTTCGTTGCGGCGCGCATGGGCCGTATCGAGGCAGGCCAACCCCTGTGGAAACGGCTGGCCTACGTGGCAATAACACGGGCACAAAACCGCCTGTTCTGGGTGACCCGAAACCGACTGGCGCTGCCGACTGCCCCGTTGACGGTAAAGGATCTGCAAGGTGTATCCTCGCCTCTGTCATTGCAGGTTCAGGGCGGGGATTGATGGGCCTTGCCCTAACTGCGGATGTAACGGAATACCGTTGAGGCGCCCCAACCCGCGGCAACTGCAATCAGGATGGACAGCAGCCCGTAATACAGCGGTTTTTGATGCGCGAGGTTGAATATCCAGCGTTCCATCCCGACTTTTCGCACGTCAAGGTTTGTTGAATAGGCTGATACCACGCGCCCGTTGCGGGTAAGGAAAATTCGGGTTGAATAGTTGCCTTCAACCAGATTTGACGGCAGGGCAACGGTGCTGCGAAACAGTGTATCCTCTGCCAGTTTAACCCCCCCTTCGTTCAGTTGGTACAGGTTCTGGTCTTCCCGTTGGCGTATCAGGGCTTCGGTAAACTGGGGGGCATCGGGGGCAAGCTGTGTTGTCCAGACAGATCGGATAGCCTGGCGAATGGTCACTCTGAAACGGTGATCTTCGTCGCTGGTCAGAACGTCTTTTACCGGCGCATTCGTTGAAACAGCATAGAAACTGGGGGCCTTGTCGAGCCTGACCGCATCGGTGTTGACCCAAATGCCGGCAACACGTGACTTGCGGCGCACGACGATTTTTTCGCTGGGGCCGGAAATGGTGATGATCAAACCAAGCGGTGCATCTGAGGGCACCGGGGTTTCGCGTTTGATGGCGCCAAAGACGAGAATGTTGGATCCGTCAAAATTGGTATTGATCGATACCTTGTTTTGGGACAGGTCCGCGATGATTTCCTCGGGCACGGTATCTTCGGCTGCATAGGCAAAGGCCGGCAGCAACAGGACAAGCATGATGAAAAACCGCATCATCCACCGCATCATCCCAAGCCCCCCGCCCGCGTGATGGAGTAGAGATCGCTGGGCTCAATCAGCAGATCAAGCGCAAGTTTGGCACAGACTGCAAGCACCAGAATGGCCAGGAGGATGCGCAACTGCTCGGCCTTCAGCTTGGCACCGATCCTTGTGCCGATCTGGGCGCCGATCACACCGCCGATCAGCAAGAGAACGGCCAGAACCATATCGACAGAAAAATTGGTTACCGCATGCATGATGGTGGTAAAGCCGGTTACGAAAATGATCTGGAACAAGGATGTTCCAACAACAACCTTGGTTGGCATTCCCAACAGGTAAATCATTGCCGGGACCATGATAAACCCGCCACCGACCCCCATGATTGCGGATAAGACACCAACCATCGCCCCAATGACCAGGGGCGGAATAACCGATGTATACAACCCCGATGTGCGAAACTTCATTTTGAAGGGCAGTGCGTGGATCCATGTGTGGTGTTTGCGCTTTGGCACGGAACCTGCGCGTTTGGAGCGGCGGATTGCCCGCAGGCTCTCAAAGAACATCAACAGCCCGATGACGCCAAGAAACCCGACGTAAGAAAGCTGAACAAGCAAATCGATCTGCCCGATTGCCTTGAGAACCGAAAACAGTTTGACCCCGACAGCCGCACCAATGAGGCCGCCAGCCAGCAAAACGCTGCCCATGCGCAGATCAACGGTTTTTCGTTTCAGATGCGCCAGAACCGCCGAGAAAGAAGAGGCCACGATCTGATTTGTACCTGTGGCCACGGCAACAGATGGCGGGATGCCGATAAAAAACAGGAGTGGTGTGATAAGGAACCCGCCACCGACACCAAACATGCCGGAAAGCACGCCGACAATGCCGCCCAACCCCAGCAAAAGGAAGGCGCTGACAGATACTTCGGCTATGGGTAGGTAAACCTGCATGGGCTTTCCTAATAGTGCTTGCCCGATCATGGCAACGGGCAGGCGGTGTTTTTTTGCTTTACAGCGCAAGAACGGTAAAAAATCACCGCTCTTTCACATATGGTTCGCCTCCGGCACGCGGTGGGACCGCCTTGCCGACAAATCCGGCCAGAATCACCACTGTCAGAATATACGGAAGCGCCTGTGTGAACTGTACAGGTATGGTGAATATGCCGAAAACGTCGATGTTGGGGAACAGGTTGCTGATCGCTTCCAGCAAGCCAAAAAGCAAAGTGGCCATCAGCAGATACCAGGGGCGCCATTTGGCAAAGATCAGCGCAGCCAGGGCGATATAGCCGCGCCCGGCGGTCATCTCCTTGCCGAATGCTGCGCCTTGTGATGTCGAAAGATAGGCGCCCGCCATGCCGCAAAGAACGCCGGCGATCAGGACGGCGGTAAAGCGCAGGCGGATCACGGAAATGCCCGCGGTGTCCACCGATGCCGGATTTTCCCCGACAGCGCGCAGGCGCAGGCCAAAACGGGTGCGGTACAAAACCCACCAACTGAGCGGCACCATTAGAAATGCGACATACACAAGCGGGGTATGGCCGGAAATGACATCTGAATAGAGCGGCCCCAGGAGCGGGATACCGCGCAGGGTGTCTGCAAAAGGCAGTGTTATTTCGTGGAAACGGGCGGCACCACTCAGCTGTGGCGTCTGGCCGCCCTGTCTGTACCAGGCATTGCCCAACACCACCGTCAGGCCCGAGGCGAGAAAGTTGATGGCAACCCCCGAGATCAATTGATTGCCCCTGAAGGTGATCGAGGTCAGGCCATGGATCAGCGCAAATACCATCGACGCGGCGATTCCACCCAGCATGCCCACCCAGACATTTCCGGTTTGATAAGAAACGGATGCGGCAAAAAAGGCCGAGATCAGCATCTTGCCTTCCAGGCCGATATCAAAAATGCCCGAGCGTTCGGAAAACAAACCGGCGAGGCCTGCGAAGATCAGGACAACGGAAACATTGATCGTCTGGTTGAGGGTCACCAGCAACAGAACGAACGAATGCGAATTCTCCATCAGCTTTGCTCCTTTCTCAGGCGCAGAAACAGTTTTTCCAGCGGCATGCGAACCATGTTATCCAGGGCACCGGTAAACAATATGATCAACGCCTGAATGACCAGGACCATCTCTTTGCTGAGATCCGGCATTTCCCAAAGCAGTTCGAACCCGCCCTGGGTCAGCATGCCAAACAGGATTGCGGCAAGAACAATTCCGAACGGATGCGACCTGCCCATGAGAGCCACGGCAATGCCGACAAAACCGGCGCCCTCCACGAATTCCTTGATCAGGCGACCCTGTTCTCCCATTACGACG
Organism: Marinosulfonomonas sp.; assembly: GCA_026984915.1. Lineage (GTDB taxonomy): Bacteria > Pseudomonadota > Alphaproteobacteria > Rhodobacterales > Rhodobacteraceae > WFVA01. Next base: position 7,962 of record JALSRG010000054.1, on the reverse strand, counting down.
TTGATCGACAGCATCCCGGCCAGTGCCCCGGAAATCAGCATGGTAATCATGGTGATCTTGACGGCATTGATGCCGGCGTATCTGGCTGCGGTTTCGCTCTGGCCAAAGGCGCGAATGGCAAAGCCCAATCTGGTGCGCCAAAGCAGCACGAAAACCAGAAAGGCACAAAGCAAGGCCAGCAGGAAACTGATATTCAGCGGTGCGGATTTCGAAAACTGAATACCCAGTGGCGCAAGTATTTCATGTGCAGTGGGTAAATGCGCGCCGGGGCCAAAGGGGACTGTTTCGGCATTCTGGTTGTTCGGGTTTTTCAGCGCACCGTTCAGAAGATAGCCAAGAACAGCCGCTGCAATAAAATTGAACATGATCGTGGTGATCACGATATGGCTGCCACGCTTTGCCTGCAGATAAGCCGGTATCGCGGCCCAGAAGGCGCCAAAACTGCCGGCACCGATGATGGCAAATGGCAAGGCAAGCCACCAGTGTTGCCAGTTGAAGGCCAGCAAAACAACAGCAACGCCGACGCCGCCCATGGCAGCCTGACCCTCGCCACCGATGTTGAACAGGCGCGCATGAAAGGCGACGGCCACCGCAAGACCGGTGAAAATATAGTTCGTGGCATAATAAAGCGTATAGCCCAACCCGGCTGTTGAGCCGAGCGAGCCCTTGATCATGATCCAGATTGCCTGAAACGGGTTTTCCCCGACGGCAAGAACCACCAGCCCGGAAACGAAAAAGGCCAGCAACAAGTTGATGAACGGGACCAGGAACACATCGGCCCATTTCGGCATCTTGTCCATCAGTTGGCCTCCCTCGTGCCCATACCGGCCATTAACAGGCCCAGTTCTTTTTCATCGGTGTCCTCGGGCATCCGTTCACCCATGATCCGGCCATCAAACATCACCGCGATCCGATCTGAAAGAGAGAGGATTTCTTCCAGTTCGACTGAAACGAGCAGGATGGCCTTGCCTTCATCACGCAACTGGATGATGCGTTTGTGGATAAATTCGATGGCGCCAATATCTACACCGCGTGTCGGCTGACCGACCAGAAGCAGGTCGGGGTTACGCTCGATTTCGCGCGCCAGAACCAGCTTTTGCTGGTTACCACCGGAAAAGTTCTTGGCCTGCAGGCGTGGAATCGGCGGGCGCACATCGAAACGATCCATCTTTTGCCGTGTGTCCTCGCGCAGGGCGGCATTGTCCATCAACAGGGCATTTTTGTTGTATTTCGGGTCATTATGATAGCCGAATGCCATGTTTTCCCAGGCGGAAAATTCCAGGATCAGGCCCTCGCGGTGCCGGTCTTCGGGCACATGGGCAATACCACTGTTTCGGCGCGACTGGCCGTCTGAATGCCGGCCGGTCAGATCAAGTTCCCGACCGTTCAGCCGAACAGTGCCCGTGGCTGTCTGATAGCCGCCCAGCACTTCCATCAACTCGGATTGACCATTCCCCGATACTCCGGCAATGCCCAGAATTTCGCCCGCCTGGACCGCCAGGGAAATACCTTTGAGGCGCTCGACACCCTTTTCGTCAACAACGCGCAGGTTTTCGATTTCCAGAACACAAGCACCGGGTGTTGCCGGCTTTTTCTCGACTTCAAGCAAGACTTTGCGGCCGACCATAAGCTCGGCGAGGTTCTCGGGGCTTGTGTCTTTTGTCTGAACCGTGGCAGTCATTTCACCGCGCCGCATGACCGAGACAGTATCTGTGATCTCCATGATCTCGCGCAGCTTGTGGGTGATCAGGATAATTGTTTTTCCTTGTGCTTTCAGACCGTTAAGGATGCGAAACAGATGGTCCGCCTCGGCCGGGGTCAGCACGCCTGTCGGCTCGTCAAGAATGAGGATATCAGCCTGACGGTACAGGGCTTTCAGGATTTCGACCCGCTGCTGATGTCCGACCGACAGGTTTTCAATCATCGCATCGGGATCAACGCTCAGCTCGTATTCATCGGACAGTTCGGCCAAAAGTTTGCGCGCCTTTGCCAGGGAAGGCCGCAGCATCTGCCCGTCTTCGGCGCCCAGGATGACATTCTCAAGAACCGTAAAGTTTTCGACCAGTTTGAAATGCTGATGCACCATCCCGATGCCCGCGTTGATCGCGTCCTGACTGCCGTGGATCGGCGTCAGCTTGCCTCCGATAAAGATTTCACCGGCATCGGCCTTGTAAAATCCGTACAGGATTGACATCAGGGTTGATTTTCCCGCCCCGTTTTCACCGACGATGCCGTGAATTGCGCCACGTGCGACCGAAAGTGAAATATCCTTGTTTGCCTGTACCGGCCCAAACGCCTTGGAAATTCCGCGAAGCTCGATAGCGGGTGCTGTGGAAGGGGCGGCAGTCTCCTGCCGCCCTTTGGTTGCGACACTGCACATGGCCGGTATTACTCGACCGGGCAGCTGTTGTCAGACATATAGTCGTGAACCTTGATCTCACCCGAAATGATCTTGGCCTTGGCATCTTCGACCGCGGCCAGCATTTCCGGGGTTACCAGGTCTTTGTTGTATTCGTCCATGGCGTAATCAATCCCGCCATTGGCCAGCCCTAACACATGGAACCCTGTTTCGACATCCGGTCCGGCCTTGAAGGCGTTATAAACGGCAACGTCCACCCGTTTCACCATCGAGGTCAGCATATGCCCCGGATGCAGGTAGTTCTGGTTGCTGTCCACACCGATGGCCAGGATGCCTTCGTCAGCAGCGGTCTGCAGCACGCCAACACCGGTTCCCCCGGCGGCGGCAAAGACGACATCGACCCCTTGTGCGATCTGTGCTTTGGTCAGTTCACTGCCTTTCACCGGGTCATTCCATGCGGCCGGTGTGGTGCCGGTCATGTTCTGGATGACCTTTGCATCAGGATTGGCAGATTTCGCACCCTGAACATAACCGCAGGCAAATTTGCGGATCAGCGGAATGTCCATGCCACCAATGAAACCAACGGTTTTCGTCTTGGAGGCCATTTCGCCCATCAGACCGACCAGGTACGAGCCTTCGTGCTCGCTGAAAACAACCGACCGAACATTCGGCTGATCAACGACCATGTCGATGATGACGAATTTTGTATCAGGATAATCCGGGGCAACTTTCTCCAGAGACGAAGCAAAAGCAAATCCGGTCATGACAATCGGGTTATACCCGGCCTCGGCAAAACGGCGCAGGGCCTGTTCGCGCTGGGCCTCGGATTGCATTTCAACATCCTTGTATGTTCCGCCGGTTTCCTTTGCCCAGCGTTTGGCGCCCTCAAAGGCCGCCTGATTGAAGGATTTGTCGAACTTGCCGCCCAAATCAAAGATGATTGCCGGATCGGCCAACGCGGCGCCTGCGCTCAGGGCAAAGGCTGCGGTCGCGCCAAGGAATTTCTGCATCAGGGTCATTTTACTCTCCCGTTTTTTGTTTTTGGGTTGCCGCCATTGCGGGCAATCCCGAGTAAGCGAGCAGATCACTAGAAAGATCATCCGCAATTAAGGCCGTAGGGGGGCAAGAGCGTCAATAGCTATTTGCGGGTTTTTCCCCGGCAAGGGCCGGTTTATCAGGGGATAAGCCGTTTAATACAAAGTCAAACTGGTTTCAGCGGCTTGGAAAAAAGCAATGCGTCGGTTTTCTGGCCATCGGGTGCGCAATAATATCCTTTGCGGCGGCCAGATTCGCGGTAACGGGCTGTCCGGTACAAGGCGATTGCGGCGCGATTGTTTGCCGCCACCTCGAGGAACGAAACTCTAGCGTTCCGCTGTGTTGCGCAGGCCTCGTACTGCGTCAGAAGCATTTGGCCGATACCGCGACGCCTCTGATCAGGGGCAACCGCAAGTGTCAACAGTTCAGCCTCATCGGCAATCACCCTGCCAAGTATAAATCCCGCCCCGGAGGCACAGGAAAACACCGACGGGTTTTCCAGCAGTTCTGAAAACTCCTTGCTGCTCCAGGGGCGCGGAACCGAGAAACACGCCGCGTGTAACGTGGCCATCTTTTCGGGACTCATGGCAGGATAACCGGCGCCGGATTGCGCGACGGAGCAGCATCTGCAGGGCGAATATAGAGAGGGGCCGGGCGGGGGTGCGCGCGCGTGTATCTGCTTTCGGCAATACGCACGATGGCCACCGCCGGCGGATAACAGGGGCTTGCCGCCGGGGCGCCGAATTCTGCTGCAATCTCCTCGGAACGGAAGCCGACGCATGTTGCGGCATCATCGAACAAGGCCCGCGGTATATTTTTCAGGCCGGTCTGAAAGGGCGCGTTCGTTGCGGACGAATTCAGCCGCTGCACAAACAACCTGTCCTGTCGCGCATCAATACTGGCCAGTACCGGCCCGTTTTGCCCTTCAGCGAGGCTTTCAAAGCCGGAGACACCAATAGCAGGCCGGGACAGAGCCAGCGCCAAACCACGGGCGGCAGCAACAGAAATACGAATACCGGTAAAGTTTCCGGGACCTATCCCAACGCCAATGGCTGTTATGTCACGCCAACGGGCGCCGGCCTCTGCCAGGAGTTCCTCCAGAAGCGGCATAAGGCGTTCGGCCTGCCCCTTGTTCATCTCTTCGTGGCGTTGTGCCAGTGTTTTGCCGTTGCACAGCAAAGCGGCCGCACAATGCGCGGCCGATGTATCAAAGCCCAGAATGAGCGGTTCAGGCGGCAACCGGGCGCACCTCGACAACCTCGGGAATGAAGTGCCGCAGCAGGTTTTCTATGCCCATTTTCAAAGTCAGTGTAGAGGAAGGGCAGCCGGCACAGGCACCCTGCATGTGCAGATAGACGATGCCTTTGTCAAAACCGTAAAAAGTGATGTCGCCACCATCTTGTGCCACGGCAGGGCGCACGCGCGTATCAAGCAATTCCTTGATCTGTTTTATTATTTCGGCATCCGGCCCCTCTTCGTGGTCGGCGTGGCCGGTTTGTTCCGCTTCTCCTGTCATCACGGGCTGGCCCGATTGGAAATGCTCCATGATTGCCCCAAGTAATGCGGGTTTGATGTGTTCCCACGCCACATCGTCTGACTTGGTGACCGTCACGAAATCACCCCCCAGGAATACGCCGGTCACACCGGGAACCGCGAACAAACGCTGTGCCAGAGGGGAATTCCCGGCAGTATCCGGCGTCGGGAAATCCGCAGTGCCAGACCCCAAAACGGCCTGACCCGGCAGAAATTTCAAAGTTGCGGGGTTCGGTGTGGATTCGGTTTGGATAAACATTGGGGCACCCTTTTTGTCAGGCTTTCGATATGCGCCTGACAGGGCGACAAGTCAAGGTTTGGAACGATTCCAAACGCGCAAAAGCCAACAAGCCAGAGAATTACAGATCCTGATAGCTGTTGATCACCCGCCCCAGTATCCCATACTCCAGCGCCTCTTTCGTATCCATCCAGTGGTCGCGGTCAATATCCTGCATCACACGTTTCAGCGGTTGCCCGGAGGCTTCGGCAATGATCCGTGCCAGACGTTTGCGCATGATCTCGATCTGTTCCGCCTGAATGGCAATATCGGTCACTTTGCCGCCAACGCCGCCCGAGGGCTGATGGATCAGAAATCTCGTGTTGGGCAGACACAGGCGGTTTTCTTTTTCTGCCGCCAGAAAGATATGGGTGCCGGCGCTGGCCACCCAACCGGTACCAATAATGCGGACTTTGGGTTCAATGAACTTGATGATGTCATGAATGCTGTCGCCGGCCTCTACATGCCCGCCCTGCGAGTTCAGAAAGAGCGTTATGTCGTCTGAAGACTCGGCAGCAAGGGCCAGCAACTGCGCGATGGTTCGCTTGGCCATTTTCTGATCAATGGATTCACAGATCAGCACCTGACGGGTTTTCATCAGATGATTTTCAACAAAACCGCCCTTTTCGGCTTCCTTGTCCTGTTCACTCATTTACCTTTTCCTTTTGCAGTCGTCAGGTTATTTTCTCCAGTCGTTCCTTGGTCATGTCACCCGGAACGATGGTGATGGGGACGGGCAGGCTGCCGGCTGATTTTGTCAACTGTGTCACCAGTGGGCCAGGCCCCTGTTTGCCGGTGCCGGCCCCCAGAACCAGAACCGCCACTTCCGGATCATCCCGCACTTGCGCCAGAATTTCCGCCACGGGTTCCCCTTCACGGATTACCAGTTCGGGTTCGACACCCTGTTTGTCGCGCATCCATTTTGCGAACACTTCAAAATGGGCGTGAATACGCTCACGGGCCTCTTCGCGCATGATGTCGCCCACGCCAATCCAGTGATTGAATTCTTCCGGCGGGATTATTGCCAGCACTTCGACGCCGGCATTCGTATGTGCGGCGCGCATTGCCGCAAAGCGAATAGCATTCAGGCATTCACGACTGTCATCCAATACCACCATGAATTTGCGCATCTGTCAGCCTCCTTGTTCGGCGCATGATGGCCGATGGAACGGCGATGAGCAACTAGCCATTATTCCCGGACAGGGCCCAGTCCCAATACATTTCGCGTATTCGTCGGGTCAGCGGACCAATCTGATAGTTCGTCCCGTCAAATTCCGTTACCGGTGTTACCTTGGAATAGTTTCCCGACAGGAACACCTCATCCGCGTTGCGAAAGTCGTCAAAGCTCAGCACGGTTTCATGTACGGTCATGCCCTCGCGCTTCAGATTGCTGATATGCCGGGCGCGGGTGATGCCTGCCAGAAAGGTGCCGTTCGCGACCGGTGTGAACAGCTCTCCGTCCTTTGCCATGAAGACGTTTGCGGTTGCGGTTTCTGCGACGTTGCCCAGTGCGTCGGCCACCAGCGCATTGCCATAGCCTTTGGCGTTGGCCTCCATCAACATGCGGGCGTTGTTCGGATAGAGGCAGCCAGCCTTGGCATTGGTGACGTTGTCGGCCAGTACCGGGCGGTGAAACTGTGTCGTGGTCAGCGTGACAGCCGCATCTGCGGCCGGCATCGCAACTTCCTCAAGACATATGGCAAACCCGGTAGCATCGGGGGCCGGTGCCACGCCCTGCACGCCACCATCCAGCGCCCAATACATGGGGCGGATATAAACCGCCGCGGATTTTGGATAGGCTGAAAGCCCTTCCCGAACCAGGTCGACGATTTCAGATGTTGCATGGGTGGGGGTGATCATCAGCGCCTTGGCCGAGTGATTGATCCGGGCGCAGTGTGCTTCCAGATCCGGGGCGACACCCTCAAAGAAACGGGCACCATCAAAAACGGTTGTTCCCAGCCAGGCACCGTGATCGGCGGCGTGCATGATTGCCGGGTTTCCTTTGTGCCACTGGCCGTTGAAGTAAGTGTGGATATTGGTTCCAAGTGTCATTGCATTCTCCCCTTCGACAGCCAAGTCTAGCGAGGGAATAGGTCAGAAGTCCAGACCTTGATTCAAGATTGGTCGGGCCGGCCCTCCCCCTCTGCAATCAGCGATTCCACATCCAGTGGTCTATTGACCATTGCCAGAGCGCCATCAGCGGCGCGCGGCCATTCGGATTCTGGCCGATCGCGATACAGTTCAATGCCGTTGCCGTCAGGATCGCTCAGATAGACGGCTTCGCTGACCCCGTGGTCGGCAGCACCTTCCAGAGCAATACCGGCACGCAGGATCTGCCTGACTGCCTGGCCCAGCGCAGCCCGGTCCGGATAAAGGAAAGCCACATGAAAAAGCCCGGTATGCCCTTTGGGTGGCGCCGATCCGTTCAGGCTGTCCCAGGTATTCAGGCCAAGATGGTGATGGTAGCCGCCGGCCGAAAGAAACGCAGCCTCGTTGCCGAATTTCTGTTGCAGTTCAAACCCGAGTACATCGGTATAAAACGAAATGGCCCGGTCCAGATCGGCGACTTTCAGATGCACATGTCCGACACGGATTTGCGGGTGTATTGTTGCCATGGCCAGAGTCCTTTCTAGGGTCATTGGCCAATATGGCGATGCAACGGAAAACAGAAAAGGCCGCTCAGGCGCAGTATATGTGCATCAACGCACCATGCCGACGATCTCCAGTGTCTTGTCGAGAATGGGGCTGGCGATGGCGC
>JALSRG010000053.1 GCA_026984915.1 Marinosulfonomonas sp. | reverse complement strand
AACTGGCGCTCGGAATAGCTTTGCTCGCGCTGGTCATCCGTGCGGTGCAGATCACGCACCACTTCGGCAATGGCGATCAGATCACCTGAATTGATCTTTTGTTCGTATTCCTGGGCGCGGCGCGACCACATGGCACGTTTCACACGCGCACGGCCCTTCAGAGTGGTCATCGCGCGCGATACCTCTTCCGGCGTTGCCAGTGACCGCATGCCAACCTCTGTTGCCTTGTTTGTTGGAACGCGCAACGTCATCTTGTCTTTTTCAAAGGCAATGACGAAAAGCTCAAGTGTCAGCCCCGCGATTTCCTGTTCTTCAATGGAAACGATCTGCCCGACACCGTGGGCAGGATAAACGACATACTCATTCGGGCGAAAATCATACTTCTTCGACTTGCTCATTCTTTTCTCTTTCTCCTGGTCCTTGCGGACACCCAAGACTTCTCACAGAACAGCGACAAGAAAAACATGCGGGGCCATAACAGGTACCCCGCAAATTCCGAAATTTGTGATCGCTCTCTCATTTCCCGCGGGCCACGCGGAAATGACTGTCAGATAAATGTCCTCATTTGCCTCTGTAGTATAGCATAAAAAACAGCCCCTTCAAAGCGCCGCGGCGCAGCAATGGCATTATACCATTATATAACAACGAGTTGCGGCACAAATCTAACACAGGATTCGGGAAAAATGGCAGCGATTCTGCCCTACAGGGGCGAATCGCTCTCAGCTCCCCTCGCCGGGCTTTTCCGAAAAATACTTCTCAAGCTTGCCTGGTTCGCCATCATGATCATCCGCATCCGGCAACGGATCTTTCTTTTCGATAATCACAGGCCACATTTCGGAATACTTACGGTTCAATTCCACCCATTTTTCCGCATCAGGCTCGGTATCCGGCCGAATGGCGTCTGCCGGGCATTCCGGCTCACACACGCCACAATCAATGCATTCATCCGGATGAATGACCAGCATGTTTTCGCCCTCATAGAAACAGTCTACCGGGCAAACCTCTACGCAATCGGTGAATTTACAGGCGATACAGTTGTCGCCTACATAATAAGTCATTTTGGCACTCTGTTGGCTAAGTGTCAGTTGGGTGGCATCCCCGCCTAGCTATTGCAGTCTGCGGAATCATTCAAGCCCACCTTGATCAGGAAGCGAAGACTTGAGCCGGATTGCCGCACGTCGATCTTCCCGGCTGGGCCGGCCCTGACGTTCCTTTTTGGCGTCCATGCCGGGATTGCCGACAGGTTCGGGCGCCAGATCATCATAAAGGCCGGCGGCTTCGTGCGCCGGACCGCGCCTCTCTGACAACGCCAGAATGCGCACAACCCTGATCCGGCGGGCCTGTGGAAACGTCAGCACATCCTGAATTCCCACCATATGTGCCGGCTTCTTTATGCGGTTACTGTTTACCCGCAGATGTCCGGCCTGTACCAGTTTACTTGCCAACCCGCGCGTCTTGAAGAACCGGGCATGCCACAGCCATTTATCCGCGCGCATCTTTTCGCAGGTTTCGGTTGCGTTCTTTGGCACTTACTTCTTGTCCCTCAGCCCCATCAGGGCCGCAGCAAATGGGTTGTCAGGATCAATTTTATCCTTTTTGACCGGGCGCGCCTGATAAGATTTCGGCTTGTTCCCCTGATTCTTGCGCTCGGCACGCCGCCCGGCAGGTTTTCCTTGCGGTTTCCCTTTCGCCCGTTGGGGGCGTTTATTGCCACCGCGAAAACCCTGCCAGGTAAATGTATAGAAAATTTCTGCCTCGGGTGCCTCGGGTGCGGCATTTTCTTCCGGGCTGGTGTTTTCAGAGGCGCTCTCGGATTTTTCTTCGGCTTCGGTCTGGCCGGGTGCATCTGCGTCTTTCGTCGCAGGCTCAGCCGCCTTGTCTGCACTGGCCTCTTCTTCTGCCTCTTTCGGCGCCTTTGGATCCGTGCCCGGTTCTGCGCCTGTTCCGTCGCCTTTGGGATCAGCATTCGCTGTTTCGGCCCGCGGCGCGGCTTTCACTTTTTCCCTCTCGCCTTTTTCAGCCTTGTAGCCCAGTCCCTGCATCAGGTCGGCAAACTGTTCCAATGTCATGCCGGTAATGGACAGCATATCTGGCGTGGCTTCGAAACCACCGCGACTATCCTGCTCACGCAGCATGTCTGCTAGCCGTTCCAGCATATCGATGCGAATTGCCCGGGAACCGGCCACCCGATATCCCGACATGGTATCCCAGCCGTTTGGCGCGTCCTTGTCGACAGGAATGGTCACCAGCCCCGGCGGGGGGCTTTCGGGGAATTCGGCGAGCCCCTGCGCAATTGCCCACAAAACCAGACGCAAACGGGTTGGGGCAGGTTTCAGCAGCGGCGGAAGGAAGATCGTGAACTGCCCGAATCGAACCGCGTGTTTACGCAGCAGAGCGCGGGCATCCTGATCAAGCTCTTTCACCTCCTGCGCAACCTGATCGCGAGGCAGGATACCCAGCGCTTCGACCAGACGAAATGCAAATCCCTTGGCCAGCCCGGTAAGCGTTTCATCGCTTTTCATGGCCAGAAGCGGCTCAAACTGGGTGGCAATCTTGCGATCAATAAAGTGCTGCAAGCGCCGCGTGACTTTCTCGGAAATTTCTGTGCCGGCCTCATCGTCGACAAAGGCCTCTGCCTGTGGTTTCAGCACATCCGGGCCTTTGACCAGTTTTCCGACCGCATGTTCTCCCCACATCAACCCTCCCTGCTCGGTAAAGTCGATCTCGGTGTCCGGCGCATTGTAGAAACGGTCGGCACGCAAATGGAATTCGGGCTTCAACGCGGCCATGCTGGCCTGACGCAGGGTCTTTGCCTGTTCCGGTGTTGCGCTCTTGTCCTGAATGAATCGGAACCCCTCCAGGCGGCCAACGAATTCATCTTCAACCGTCACGTCACCCTTGTCACTCACTTTGGCCACAAGGCCCTCCTTCTGCTTCAATCGCCGCAACAGCAGGCTGGTGCGCCGATCAACAAATCTTTGCGTCAATGCGTTGTGTAACGCATCCGACAGGCGATCTTCTACCGCGCGTGTAGCCTCGCGCCAATGGGTTTCGTCATCAATCCAGCCTTTTCGTTGCGCCACATAGGTCCAGGTGCGGATATAAGCGAGACGCTTGGACAAAGTATCAATGTCCCCATCCGTTCGATCAATACGTTTTACGTTTTGCGACAACCAATCGTCGGGAACCCTGCCATTGCTTTGTAAATACTCAAAAATTTCTGCCAGAAGTGATGCGTGTTCCGCCGCTGAAATACCGCGAAAATCCGGAATCCGGCAGATTTCCCATAACCGCCGGACGTCTTGACCGCTTCCGACACGGGACTGCACTTCGGGCATCAATGCCAGCGATTTCAGCGCAAGAAGGTCGTCTGCATCCCGCCCGCGCTGCAGGCGATCGTCGTCCGGATGGGATTCGAGCGCCGAAATCAGTTGCGCAATACTGCCAAATTCCAGCCGGGCATTGCGCCACTGGAGTTTCTTGATCGGGGCAAAACGATGCGCACATATTGCCTCGGCCAGATCCGTTTCCAACGGAGCAGCATCGCCCGTCACGCCAAAGGTGCCCGGTTTGGTGTGTCGCCCCGCGCGCCCGGCTATTTGTGCCAGTTCGTGCGGCAACAGCGGCCGCATTCGGCGCCCGTCGAACTTGCTGCGCGCTGAAAAGGCCACGTGATTGATATCCAGATTCAGGCCCATGCCGATTGCATCCGTTGCCACCAGATAATCCACATCGCCGTTCTGATACATCTCCACCTGTGCATTGCGTGTGCGTGGGCTGAGGGCCCCGGTCACAACCGCAGCGCCACCTTTCTGCCGTCGGATCAATTCGGCGACGGCATATAGATTTTCGATGGAAAAACCCACGACCGCGGATCGGGTGGGAATTCGGCTTATCTTTTTCGAGCCTGAATAGGTCAGTTCGGAAAGCCGCTCACAATGCTGGAAGTCTGCCTCCGGCAACAGGGAAGAAATGGCACCACGCATGGTTTCCGCCCCCAGAAACATGGTTTCCAGAGTGCCGCGCGCCCGCAACAGACGGTCGGTGAAAATGTGGCCGCGCTCAGGGTCAGCACATAACTGGATTTCGTCGACCGCAAGAAAATCCGCCCCCATTGCATCGGGCATGGCCTCAACCGTGCAGGCCCAATATCGGGCACTGGCGGGCACGATACGTTCTTCGCCGGTAACAAGGGCTACGGCAGACGGGCCACATTTTGCCTTGATGCGTTCATAGACTTCGCGCGCCAGCAGACGCAGCGGCAAACCGATTACCCCGGTGCGATGGGTCAGCATCCGCTCAACGGCGAAATGGGTCTTGCCGGTATTGGTCGGCCCCAGCACCGCGGTAATCCGCCCGCCTGACAAAGATTGACGTGTGCGGGTGATCCTCTGCGCCTTTGCGGCGGCCAAATCAGTCATTCTGCGCATCCCGGAAAAGGCGCCTACAGCGCCATACCCTCAACAACTTTTTCCAGCCGTTTCACGGCTTTCAGGACATCGGGCTTGTGTGGATGGATTTCCAGAACCCTGCGATAGATCTCAAGCGCTTTTTCGGGCTGGTCAAGCTCTTCCAGAATGGCCCCCATCCCGGCTAGCGCCCCGAAATGTTGCGGGTTTTTTTCCAGAACCCGGCCAATATCCTGAAGCGCCGGGCCATACAGCCCCATCCGGTAATAAGCCAAGGCACGAACATCATAAGCCTCGGTAAAATCGGGTGCGTGATCTACCAGCGCAGTCAGATGCTCGATGGCAATATCGTATTTCTCTTCTTCGATTGCATCCTGTCCGCGCTTCAACAGCAAATCCATTGCCGGCGATCCGGATCTGGACCAGGCCGTCCAAACCCGATCTTCTGCGGCTTTCCAATCATTGTCTCCGGCTTCTCGCAACGTTTTCATCAGCGCATTCATTTCCGCGTCTGATTCAGCTGATTGTGCCGCCAAAGGTCCGGAATACCATACTGTCAGCAAGACTGCCGTAAGGATATATTTGAGTCTGAATCGAAAAGCGCCCATAACACCCGTAAGTGTAACGCAACTGCTGGGGAATGCGAGTCCCTACGGGTTCACAATGCCGAAAAGGACGAAAAAATGAGTGATGTCATAGAATCCGCCGTCAAAGCCCTGAACGAAAAGATCTCGGGGGGGTTTGACGGGGTCGCAAAATTTGTGATCGGTGACGAAGGTTCCATTATTATCGACAGTAACGGCGCCCGCGCGGCTGATGATGATGCCGAGGTGACGCTGACGGCTGACGCAGATGTGTTTCAGTCCATCCTGGAAGGTGAAACAAACCCGACGGCTGCCTTTATGACCGGCCAGCTGAAGATCGAAGGCGACATGGGCCAGGCAATGAAATTGGGGTCGGTATTGTCCTGATGCAGCCGGCGCCTTTCTACAGCGACGTATCCAATGCACCAACAGGCGGCAAGGTTTTCTGGCGCACCACCAGTGACGGGGTGCGCATCCGGCTGGGCGCATGGACACAAGGCCGTAAAGGGACTGTTCTGCTTTTCACCGGGCGGACGGAATTCATTGAAAAATACGGCGGAACGGTGCGTGATTTCGCCGAGCTTGGCTATGCAACGATCACGCTTGACTGGCGCGGCCAGGGATTGTCCGACAGGGCATTGAAAGACCGTTCTACCGGCCATGTTCACAATTTTCTTGACTACCAGAATGACGTTGCCGCTCTTGTCACATCTGCAAGGGAATTGAACATGCCCCGTCCGTTTTTCCTGCTCTCACATTCCATGGGCGGGGCGATCGGGCTGCGGGCGCTTCATAACGGGCTTGATGTGCGCGCCGCGGTTTTTTCCGCGCCAATGTGGGGAATTCTGATTTCGCCAATGGTCCGGCCCTTCGCAAAAATTCTGGCCGCGGTCAGCGGGGTTGTCGGCCTTCGCCATCTGTATGCTCCCGGGACCGGACCAAAAACCTATGTTGATATCGCGCCTTACGATGACAACCTGCTGACCACGGATCGCGAGATGTACGACATGATGCAGCACCAGGTACGCAGCCATCCGGATCTGGCGCTGGGAGGCCCCTCTCTTGGCTGGTTGCACGAGGCACTTTCCGAAACGCACAAGCTGAGCAGAATGCCTTCGCCAGACAAGCCCGCCATTACCTTTTTGGGGACCAACGAACGCATTGTCGATACAAAATCGGTTGTTGATCGAATGCAGCGCTGGCCCAACGGGCGGCTTGATATCATTCCGGGTGCAGAACATGAGGTTTTGATGGAAACCCCCGGCACGCGTGCCCATGTTTACAAGCTAACGGATGCATTGTTTTCCGAAAACACCTGAATTTTCCTGACAGATGGCGACATCGTCAAACCGGCCGGATCAAGCCAGCCGGTCTTTTCCGCGCCGGATTGTCAGATTGATCAAGCCGCATGGTCTCTGCTTTGTGTTTGGTAAAACCCATCAGACGCAGTGGCGTTTTCACCCTCTGGCACAAGCCCCCTTGTCGTGGCCCCCATGCACGGCTTATGTGGGGGCAGAAAAGCAAAAGAGGTCCCAAATGATGTTACCCATGCCCCGCCCCCTGCATGACGCACGCCCCGCCACTGGCGGTGACAATCTTGGCAAATTGCCGGAATGGGATCTCAGTGATTTGTACCCGGCCCCGGATTCAGCCGAATTCGGTAATGATATGGCGTGGCTGGAAAAGGCCTGTACAGGCTTTGCGGCCAAATATGAAAACAAACTCTCTGAATTGAGCGCACAGGAACTGGTTGATTGCGTCCATGCCTACGAAAAAATACAGAATATTGGCGGGCGTCTGATGTCTTATGCCGGTTTGCGCTACTACCAGAATACAACCGATGCGGACCGCGCCCAGTTCTTGCAAAATGCGCAGGAAAAGATAACCGGATTTACCGCGCCACTCGTATTTTTCTCATTGGAAGTAAATCGGCTTGATGACGGCTTGCTGGAGAAAATGTTTGCGCAGAATGCAGAACTGGCGCGTTACAAACCCGTGTTTGACAATCTGCGGAAAATGAAGCCCTACCAGTTGTCTGATGAACTGGAAAAATTCCTCCATGATCAGAGCAGCGTCGGTGCCAGCGCCTGGAACAAACTGTTTGACGAAACCATCGCCGGGCTCAGCTTTGACGTTGACGGCAGCCCAATGAACCTTGAATCAACCCTTAACCTCTTGACAGATGAGGACCGCGCAAAGCGCGAGACAGCCGCGCATGCCGTCGCCGATGTCATGGGAGAGAATATCAAGCTGTTCTCGCGGGTTCACAACACCTTGGCGAAAGAAAAAGCCATCGAGGATAGCTGGCGGGGCTTTGAAACGCCGCAACTCAGCCGTCATCTCGCCAATCAGGTTGAACCCGAGGTGGTTGACGCATTGCGCGACGCCGTGGTCGCGGCCTATCCACGGTTATCCCATCGCTACTACGCGCTCAAAGCCAAATGGCTGGGGCTGGAAAACCTGGAGATATGGGACCGCAACGCACCACTTCCTGCGGCCAAACAGGGCACCATTCCCTGGGAAAAGGCCGAAGAAATCGTGCTGGGGGCCTATGCTGATTTTGCACCTGAAATGGCAGAGATTGCCAAACCTTTCTTCACAAGCGGCTGGATCGACGCCCCGGTGAAACCGGGCAAGGCGCCGGGTGCTTTTGCCCATCCGACCGTCACCAATGTACATCCCTATGTGATGCTGAACTATCTGGGGAAACCACGCGATGTAATGACGCTGGCCCATGAACTCGGCCATGGCGTGCATCAGGTGCTGGCCGCCGCACAGGGCGAATTGCTCTCGTCAACGCCGCTGACACTGGCCGAAACGGCCAGTGTGTTTGGCGAAATGCTCACATTCCGAAAACTGCTGGAAGGGGCAGAAGAACCGGCCGAGCGCAAGACATTGCTTGCCGGAAAAGTCGAGGATATGATCAACACCGTGGTGCGCCAGATTGCCTTCTATGATTTTGAATGCAAACTGCATGCGGCACGCGCCGAGGGCGAACTGACACCGGACGACATCAACGCACTGTGGATGAGCGTGCAGGCCGAAAGCCTCGGCCCCGTGTTCCGTTTCATGCCGGGCTATGAAACCTTTTGGGCTTACGTTCCTCACTTCGTACATTCACCGTTTTACGTTTATGCCTATGCCTTTGGTGACGGGCTGGTGAACGCGCTTTATGCCGAATATGAATCCGGTGCCCCCGGCTTTCAGGAGAAATATTTCGACATGCTGCGGGCGGGTGGCTCCAAGCACCATACCGAACTGCTGGCACCCTTCGGGCTGGATGCAACTGATCCGAAGTTCTGGGACAAGGGACTGTCGATGATTTCCGGCCTGATAGACGAATTGGAAGCGATGGAGGGGTGAACTCTGGTCAGCGAACAAGGAGAGCGCTCGCTTGGGCACGGCCGGGCGCTGTCCGGCAGTGCCGCCCGAAATACCTCTGACGCCTGGCGCATGTTTCGCGTATTATCAAATGCGCATCACCGCAACTGGCTGTCCTTGCTGCCGCGCCGGTTAATCCCCGGCCTCGGCTTATACGCCGCGTCGCGTTCCTGCATGCACTCAACACACAGCTTCACACCGGGCATTGCCTTGCGCCGGGCCTCGGGGATCGGCTCGTCACATTCCGCGCAATGGGTCAGGCTTTCCCCGACCGGCTTCTTGCGGGCCTTCATGCGGGCCAGCTCATCCGATATGGATGCCTCGATCTGTTCCTCCACCGCGCCATCACGTGCCCAACCGCCGGCCATCTGCTTCCCTTTCTTTTGTCGCTACCCCAAATCTAACCATGTACAGGCCATATCGCAACGGGCTGGTGTGGACCCAAAAGGAAGACTGGAAATTTCCCCCGCCGAGACTTAACCTGCAGGAAAAAGGGAAGATATCATGCGCACATTCGGGAAATGGCTTGGAAGATTGCTGCTGTTGCTTGCCATTGCGCTGGCGGCCTTCTTTATCTTTGCCCCGGAATACGTTGAAAAACAACGAAATTCTGTTGCCCAGCATGACCCATATCCGGTATCAGACACAGCCAGAGCCCTGCACAGGACACTGATCATCGGCGATTGGCACGCCGATCCGCTGTTGTGGAACCGTGACCTGGCCCGGCGCGGAACGCGTGGTCAGGTGGATATTCCGCGCCTGCAGGAAGGCAATGTTGCCTTGCAGGTCTTCACCGCGGTCACCAAAAGCCCGGCAGGCCAGAACTACGAGAACAACAGCCCGGATGCTTTTGATAACATAACGCTTTTGGCGTTTGGAGAGCTTTGGCCAATTCGCACCTGGTTCAGCTTGAAACAACGCGCCCTGTATCAGGCGGAAAAGCTGAAAAAGGTTGAAGCCAGAATACCGGATCAGTTGAAAATCATCCAATCCCGCGCTGATCTTGAAGAGGTATTGAAACGTCATGCCGCCGGGGAAAGGATTGTTGGCGCCATCCTCGGGATCGAGGGCGCGCATCCGCTTGAAGGCAGGATCGAAAATCTCGATGTAATGGAAAAGGCCGGCTACCGGCTGATTGCGCTTCAGCATTTCTTTGACAATGAGCTTGGCGGCACCCTGCACAGCCCTGCAAACAACGGCCTCACCGATTTCGGCCGGCAGGTGGTGGCCGAGGTGGCCCGGCGCGGCCTGGTCCTGGATGTGGCGCATTCCAGCCAGCAGGTGGTGCGGGATGTGTTGCAGATGACCGATATTCCCATCGTGCTCAGCCACACCGGAATCCTCAGCCATTGTAAAACCAGGCGCAACATCCCCGATGACCTGATGCAGGAAATCGCGGCCACCGGCGGGGTGATTGGTATCGGCTATTGGCAGGATGTCACCTGTGACGACAGCCCGGCAGGTGTTGCCGCAACCATAAAGGCTGCTATCGCCGTGGTTGGCGAAGATGCTGTATCTCTCGGATCCGATTTTGACGGGGCCGTGGGCATGAGCTTTGATTCATCCGAACTTGCAGCCCTGACCCAGGCTTTGCTGGATGCCGGCCTCACCGAAACTCAAATTCGCAAGGTCATGGGGGAAAACATGGTACGGGTCCTGCGTGCCAGATTGAAATAGACGGGCAAAAGAAAACCCTCCTGACAATGCCAGAAGGGTTTTCGCATTTCTGAAATTCCGCAACGGCCTCAAGCGCTTTCCAGAAGCCCTTTTTCCTTTGCCAGTTCCCGCATGCGCTTTTGCAGCTTTTCAAACGCCCGGACTTCAATCTGGCGGATGCGTTCCCGACTGACGTTATACTGGCCGGAAAGCTCCTCCAGAGTGACCGGCTTGTCGGCAAGTCTGCGTTGAATCAGGATGTCTTTTTCCCGCTCATTCAACACATCCATTGCCTTGGAAAGCATTTCGCGGCGCACATCCAGTTCATCTTTCTCGGCATAATCCCCGGCCTGATCGGCATCTTCGTCCTGCAGCCAATCCTGCCATTGGGTTGCGCCTTCGCCGTCGGATCCGACCATGGCATTCAAGGATGCGTCTCCGCCCGACATCCGCCGGTTCATGGAAATCACTTCCTTTTCGGTGACATTCAGATCATGGGCAATTTGCTTGACGTTGTCCGGATGCATATCGCCATCTTCCAGCGCGCCAATCCGCGCCTTGGCCTTGCGCAGGTTGAAGAACAGCTTTTTCTGCGCGCTGGTTGTTCCCATTTTTACCAGGGACCAACTGCGCAATATGTATTCCTGAATACTGGCCCGAATCCACCACATGGCATAGGTCGCCAGGCGAAAACCGCGTTCGGGGTCAAACCGCTTGACCGCCTGCATCAGTCCGACATTCGCCTCCGAGATGACCTCGGCCGTGGGCAACCCGTAACCGCGGTACCCCATGGCAAGCTTGGCAGCCAGACGCAAATGTGAGGTCACCAGCTTGTGCGCGGCATCAGTATCCTGATGGTCCACCCAGCGTTTTGCCAGCATGTATTCCTCTTCAGGCTCCAGCATAGGAAACTTGCGGATTTCCTGAAGATATCTGTTCAAGCCCTGCTCCGGTGACGGTGCTGGCAGCTTGGTATAATTGCTCATGAACTCTCCCTCTCTCCTCCGATGTTCAGAGGCTTAACATAGAGATATGTATCGCCTGGCCATGCTTCAAGGGTTTCTGGCCCGCTTTTTCCAAGGCTCATACTGCGCTTGTTTTGCCAAAAGATGAACAGAATTCGACTTCTCTGGCGAAAGTTTGTTGAAATTTCAAACCGGTGTGAAACCGGCGTGAAGAGGCCTCAGCCTTTCAGTCTGTTGACCAGCGCGCGCATGTCTGCCGGTAACGGCGCCTCAAAACGCAGTTTATCACCACTGATCGGGTGAACAAACCCCAGAGTTGCCGCGTGCAGGGCCTGACGGGGAAACTGACGCGCTGCACTTGCAGCTTCCGGGGCAATCGATTTTTCGCTCAACTTTCGCCGTCCACCATAGGTCGGGTCGCCAATCAGGCCATGGCCCGCGTGGGCCATATGCACGCGAATCTGGTGTGTGCGCCCGGTTTCCAGCCAGCAGTCTACCAGTGCCGCCACAGCAGGCGTGCCAAATCTTTCAATCACCCGTATCCGTGTCACAGCATGCCGACCGGCATTGAAAAGAACGGCCTGCCGCTGGCGGTCGGTCTTGTGCCGGGCCAGGCCGGTGGTGATTTTCAGAATGTTCCCCGGCTCGAAACTCACCCCTTTGATGCCGCGCAGGCGCGGATCATTTGCATCGGGGACACCATAGACTACGGCCTTGTAATGGCGTTCAACCGAATGGTCTTCGAACTGGGCCGCCAGCCCGTGATGTGCCTTGTCGCATTTTGCCACAACCAGCAGACCAGAGGTATCCTTGTCGATCCGGTGAACAATGCCGGGGCGTTTCTCCCCACCGATACCAGACAGGCTGTCACCGCAGTGATACATCAACGCATTCACAAGCGTTCCCCTTGGCGTCCCCGGAGCAGGATGCACGACCATTCCGGCCGGTTTGTCGACCACAATCAACGAGTCATCTTCGTATATGACGCTCAGGGGAATGTTCTCAGGCTCCATATGGCTTTCAACAGCCTGATGCAGGGTTATTTCAATGACATCTCCTGCCGCCACACGGGCCTTCTGGCTTGTCAGCACTTCGCTTTGATCAGAGGTGATGCGCCGGACATCCCCCGATGCGATCAGCCTGGCCAGACGTGAGCGCGACAAGGACGCCGCCTCTGGCACATCGCGTGAAAGCGCCTTATCAAGGCGGTTGGGAGGATCCGGCTGGATCACCACCTGAATTGTCGAAGATGAAAGGTCTGACATGAACAATTCTCCGGAAAACGGTCAGGAACCGGCAAATCTGAGGTTTCTGCGTCTGCTGGTGACAGGACTGACCGCGACAATGATTGTGGGACTTGTAATCATCGTTACGCTTTTTGTCATCCGTTACCGTCAGAGCACCAACGCTGTGTCCTTTCCGGCAAGCATTACCCTGCCGGATGGCGCAAAAGCTCTTGCCTTCACCCAAACCAAAGACTGGCTGGCCGTGGTGACGGATGCGAATGAAATTCTGATTTTCGACCGCACGGGAAAAATCCTGAAGCAGCGTGTGAAAATCAACCCCTGATCCTGGGGCGTAGACCTA
>JALSRG010000052.1 GCA_026984915.1 Marinosulfonomonas sp. | reverse complement strand
TGATATTTCGCGACAATCCCGCCAGCGGTGCAGGGTTTATAGGTCTACGCCCTACAAGCCTGCCGTCTGGCGCATCATCTCGGCCTTGCAATGCCTGGTAACAAAATCAACGAACAACTGCACCCTTGTGTCCTTCAATTTATGCGGCGGATACAGGCAGACCAGTTGCGTCGGCAGCGGTGGGCTGTCCACCGCCACCGGCACCAGCGCTCCCGAGCGCAGATGCTCGGCCACTTCGAACACCGGTTTCAGGATTATCCCGTGCCCTTCCAGCGCCCAGCCGGTCAGCACATCGCCGTCATCGCTTTCAAACGGCCCCGTCACATCAAACCGCTTCACCCCGTCCGGCATCTGCAAGGCCCACTGGAATTCCTGTGCGCCGGGATAGCGCAGGTTCAGGCAGGCGTGATCCTTCAGCGCCGCGCCATCCGCCGGATTGCCATGTTCCGCGATATAGGCCGGCGCGGCGCAGAGAAGGCGCGGGCAATCGGCAATCACACGCATTTTCAACGTGCTGTCGGCCAGCGGCCCCATGTGAAACGCCACATCCAGCCCCTCGCTGGTGACATCCACCAGCCGGTCCGACAGGCGCAACCGCACGTCGATTTGCGGGTATTCCGCTTTGAAGGCAGGTACGAAGGGCGCGATGAACCGCCGCCCGACGCCCAGGGGTGCGGCCACAAAAACCGTGCCGCGCGGGTTTTTGTCAGCGTCGATGATATCTGCCTCGGCCTCGGCAATCGCGGCCAGAATGTTGCGCGCCCCGTCATAGAAAACCTTGCCGTTCTCCGTGGGGTGCAGGGCGCGGGTGGTGCGGTTGAACAGGCGCACACCAAGGTGTTTCTCCAACTCGGAAATCCGGCTTGAGGCCACCGCAGGCGAGGTGCGTTGATCCCGCGCCGCCGCCGACATCGAGCCAAGCTCGTAAACCCGCACGAACATTCTGATATTGTTCACATATGCCATGCTATTATCAATTTCCCGTTGAAAGTGATGTGCTATTAAACGGATTAACAAAAAAGCTGGATTTGGTATAGCGTGACGTTGGAATCATGGGAGATATAAAATGGATACGGTCATCCTGACGGCATGGTTGCAATTTGCGGTGCGCTGGATTCACGTGATCACCGGCATTGCCTGGATCGGATCCTCGTTCTATTTCATAGCGCTGGATCTGGGCCTGCGCAAATCCAACGACCGGCGTCAGCATGTCCATGGCGAGGAATGGCAGGTGCATGGTGGCGGCTTCTACCATATTCAGAAATATCTGGTGGCCCCGGCGCGCCTGCCGGATGACCTGATCTGGTTCAAATGGGAGAGCTATTCGACCTGGCTGTCGGGGTTTGCCATGCTGATACTGGTCTATTACATGGGGGCCGAACTGTATCTGATCGATCCGCGGGTGCTGGACCTTCCGATCTGGGCGGGGATCCTGATCTCGCTGGCCTCGCTGGGCTTTGGCTGGATCATGTATGACATGATCTGCAAGTCGCGGTTCGGCGCGGACAACACCCGCCTGATGCTGGGGTTATATGTCATACTGGTCCTGATGGCCTGGGGATACACACAGGTTTTCTCTGGTCGGGCCGCGCTGTTGCATCTGGGGGCCTTCACCGCAACGATCATGACGGCGAATGTGTTTCTGATCATCATTCCGAACCAGAAAATTGTCGTGGCCGATCTGCGGGCCGGGCGCAAGCCTGACCCGAAATACGGCATCATTGCCAAGCAAAGATCGACCCATAACAATTACCTGACCCTGCCGGTCATTTTCCTGATGTTGTCAAACCACTATCCGATGGCGTTTGCCTCGCCCTACAACTGGGCGATTGCAAGCCTCGTGTTTCTGATGGGGGTGACGATCCGGCATTTTTTCAACAGCCTGCACGCGCGCAAGGGCAAACCCTGGTGGACCTGGGGGCTGACGGCGGTGTTGTTCGGTGTGATCATCTGGCTGTCGACTATTCCGGCTGCGGATCCGGCTGAGGAAGACACGGCGGCGCTGAGCGGGGCGGCGGCCCGGTTTGCCGCAGCGGCCGGGTTTGAGGATGTCACGGATATCGTGCTGGGGCGCTGTTCCATGTGCCACGCCGCCGAACCGGGTTGGGAGGGCCTGCGCTGGCCGCCCAAGGGCGTGGTTCTGGAAACACCGGAACAGATTGCCCGGCATGGCGAACAGATTTACCTGCAGGCCGGCATCACCCATGCCATGCCGCCGGCAAACCTCTCTTTCATCGAGCCGGAGGAGCGCGCCAAAATCGTTGCATGGTTCAATGCCGCACGCGACACTCAGGGCTGATCCGCGCAGGTGATGATGCTGTTGGCCAACTGGCGCAACAGCGTTTCATACAGATCCGGCCCCGGCGGCAGCAGATCGCCGGTCGGATCCGGGAGTGTGCCGGATTTGATGCCGGTTCCCCTGAGCAGGGTTGTGAGCTGGGCCATGTTGCGCTGTGGCTCACCAAAGGCGCAGACCACATTGGCCGATTTCAGTTCGCGGCGCAGCCGCGCCAGATAGGCGGCACCGGGTTTGGTTGCGTCACCTGGCTGAATGGCCCCGGCGATTGTCAGGCCAAACCGCGCCGCGAAATAATTGTAGGCGTCATGAAAGACGATGATCGCCTTGCCCTGCATCGGCGCCAGCCGCCGGGTCAGTTCCTGCTCCAACAGCCTGATGCGTTCAACTGCCTTCACGGCGTTTTCGCGGTACTTTCCCGCATTCTCCGGATCAAGCCGCGCCAGTTCCCCGGCAATGGCATCTAGCCAGATCATCGCGTTTTCCGGGTCAAGCCATGCATGCGGGTCAACCCCCGGCCTGATTGCGCTGTCGCGGTTGGTTTCTTGCATTTCCTCTTTTGGCTCCGAGGAAAAGAACCGCAGATGCGTATTGCTGACATCCAGCAAGACAAGGGAATCGCCACCTGCGCCCAATCCGTTGATCGCCCGCGCCAGCCAGGGTGTAAGGGCGGGCCCGACCCAGACGACAAGATCGGCCTTCGACAGGCTGCGGGCCTGCGACGGGCGCAGTTGAAAGTGGTGCGGATCACTGCCTTTGCCCAGCAGCAGCGCCGGCGTGCCCACGCCCTGCATGACTTGCACCACCAGCGAATGAATCGGCGGAATATCGGTGATGACCGTTGGCGGTTTTGCCATGGCCGGAAAGGTTGTGAGCATCAGGATGGCAAGAATTCTGAAGAGCATGCGATTGACCCCGTTTGGCATGAATATGTTATTTTATAACATTTCAGGTGTTGCAATGATATATTATAACAAATAGAGATGATGCAAGTGCTATCCAAACGAAAGCCCGTCGAAATGCCCGCGCCAAGTATCTTTCAGACCCATGACCACGCAAACTGCCAAAGCGATATTCTGACACTGGCGGATCAGCAGGCACAGGCCGGGGAATTGCGCCTGACAGCGGTGCGGCGGCGGGTTCTCGAACTCTTGCTGGAGAGCCATCAGGCGCTTGGTGCCTACGAGATACTCGAAAAGCTGGCCAGGGATGGGTTTGGTGATCAGCCGCCCGTCGCTTACCGGGCATTGAATTTTCTGGTGCAACAGGGGTTTGCCCACAAGGTACGGCGTCTGAATGCCTATATGGCCTGTACACAGCCATTGCAGAGCCACCAGCCGGTTCTGCTGATCTGCCGGCAGTGCAAATCGGTCGCCGAAACCGCGGCACCCGTCGCAGAGGCGGTTCATTCCGTCGCCGGCGAGGTCGGCTTTGAGGTTGAGCGGATGAATCTGGAAGCGATCGGCCTTTGCCCGGCCTGTGCAGGTGGAGGGTCGGAATGAGCCTGCTGACCGCACAGAACGTCAGTGTACAATACCGCGACAGAGTGGCCCTGCAAAACATTGACATGACCATAGACCAGGGCGAAATCGTCACGGTGATCGGCCCGAACGGGTCGGGAAAATCCACCCTGTTGCGGGTTCTGATCGGGGCGGTCGAGCCAAGCCGGGGCAGGGTCATCCGCAAGCCGGGGTTGAAAATCGGCTATGTTCCGCAGCGCTTGTCGGTCGATGCAACCATGCCGCTTACGGTCGCGCGGTTCATGTCGCTGCCGCGGCATCACGATCCGGACGAGGTGCGCCGGATGCTGGAACGCGTGGGTATTCCGGGGTTGGAAAACCGGCAGATGTCTGATTTGTCCGGCGGGCAGTTTCAGCGTGCTCTGCTGGCGCGGGCCTTGTTGGGAAACCCGGATATTCTGGTTCTGGACGAACCAACCCAGGCGCTGGACCAGCGCGGGATCGGTGCATTTTACAAGCTTCTCGAGCAGGTGCGGGCCGAAATGGGATGTGCGGTTTTGCTGGTCAGCCATGATCTGCATGTGGTGATGGCCTCTTCAGACAGGGTGATCTGCCTGAACGGGCATGTCTGTTGTCAGGGCGCGCCTGCGGTCGTGTCCGAGGCCCCGGAATACCGGGCACTGTTTGGTGATGGAACAGAAGGCACCATGGCGCTTTATCAGCACATCCACGACCATGACCATGACCACAATGGCCACAATCACCGGAAAGGCAATGAACATGCTGGATGATTTCCTGATCCGCGCCTTGGTCGCCGGCGTTGCCGTGGCCCTGGCCGCGGGGCCGCTTGGCTGTTTCGTGGTTTGGCGCCGCATGGCGTATTTTGGCGATGCAACCGCGCATGCGGCCATACTGGGCGTTGCCTTGGCGCTGTACTTTTCGGTCTCGGTGTTTGCCGGCATTCTGTTGACCGCGCTGGCCATGGCGCTGGTGGTCACGGGGCTGGCGGCACGCGGCCACGCGATGGATACCGCGCTTGGGGTTCTGGCGCATTCCGCCCTGGCGCTGGGCCTTGTTGGCGTGTCTTTTGTCAAAGGCGTCCGGGTTGATCTTTCGGCGTTTCTGTTCGGCGATATTCTGGCAATCGGCCAGCCGGACCTGTGGTTTATCTGGGCCGGTGCGTTGGTTGTGCTGGGCTTGATTGTCTGGCGGTGGTCAGCCCTGCTGACAAGCACCATTGGCGAGGATCTGGCTTTTGCATCGGGGATCAATCCGCATCGCGAACGGCTGGTTCTGACCATCGCCTTGGCACTGGTTGTTGCGGTGGCGATCAAACTGGTCGGCTCATTGCTGATTTCCGCAATGCTGATTGTGCCTGCGGCCGCGGCCCGCCAGCTTTCGCGCAGCCCCGAGACGATGGCCATCTGGGCCGTTCTTCTGGGGGTATTCGCGGTATTCGGCGGGCTTGAAAGCTCGTTGCAATTTGACACGCCGGCCGGACCCGGCATCGTCGTCATGGCGACGGTTCTGTTTGTCCTGTCCCTGGTTGTCGGGGCGTGGCGTCACCGTAATACAAACTGACGACATGGCGTGCCTCGGCAAAGAAGAGCCAGCGGGAAACAAGCGTGCCAACAAAAAAGGAAACGGCAGCAAAGCCGCAGATCCAGAACCCGCCCGGCAGCAGAACCAACAAAAGCAAGGGTATGACAAACATCAATAATAATGCGATGGCGCGCAGTTTCAGACTGTGCTTTCTGGCAACGGAAAACACCATTTCCTTCATCAGATAATTCGGGCTGCTGTGCGGCGGTTCCAACTGTCGTACCTGCCCGATCTGCCCCAGCCCGGTGGCTGTTTCGGCGGTATGGCCACGCAGGGCAAACCGGCGGTCGCCCAGCCCCCATGCCAGCAGTTGCAGCGCACTGCCAAGGGTCAGAAGAACGGTTGCCGCACCGGCCTGTCCGGCCAGCAGGGCGCCACCTGTCAGGGCCAGCGATACAAACAGCGCCGGGGTGGTCCAGTGGTTCCAGCGGGGCACGGTTTTCAGTTGGGCATAGATCATCGAGGTGGCAAAAACCGTGGCCAGGGCCAGCGCCGCCCCGAGCCAGCCCAGAGGTGGAATGTGGCTGGCGAGAAACACCACGCCAAACCCGTGCCCCCCCATGACCAGAAGGGTCAGAAGCACCAGCCAGGCCTCGCGGCTGAGCCAACTGCTGCGCCATTGCGAAAAGGCCTTGAGTGCGTTTTTGCGGTTGCCCAGATGGAAGCTGGACGCCAGCAGGCCACCCAGGGTCAACCCATAGGCCAAAACATAAAAAATGAAGGTTTTCCAGCCTGTTACACCCGGATAGCCCAGCCCGAGCCAGATCAGAAGCCCCAGCCCGAACCCGGACAGAACCGTGAACAGAATGACAGAGGGGGCAGGATGCATTCAGAGGGCCTCCAAGGCGCGGTCAAGCCAGCCGAGGAAGCCTTCTGGCGTCTCGGTTGCCGGCTCCAGAAACGGCGCGAGAACGTCGACCTCGCCAAGCGTGTCCTTTGGCCGGGGTGGCAGGTATTTGTTGCTGGGGCGGGTGGCCTGTTCGGGCATCAGATCATAGCCGTCCCGCGTCGCCACAAGGCGGGAAACGGCACTGTCGGGATCACCGAGATCACCGAAATGCCGCGCGCCGGCGGGGCAGGTGCGCACGCAGGCGGGTTCGCGGTCTTCCTCGGGTAAGTTCTTGTTATATATACGGTCTACGCAGAGCGTGCATTTCTTCATTACCCCGGCCAGCGCATCCATTTCGCGCGCGCCATAGGGGCAGGCCCAGGCGCAGAGCCCGCAGCCGATACAGGTGTCTTCATTCACCAGCACGATACCGTCCTCGCGGCGTTTGTAGCTGGCGCCGGTGGGGCAGACGGTGACGCAGGGCGCATCCTGGCAATGCAGGCAGGAGCGCGGAAAATGCACGGTCTGCGCCGCGCCGTTTTCCGGCTGGACCTCATAGCTGTGGACCCGGTTCAGAAAGGTGCCCGAGGGGGCGGCGCCATAGGCATCCGCATCCGACAGGGGCGTGTTCTGATATTCGGTGTTCCAGCCCTTGCAGGCGATAACGCAGGCATGGCAGCCGACGCAAATATCAAGGTCGATCACGAGGCCGAGTTGGCGGGAAGTGGCGGGCGGAAGCTGGGTCATTTTGGCCGTATGGAAAAGATATGGAAAACGTATGGGTTTTCTACAGACGCGGTGAAGGCCTTATGCGGATATGTGTGGATCATTTTCCGACCCTCCAGGCCAGATTCTGCGGCCCGCGCCCGACCTGGGAGCGAAGCGGCGGAAATTCAGGTTGTGCCTGTTCGGGCGGCGGATCGGCCTTTTCGATTTTCACCTTCAGGTCAAACCAGGCGGCCTGCCCGGTGACCGGGTCGGCGTTTGGCCGGCGCGGTTCGCTGCCTTGCGCCGGTAGCAGTTCGCCAATCAGATGGTTGAGAAGAAAACCGTGCGTCGCCTCGGGCGCGTCCGGCGACAGGGCCCAACTGCCCTTGCGCTTGCCGATGGCATTCCAGGTCCAGACGGTGTTCGGGTTCAGCCCGGCCATATGGGCAACCGGCACGGTGATACTGCCATTGGCCGAGGTGACCCGCGCCCAGTCGCCCGGCTGGAACCCGTTTTCCTGCCACAGCTTCGTGGGCAGGTAGAGCGGATTGACCCCATGGATTTGCCGCAGCCAGGCATTCTGACTGCCCCAGGAATGATACATGGCCATCGGCCGCTGGGTGAGGGCATGAACGGGGAATTCTTCTGATGCTTGCGCACTGTCCTGCCCGGCCGGATACCACAACGGCAGCGGATCCATGGCGCGGATGATCTGCGCGCGCAAATGCTCGGGCGGCTGATGGTCGCCGTGGCCCTGGGCGGCGCGCTGGAATTTGCGCAGAATTTCGCTGTAGAGCGAGAAGACATAGGGCTGGGGGTTGTCGCTCAATCCCATTTCCACCGCCCAATCCTGATAGGCGGTATTCCAGGGTTTGAAATAGCGGGCCTCCTGCGGAACGGGCTGTTCGAAAAAGCCGCCGTTGTCGATGTAATGCGTCAGTTGATCGGGGTTCGGTTCGCCCCGACCGACCAATGTCGCGTCCTTGCCGCGCCAGCCCGCCAGCGGGCCGATGCCGGGGCGGCGCTGATGGTTGGTGATGTAGTCGGCGTAATCGTGGTAGACAGGCAGACCGCCGTCATCTGTGAAACCGGGCAGGCCGAGGCGCACCGCCAGATCCACCAGCACATCCTGAAACGGGCGCACGTCGCGATCGGGGGCCACCACGGGCCAGCGGATCGCGTCGCCCATGGCGTCGGCCTCGCTGATCGGGCGGTCCAGCAGGCTGATGCAGTCATAGCGTTCCAGATAGGTGGTATCGGGCAGGATCAGATCGGCATAGGCGACCATTTCGCTGTCATAGGCATCGGAATAGATGATGTGGGGAATGACGTATTCGCCGGCCGCGTCCTTGTCGGTCAGCATCTGCATGACCTTGGTCGTATCCATCGAGCTGTTCCAGGCCATGTTGGCCATATAGAGAAACAGCGTGTCGATCCTGTAGGGGTCGCCCGCATGCGCGTTGCAAATGACCATATGCATCAGGCCATGCGAGGACAGCGGATTTTCCCAGGTGAAGGCCTTGTCGATGCGCGCCGCGCTGCCGTCGTCGCGCAGCAGCAAATCCTCGGGGCCGCGCACAAAGCCCAGATGCGGACCGTTCAGCGGGCCGTTCGGGGTGACGCCCATATGCGGTTTTGGATGCGCCTCGACCGGTTTCGGGTAGGGCGGTTTGAAGCGAAAGCCACCGGGGGCCTCGACACTGCCCAGCAGGATTTGCAGGATGTGCAGGGCGCGGCAGGTCTGAAAGCCGTTGGCATGGGCCGAAATGCCACGCATCGCGTGAAAGCTGACTGGACGGCCCTGCATGGTGCGGTGGGTCGTGCCGCGAAAATCTGTCCATTCCTGTTCAAGCTCAAAGGCCTCGTCAAATGCGACGCGGGCAATTTCGGCGGCGATGGCGCGGATGCGGCTGGCCGGGATACCGCAGGTTTCGGCCACGGTTTCGGGGGCGTATTCGTCTGACAGGTAGCGATCGGCCAGCAGTTGAAACACCGGGCGGTAGGTGACGCCGGCCTGACGGTGCGTTGCGGCCAGATCGGGGCGCACGCCGGGTGTGTCATAGGCGGCAGGTTTGCCGCTGTTGCGGTCGATCACCAGCATCTTGCCATCGTCATCGCGCAGGAAAAGGCCGTAGTCAGGCGCGGTGGGATCATCGTTCACCAGCACCGGGGCGTTGGTGAATCGGGTCAGATAGGCCAGATCGATCCGGCCGGCGCGCAGCAATTCATGCACGATCGCCAGAATGAACAGCCCGTCTGTCCCCGGTGTGATGCCAACCCATTCGTCCGCCACCGCGTTATAGCCCGAGCGGATCGGGTTGACGCCGATCAGCCGCCCGCCACGGGATTTTAGCTGCCCCAGGCCGATTTTGATCGGGTTTGAATCGTGGTCCTCGGCCACGCCGAACAACAGCAGCAGTTTTGTATGGGTCCAGTCGGGCTGGCCGAACTCCCAAAATGAGCCACCCATGGTGTAAATGCCGGCTGTCGCCATGTTGACGCTGCAAAACCCGCCGTGGGCGGCATAGTTCGGCGTGCCGTATTGCTGGGCCCAATAACCGGTGAAGCTCTGGCTCTGGTCGCGGCCGGTGAAAAAGGCGAGCTTTTCGGGGGTTTCGGCGCGCAGGGGGGCCAGCCAGCCGGTGGCCATGTCCAGCGCCTCGTCCCAGGTGATTTCCTGAAATTCGCCCGACCCGCGCGGCCCGATCCGTTTCAGGGGGGTGCGCAGGCGTGCAGGCGCGTTGTGCTGCATGATGCCGGCGCTGCCCTTGGCGCACAGGACACCCTTGTTGACCGGATGATCACGATTGCCCTCGATATAGGCGACCTTGCCGTTTTTCATATGCACGTTGATGCCGCAGCGGCAGGCGCACATGTAACATGTGGTTTTGCGGATTTCCTCCGAGACAGGTGGTGACGTTTCTGCTGTTGGCTGCATGGGGTCCTAACGCGCGTTTATCGGCACATAGGGGCGCATGTCGGGCCCGTTGTAAAGGGTCAGCGGCCGGATCAGGATATTGTTGCGCAACTGTTCGAGACATTGTGCCAGCCAGCCGGGCATACGGCCGATGGCAAAGATCGGCACATAAAGATCCATCGGGATACCGTGCAACTGGTAGATCACGCCGGAATAGAAATCGACATTCACATTGAGGCCGTGGCGCGCATAGGGCTGCATGGCGTCAACCACCGCTTGCAGGATGTCATACCATTCCGGTTGCCCCATTTCCTGTGACAGTTTGCGCACCCCGTCGCGCATGTGGCGCGCGCGGGGGTCCTCGGCGCGGTAAACGCGGTGGCCAAAACCGGTGACGGGTTCGCGCATCTTGCGTTTGGCTTTGACATAGGCGGCGGCCTTGTCGGCACTGCCGATTTCGGCCACCATTTTCATCACGTCCTCGGCTGCACCACCATGGGCCGGACCGGCAAGGGTCGAGAGGGCGGTGACGATGGCGCCGTGCAGGTTGGCATCGGTGCCGATGGTGACACGTGCGGCAAAGCTGGAGGCGTTGGCGCCATGTTCGGCGTGCAGGATGAAATCGACATCCGCCAGACGGGCGGCGTCGGCGCTGGGCTTTTCGCCCTTCAGCATCCACAACCAGTTGGCGGCATGGCCAAGCGTAGGATCGGGGGCCACCGGTGTGCGCCCGTTGCGGATGGCGTGATGCGCGGCGACGATCATCGGCACCTGTGCGGTCAGGTTGATGCCATTGCGGATAAACCCATCCTCCGAGGTGTCCGCGCTGCCCTCATCCAGCGCCGCAAGGGCCGAAGTGGCGGTGCGCAGCACGTCCATAGGGTGACCGCCCTTGATCTGTTCGATCACGGTATGGATTTCATCGGGCAGGGTGCGGGCGGCTTTCAGGCGGGCATCGAAACCGGCCAGTTCGGATTGTGTGGGCAACTCGCCAAAGATCAAGAGATAGGCGGTTTCCTCGAATGTGGAGTGGCTGGCCAGATCGTGGATCGAATAGCCCCGGTAGGACAGTTCGCCCTTGGCGCCGTCGATATGACTGGTGGCGGAGCGTTCGAAATAGATGCCTTTCAGGCCACGATTGATCTTGACGGTGTCGCTCATATCAGTGTCCTTTCAACAGCAACGGAAGGAGTGGCAAAGATGCCGGTACTGGAAAGCGCATATGCAGTGGCGCGGGCGCGAAAGCTGCGGGTGGTGTTCCCCGAAGCGGGGGAAGACGCGCGGATTGACGCGGCCACAGCACGGTTGCAGGCCGAAGGGCTGGCGATTCCGGTGGCGCTGGCGGAACCGGACGCGGCGCAACTGGCGGCCCTGCTGGCCACGCGGCCGATGAAAGAGGCACTGGCGCGGCGGATGTTGCAAAAGCCGCTGATCCGCGCGGCGGCGATGGTGGCGGCGGGGCAGGCGGCTGTGATGGTGGCCGGAGCCGTCAGCCCCACGCGGCGGGTGATCGAGGCGGCCGGCATCGCGATTGGCATGGCCGAGGGGGTAAAGGTGCCCTCGTCGTTTTTTCTGATGGTGTTTCCGGACGGGCGCGAACTGGTGTTTGCCGATTGCGCGGTGAATGTGGCGCCGGATGCGGCCACGCTGGCCGATATCGCGCGGGCCTCGGCGGCTTCGGGCGCGGCGTTGCTGGGGCAGGCACGGGTGGCGATGCTGTCATTTTCCAGCGGCACATCCGGCAGCGGGGCGTCGGTGGACATGGTGCGCGAAGCGGCGGAACTGGCGGGGGTGATTGGCCCCGTGCAGGCGGATGCGGCGCTGAATGCGGCGATTGCTGCGGCCAAGGGGGTGGAGGGCGGGGATGCCAATGTGCTGGTTTTCCCGTCGCTGGATGCGGGCAATATCGCGTATAAGCTGGTGCAGGAACTGGCGGGCGCGCAGGCGGTGGGGCCGTTTTTGCAGGGGTTCGCCAAACCGGTTTGCGATCTGTCGCGCGGGGCGAGTGTGGAGGATATTGTGGCGGCTACAGTGGTCACGGCGGCGTTGTGAAACGGAGGCCCCTTGCGGGGCCGCTTTATATCTCGCATCCTGCGGATGCTCGGGGGCCTGCGGCGCAGGTATTTCGGGCAAGAAGAAGGGGGAGGGGTGTTGTTTACACCCCCTTCTGTTGTCATCAGGTCACCTTTTGTGGGCGCATGTCGGCGGCGGAAATACCGGCGACCTGAACAGGGGTTGTCATGGCATCGCGGCGGAAAGGTTCACCCATTTCCTGATTCAGCATCACCTCGATAAAGGTGGTTTCACCGTTTGCCTGATCTTTGACGGCTTTGGCCAGCGCGTCGGTCAGTTCCTGCATGGTGGTGGCAACCACGCCGTTCACGCCACAGGCCTTGGCGATGCCGGCGTAAGAGACGTTGTAGTCCAGTTCGGTGCCGACGAAATTGTCGTTATACCACAGGGTCGTGTTGCGCTTTTCCGCGCCCCATTGGTAGTTGCGGAAAATCACCATGGTTATGGCGGGCCATTCTTCGCGCCCGCAGGCGGTCATTTCGTTCATCGAGATGCCGAAGGCGCCATCACCGGCAAAGCCGACAACCGGTGTATCGGGGCGGCCGATTTTGGCGCCAAGGATGGCGGGCAGGGAATAGCCGCAGGGGCCGAACAGGCCGGGGGCAAGGTATTTGCGACCGGTTTCAAACGTCGGATAGGCGTTGCCGATGGCGCAGACGTTGCCGATGTCGGACGAGATGATCGCCTCTTTCGGCAAGGAGGCCTGAATGGCGCGCCAGGCCTGACGGGGCGACATGGCATCGGGTTTGGCGGCGCGGGCGCGTT
>JALSRG010000051.1 GCA_026984915.1 Marinosulfonomonas sp. | reverse complement strand
CTTAACTCGCTGATAATCAACCAGATTACGGCACTCGTTAAGCTATCCTCACAGACAAAATCTGCCAAACCAGTGGTGCAGGATTTATAGGTCTACGCCCTAAAGGCGCGAAGACTGCCGCCAGAACCGCCACATCATCAGAATGCCGGCCACCCCCAGCCCGACAACCAGCCCCAACCAGACACCAACCGCACCAAAGCCCAATACGAAACCAAGCAAGTAGCCGGCACTCATTCCCAACGGCCAGTAGGCCACCGCCGCGATGATCATCGGCACTTTCGTATCCATGACGCCGCGCAGCAGGGCCAGGGCCATAACCTGGGTTGCATCCGCCAGCTGAAACAACGCTGCCACGGCCAGAAGATTCCGGCCAATGGCTATGATCTGCGCCCGCTCGGGGTCGTCCGGGGACAGGAATGCGCCTACGATCTGCTCCGGAAAAAGCAGAAAAATCGCAATGACGACCAGCGCAAACCCCAGCGAAAGCGTAATCACCACGCGCGCCCCATCGCGCAGCCCTGTTACGTCCTTGCGCCCAAAGGCCGTACCGGCGCGCACCGTTGCGGCATTGGCCAGCCCCACATGAACCATGAATGCCATGGCCGTGGCCTGTAGCGCGATCCCGTGTGCTGCAAGTTGCTGTGTCCCCAGCCATCCAACCATGATGGCCGATGCCGTAAACAGCCCGGTTTCGGCAAAATTTGTCAGCCCGATCGGCCAGCCCAGATGAACAATCTCACGCAAGGCTTCGCCGTCGATCCGCCAGAATCTGGCGAAAAGACTGTGCTCTGGAAAGGTGCGCACCGCATAAACCGCCAAAGCCAGCGCCGACAGGCCGTTTGTGATGACGGAGCCGATGGCAGCCCCCCTTACGCCCAGTTCGGGCGCGCCGAAATGGCCAAAGATAAGGGCATAGTTGATGGCCGCATTCACGACGACCGCCATAAGAGTCACCAGCAGCAACGCCCGTGTGCGTTCCATTGCCGCCAGATAGTTTTTCAGAACCATGACCATCAATGCCGGCGGCATGCCCCAGCCGGCTATGCGTAGATAGGTCTGGGCAATGCGGGAAATCGACGGCTCTTGTCCAAGCGCGGTAAATATTGGCGCGGACCAGTACATAAGCGGCAGCATCGCAACGGCGTAAGCCATTGAAGCATATATGCCCATTCTGGTTATCCTGCGGACTTTTGTTGAATTGCCCTGCGCCTGAGCGGTCGCAACCATCGGTGAGACGGCAAAACCGAACC
Source organism: Marinosulfonomonas sp. (assembly GCA_026984915.1). Lineage (GTDB taxonomy): Bacteria > Pseudomonadota > Alphaproteobacteria > Rhodobacterales > Rhodobacteraceae > WFVA01. The sequence continues at coordinate 11,803 of JALSRG010000051.1, read as the reverse complement.
CTGCCCCGGTAATGAAAAGTATGAACCAGTACGATCCGGCAAGCGTTACTGCCGCCAGCGCCTCGACATCATACCACCCCAGCATCAGCGTGTCTGTCATATGGATGGCAAACTGCGCAATCTGGCTACCGATCAAAGGCAACCCCAGCACCAGAATGGCGCGCGCATGGGCGTTATATGACATCCGGGCTTGTTGCATCCCTCCCGCTTATGGGAAATTCAAGGCAACAACAAGCCGCACAATCCGAAAATGAAAAGACCGCAATCTGAAGCGAAAAACCTTTCTCAATACGCGCCGGACAACGGGGAGATACGGGGGGATGGCCGGGCGGGTGATCCCGGCCCTGATGATGACGCGCGAAGACGCTCCGTATACTTGCGCCGCATTTCAGCTGGGTTTGTTGCGAAAGACCGGCGAAAACGCACCCCATTTATCAGATTGCAGGACATTGTAATTCTCCTTCCCCTGGATGTTTTTTACCTCATGCCCTGCGGACAGAGAGGTTTTCAACGAACAAACCTTACAATACCAGTGTGGGCAGTGAGCGTGAGCGTGTGCGTCTGGACTGAAACTTAACCGTTGCAGAACGGCTGGAAAACGACGCAGCGTCAGAGAGCATATGCGAGCGGCGGCTCTCAACAGAAGCCAGAGCAGCAACGCGGCGCGAGCGGGCCTTGTTTTCAAGTTCTGAATACATCAGGCAGTTCCTTGTTTTTGAGTGGCAGCGACATCATGTTGATGCCTGTTAAAATTGTTAATAAAATGTGGCAGAAATTTGGCCATTAACACAACTTTAACGATTTTTCGGAAAGGCGGATGGATTCAATCTCAAACACTACCGTCAGATTGTTACTTCAGATTACTCATTTAGACAATTGTTTTTACATATTTATTCATTTATTAATATACGTGGTCCAGCCGACTGATACTGTCTAAAAGGGCAAGCGAAGATTTTATTAGCTGTGTCGCTATACAACCTAAAGTTGTTCTTGAATCATCTATGTGCTGCCACAATCCTGCCACATTCCAAACGTGAACAAGACCGAAGCCGATGATGCGATTCTCAGGAATTTCCAGCCGTTACATATCTTGCCGGCAAAGCCCTAATCGGCTTTCCTGACGATCAGATCCACCAACGCCGAGCGGCCGGAATGTCCACGGCCCTCATCCACTTCCCGCTCATATGCCTTGAGATGCAGAATTTCCATATCTGAAAAGGCGTCTTTCAGCATCTGAACCGTATACAGATTTTCAACAAACGGTGGTCCGCCAGTGCCAAAGGCCAGTTGTTCCACCGTATAGCCATGTAGCATCAGGGTTCCGCCGGGGCGAAGTGTTCGCTTCATCCCTTCAAAAACCCGGGCGCGCGGCTCAGGCCCCATGAACTGTATGAAAATGGCAACAACCAGATCATACGCGGCTTCCTCCCAGGGCCACTCGGCAATATCAGCAAGACGAAAATCCACACGGACGCCACGATCCCGCGCCAGCAAGCGCGCCTTTTCAATGGCAACGTCGGAAGAATCCATAGCCACCACATCCAGGCCAAGCCCGGCGAGATAAACCGAATTACGCCCCTCTCCATCGGCGACAGCAAGGGTGCGCGCGCCCGGAGTCAAAAAATCTGCGTAATCAAGCAGAAACCGGGCTGGCTCCTTGCCAAACAGATATCCTGGCTGGGAAAACCGGGTATTCCAGAAATTGTCTGGCTGGGTTGTTGTGTTTGTCATGCGCTCTCTCACCTTCGTTGCCGAACTGGCCCAAGACTGCATCATGCAAACCTGCCGGTCCATCCCGGAGCAATCAAATATACATGAGCCGCCCAAATTGGCGGCCCATTGGATCACTCAGAAATGTCAGGCAACATGGCCTATCAGGTTTTGCGCTGATCCGGGTGCAATGCCGCGCCAAGTATGTGATCGGCGCCATGGACCACATGGCTGGCCCGTCCGACAATCAGCGGATCCGGCGGGGTCGCAATCGAAAGATCCTTGTCCGGATAATCCAGCGTAGACAGAAAATGCTTCATGGCATTCAGCCGGGCGCGTTTCTTGTCATTGGATTTGACAATCGTCCAGGGCGCATCGGCTGTATCCGTATAAAAGAACATCGCTTCTTTTGCTTCGGTATAATCGGCCCACTTCGACAGGCTGGCCAGATCAACCGGCGACAGCTTCCAGCGTTTCAGCGGATCATCCTTCCGGCTGTCAAACCGCCGCTTCTGTTCATCCCGGGTAACGGAGAACCAGTATTTGTACAAACGTATGCCCGAACGCACGAACATGCGCTCCAACTCTGGCGTCTGGCGCATGAACTCCAGATACTCTGTCGGGCTGCAAAACCCCATGACCCGCTCGACACCGGCGCGATTGTACCAGGACCGGTCATAAAAAACCATTTCGCCCTTTGTTGGCAGATGGCGGATATACCGTTGGAAAAACCATTGCCCGCGTTCTTCATCCGTCGGCTTGTTCAGCGCAACAACACGGGCTTCGCGCGGGTTCAGGTGCTCCATGAAGCGCTTGATCGTCCCCCCCTTGCCGGCAGCATCCCTGCCCTCGAACAGCAGGACAAATTTCTGGCCCGTGTCATGCACCCATTTTTGCACCTTCAGCAATTCGGCCTGAAGCTTGGCTTTCTCCGCTTCGTATTCCTTTTTACCCAGCTTCTTGTGATAGGGAAATTTTCCGGTTTCAAAGGCCTCTCTGATCTTGTCCGGGGTAACTGTCGGAAATTCGGAAGGACCCGTGGACAAGGTATCGGACTGGGCATCGACTGCGGCCATTACAGCGGTCTTCTTCCCGTCGGCCTTTGCGCTTGCGGGCTTTCTGGTTGCTGTTGCGGCTGTGGCAGGTTTGCCGTGCGGCGGTGTCGTCATGCGCTTCTCTCCTGTTGCTTCACAGAAGAAATGCTAACATTTTTCATGCCTATCTGCCTTGACTTGCATCAAAAAATTTGTGGGCTGCGGCGCAGCATTATTGGTACCCGCGGCCGGACTCGAACCGGCACGGCATTTCTGCCTGGGGATTTTAAGTCCCCTGTGTCTACCATTCCACCACGCGGGCAAGGCGGGAAAATCACGCGCGACAATAGCGCCTGCACCAGTGATGACAACCGCATTATGCGCTATATTGCCCCCTCTTTGATCGCCTGCATCGCGACGAAGGTTGATGTCGCCGCAACATGTGGCAGGGTTGATATCTTTTCGGCCAGAACCGCCCGATAGGTCCGCATATTCTGCACACGAATTTTCAATAGGTAGTCAAAATTTGCCGCCAGCATGTGGCACTGCTCGATCTCGGGAATTTCGGCAACCCTTGCATTGAATTCGGAAAGGGCCGCCTCACGCGTATCGTGAAGCCGCACCTCGACAAAGGCGACGTGATCAAGCCCCAGCCGGATCGGGTCAAGCAGGGCGCGATACCCTTTGATGTAGCCCGCCTTTTCCAACCGCCGCATCCGGGCTTGTGTCGGGGACTTTGAAAGCCCGATCCGCTGCGCCAGATCGGTAACGCTGATCCGCCCCTCCGCGGCCAGAGCCCGCAGAATCGCCTGATCGAACCTGTCCAGACCGGACTTATCCATCTGCATTGTTTTTTTCCAAAAATTAGTCGTTTTATCCTGATTATTTTTGATATTCGGGAAAATTGGCTCATTTGTCCATAGTATCCTTTATAAAAGTTGTAGGAGAAAACCATGCCTGCCTGCCCGTCTCTCACAGATCTGCGGGACCGTATCCGCAGCCTGACCTATGCAGATGAAACCCCAATTTGGGACGGGCTGATTGATACGGTACATCTCACGAAAACCGACCGCGACAGCATTGCAGCGCGCGCGACAGCGCTGGTTCGTGAAATTCGCAAATCGGCCCGTCCGGGTTTGATGGAGGTTTTTCTGGCCGAATACGGCCTGTCCACGAACGAAGGTATCGCCCTGATGTGCCTGGCCGAAGCCCTGCTGCGGGTGCCGGACACGGAAACCATTGACGCCCTGATCGAAGACAAGATCGCGCCGTCTGACTGGGGACGCCATCTGGGCCAATCCGCCTCGTCTCTGGTCAATGCCTCAACCTGGGGGCTGATGCTGACGGGCAAAGTCCTGGAGGACAGCCCGCCGGGCGTCGCCGGCCACCTGCGCGCCGCCCTGAAGCGACTGGGAGAGCCGGTCATACGGGCCGCCGTGGCACGGGCAATGAAGGAAATGGGCCGCCAGTTTGTTTTGGGTGAAACCATTGCTGCCGCAATGAAACGCGCATCCCTGTCCGAGGCCAAAGGCTATTCCTATTCCTATGACATGCTGGGCGAAGCCGCCCGCACCATGGCAGATGCCGACGCCTATCATCTGGCATATGGCAAGGCTATCACCGCCATTTCCGCCGCCTGCACCAATGGCAATATTCGCCTGAATCCGGGCATTTCGGTGAAGCTTTCGGCCCTGCATCCCCGCTATGAGGTGGCGCAGGGATCACGGGTGATGTCTGAACTGGTTCCCCGTGTCAAAGCATTGGCCAGCTTGGCAAAATCTGCCGGAATGGGGTTCAATATCGATGCGGAAGAGGCTGACAGGCTTGATCTTTCGCTCGATGTTATCAAGGCCGTTCTTTCCGATTCCGCCCTGTCCGGCTGGGATGGTTTTGGTGTGGTGGTTCAGGCCTATGGTCAGCGTGCAGGGGCGGTGATCGACTGGCTCCATGAAATGGCCGGGAAATGTGACCGCCGCATCATGGTCCGTCTGGTCAAGGGCGCTTATTGGGACAGCGAAATCAAACATGCGCAAGTCATCGCCGCCCCCGGATTTCCGGTCTTCACCCACAAGGCCGCAACCGACGTATCCTATATCAGCAATGCCCGTCGTCTGTTGCAGATGACAGACAGGATCTACCCGCAATTCGCCACCCACAATGCCCATACCGTTGCCGCCATTCTGAAAATGGCGGATGATCCGCACAGCTTTGAGTTTCAGCGCCTGCATGGCATGGGCGAGCGGCTTCATGACATCGTCATGAGCCAGGAAAAAACCCGTTGCAGGATCTACGCACCCGTCGGCGCACATCGCGATCTGCTGGCCTATCTGGTGCGGCGATTGCTGGAAAATGGCGCGAACAGTTCTTTTGTAAACCAGATCGTTGACGAAGACATACCGCCCGAAATCGTGGCGGCGGATCCCTTTTCGATTGCAACCGACACCCCAACACCAATACGCGCGCCCTCCCGGCTGTTTACCCCCGAAAGATCCAATTCCAGGGGGTGGGATTTGTCCGACATTCCAACGCTCACCGCGATAGATGTGGCCCGAAATCCGCATAAGGACCAGGTTTTCCATGCCAGGCCCCTGATTGCGGCAGAGCTTGCCGATGGGCCTGTCCAAACGGTGCGCAACCCTGCCGAGCCGCGCGATACGGTTGGCCGGGTTCACTGGGCTACACCAGAACAGGTTGACGCCGCCGTGAAAGCCGCCAGGACATGGACTGCGCCGGTGGAAGAGCGGGCGCGTATCCTCAACCAGGCGGCAGATCTTTATGAGCAGGATTTTGGCAGGTTTTTTGCGCTGCTCGCCCGCGAAGCCGGCAAAACCCTGCCCGATGCGGTCAGCGAGTTACGCGAAGCGGTCGATTTTCTGCGCTATTACGCGGCCCAGGCGAAAAACCTTTCCGCGCGCGCCTGCGGCACCTTCTGCTGCATTTCACCCTGGAATTTTCCGTTGGCGATTTTCTCCGGGCAAATCGCGGCGGCTCTGGCAACGGGCAATGCCGTCCTTGCGAAACCGGCGGAAGAAACGCCGCTCATCGCCACCCATGCCGTGACTCTGCTGCACAAGGCGGGCGTTCCGCGCGACGTGCTGCAACTGCTGCCAGGTGATGGCCCGACGGTGGGTGCATCCCTGACCGCCAGCGCCGGGGTTGACGGCGTGGTTTTCACCGGCTCGACCGAAACCGCAGGCCGGATCCGCAGCAACATGGCGGATCATCTGAGGCCCGGTGCGCCGCTGATTGCGGAAACCGGCGGGTTGAATGCCATGATTATCGACAGTACGGCATTACCGGAACAAGCGGTGCGCGATGTTCTGGCCAGTGCCTTTCAGTCCGCCGGCCAGCGGTGCAGCGCCCTGCGCTGTCTCTATGTGCAAGAGGATGTATTTGCCTCCTTCTCGGAAATGCTCTTTGGGGCGATGGATGAGCTGGCTATCGGCAACCCCTGGCCGCTCGCCTGTGATATTGGCCCGGTCATCACCCCCGAGGCCCAAGCGGATATCGCAACCTATATCGAAGCCGCACGCCAGGAAGGCCGCCTGCTGAAACAGTTGCCTGTAACAGAAGCCGGGCATTTTGTACCACCGACTGTCCTCAGGGTTTCCGGCATAACGGATTTGCCGCGCGAAATATTCGGCCCTGTGCTGCACATGGCTCCATTTGCCGCCAACAGGCTTGATCAGGTCATTGCCGACATCAACGCCCGCGGCTACGGGCTGACATTCGGATTGCACAGCCGCATCGATGATCGCGTACAAAAAGTGTGTGACGCATTGCATGTTGGCAATATTTACGTGAACCGCAACCAGATCGGCGCCGTCGTGGGCAGCCAGCCTTTTGGCGGGGAGGGCCTGTCCGGCACAGGCCCGAAAGCCGGCGGGCCAGACTATCTTTTGCGATTCGTCAGGCATGATAAAACGGGAACGCCGAAAGCGGATGCTACAGGCTGTGACCCGGCGCTTGTTCAGTCCGAACTGAATAAACAGCACCTCGCCGGATCAGCGGTCGCCTGCGTGTCTCTGCCCGGCCCGACAGGAGAATCCAATCAGCTTTCCTATTATCAGCGTGCGCCCGTTCTCTGCATGGGCCCTGGTCAGCAGGTCGCAGAGCAACAGGCCAGCGCTGCAAAATCCCTGGGTGGGCTGGCGGTCTTGGCAAATGGCCTGGATCCGAATGCCCTGGTCTCGCTTGACGGGTTTTCCGGCGTGGTTTTCTGGGGCGCCGCAGAACAAGCGCGCGCCATCGGGCAGGCCCTGGCGAAACGCAAGGGCCCGATTCTGCCCCTGATCAGCGGCGGCCTTGTGCGCCCTGATGTCATGCTGGAACGGCATGTTTGTGTCGACACCACCGCATCGGGCGGAAATGCGGCCCTGCTGGCAGAAGTCGCCCGAAACAATGTGCGGTCTTGACGCCGCCGTGCATGACGTTAGCGTGGGTCCATGTTTCCGATACGCGATCATAACCCGGCCAGCCGGTTTCCCGCCGTCACCATTGGCCTGATTATTGTAAACGTGGTGGTTTTTCTGGGTTACCTGCCGTTGATGGGCAATGAACAGGCCATCAACCGGTTTTTCCTGGAATGGGCGATGATCCCGGCCCGGGTGACCGAAACCGGCGCGTATTATACGATTTTGACGTCGATGTTCATGCATGCCGGTTTTGCCCATCTGATCGGGAACATGCTTTTTCTGTGGATATTCGGCGACAATATGGAAGACCAGTTCGGCCATGTCGGATTTTTGCTGTTCTACCTTGCCTGCGGCATCGGCGCCGGGCTGACGCATATCCTGTTTGCCCCCAATTCAACGGTTCCCACGGTTGGGGCGTCGGGCGCGATTGCCGGTGTCATGGGGGGGTATCTGTTACTGTTTCCGCGGGCGCGCGTTGACATTCTGATCATCTTTGTTGTTTTCATCCAGGTTCTGACCCTGCCGGCCTGGACCATGCTGGGCCTTTGGTTTGCCATGCAGTTTTTCAGCAGCATCGGCGCTGACGCAAGCATGGGCGGCGTGGCCTACTGGGCACATACCGGGGGGTTCGTCATCGGTTTTCTGCTGACGCTGCCGATCTGGCTGCGCGGTGGAAACACAGGTTTCTGGCAGCGCACGCAGGGCCATCCCCCCTATCCGGGCACCCGTTACCGAATGCGCCGGACAGACATCCCGAGGATCCGCCGTTGAAAGTGAGCAGCATTCACAAACTCACCTGCCATTGTGGTGCTGTCGAACTCGCGGTGACACTTGCTGACGGCCTTTCGACCGCCCGGCGTTGTGACTGTTCCTATTGCCGTCGGCGTGGTGCAATCGCGGTTTCTGCGCCACTTGACGGCGTGCGTGTGGTGAAAGGCGCTGAGAAACTCACGCGCTATACATGGGGAACCCATACCGCGCAGCATTTCTTTTGTTCCGTCTGCGGTATCTATACCCACCATCAACGCCGTTCCAACCCGAATGAATTTGGCGTGAATGTTGCCGCGATCGAAGGTATCAACCCGCGCGATCTGGGAGAAGTGCCGTGGAGCGACGGTGTGAATCACCCTTCGGACCGCAAGGGTTGAAACAGCACTGCAACTGCGAATTTTTCTGGCGGTTTGTAAAAGTCAGGTGTTGCGGATGATTTTCGCGAACTGGTCAAACAGAAGTTCGTTGGCGCATATCACCTCGCCATCCCCCGGAAGGTCGGCCTTGGGCCGCAATGGCTCGGCAAGGCCGCCGGCTTCGCGCACAATCAGCAGGCCCGCCGCAATATCCCAGATGTTCAGGCCACGTTCCCAAAATCCGTCAAACCGGCCGGCGGCCACATAAGTCATATCCAGCGAGGCCGTACCCCAACGCCGGACGCCGGATGTCACCGGCAGGATTCTGGCCAGTTCCTGCAAGGTTTCAGGCAGATCGGCGCGCCCGGAGAACGGCAGCCCGGTGGCAAAGATCGCATCGGTCATCTTGCGCCGTCCCGATACGCGCAGGCGGCTTTCATTCATCCAGGCGCCCTGGCCTTTTTCGGCAAAAAACATTTCGTCCTTGGCCGGATCGAAAACAACGCCGGCCACAATCTGGCCCTTGTGTTCCAATGCAATCGACACGGCCCAATGCGGCAACCCGTGCAAAAAATTCGTAGTGCCATCCAGAGGGTCGACGATCCAGCGGCGTGTCGGATCAGTTCCCTCACTTGCCTCGCTTTCCTCGGCGGTCCAGCCATAGGTCGGGCGCGCGCCCATCAACTCTTCCTTGATAATGGTTTCAGAAGCCAGATCAGCCCGGCTGACAAAATCACCCGCCCCTTTCCTTGAGACCTGCAAATTCTCGACTTCGCGAAAATCCTTGACCAGGCTGCGGCCGGCCTTGCGGGCGGCTTTGATCATGACGTTGAGATTGGCACTGCCTTGCATTGTCGGCTCCTTCTATCAAGGCGCGCATATACGCGCGGTGGTTGCGGGCTGCAAGGGGGGGCAGTCGTATCCCCTGTTCCGCATCATCATTTCAGGGCAGGCAAGAAATCACGGCGCACTCATCCTGCCTGGTTTCTCTGCAATTTCACAGGTTCGGAGCGGCCCAGACGAATGACATGCGCCATATATGGTTTGCTGACGTCCTCGCTGCGAACAGCCGCGTACAAACGCCGCGTCAGCCCCTTTTTCGTCAGCGGACGGGTAACATACTCGGCATCATAACGCACTTCGCGCAACACCCAGTCCGGCAAAACGGAAACCCCGCGGTTCGAAGCCACCAGCAACAGGATCATTTCCGTCAGTTCCACCGATCGGATTGCCTGCGGCTCAACGCGCGCCGGCATCAACAACTCTGTGAAAACGTCCAGCCTGCTCTTCTCCATCGGATAGGTCAGAAGCACTTGGTCCGAAAAATCCGCGGCTTCGATAAAAGCCTTTTTGGCCAGAGGGTTGGATGAAGAAGCTACAAACAGTGGCTCGTAGTCGAACAGCGGTAAAAACTCAATCCCGTCCAGATTTTCCGGGTCGGACGAAATGACCAGATCAACGTCCTGCTTTTGCAGGGCATGCAGTGCGCCAAATGCCAAACCGGGGCGGATGTCGATATCGACTTCCGGCCAGGCTCTGCGAAAAATATCCAGCATCGGCATCAGCCAGTCAAAGCAGGCATGGCATTCAATGGCAATATGCAACCGGCCTGTTGATCCTTCCTGCAGCCCCAGGAAATCTTCCTCCAGCGCCGCGACCTCGGGCAGCACTTTATTGGCCAGCCCCAGCAGCCGCATTCCCGCCGCCGAAAGTTTCAACGGCTTTGAGCGGCGAACGAACAGTTCAACCCCGGCCTGATCCTCCAGACCCTTGATCTGATGGCTCAAAGCCGACTGCGTAATATGCAGTTGGTCAGCCGCACGTGCCAGCCCTCCGGCCTCGTGAATGGCCCGGATGGTGCGCAGGTGACGCAGTTCTAGGTGCATTGCCAAAGGCTCCTTCTCCAATCAAACTAATATTGATCTTGAGAATTATGAATTTGTTTCATTCTTTTGTCTATGCGACAAGGCGGAAAGAAAAAGGAAAAGTCATGTCGGCGCCGCATATCTCATTCGAATTCTTCCCGCCACAGTCTCTGGAAGCATCTTTTCGCCTCTGGGAAACAGTTCAGGCGCTATCCCCCTTGGCGCCGGATTTTGTTTCGGTAACCTATGGGGCGGGCGGCACCACGCGCGATCTGACACATGAGGCTGTTGCGACGATCCATCAGCACTATGGGCTGAATGTTGCGGCGCATCTGACCTGTGTTGACGCAACCCGCCAGGAAACCCTGACGATCGCCGAGGAATATGCCAAGGCAGGTGTGCACGAGATCGTTGCCCTGCGGGGCGACGCACCGAAAGGCAAGGACCGGTTTGAACCGCACCCGGACGGTTTTGCCAATAGTTGTGAACTGATCCAGGCCCTGGCTGATACCGGAAAATTCAATATTCGCGTTGGCGCCTATCCTGAAAAGCACCCCGAAGCCGCCGACAGCGCTGCTGATATCGAATGGCTCAAGCGCAAGATAGATGCCGGCGCCAGCAGCGCCATAACCCAGTTTTTCTTTGAGGCCGAGACGTTTTTTCGTTTTCGGGATGCCTGTGAAAAGGCCGGCATTGACGCATTGATCATCCCTGGAGTGCTGCCAATCGAGAACTGGGCGGGAACGCGCCGGTTTGCCGCGCGCTGCGGGGCGAATGTACCGGACTGGATGGATGACATGTATGCCAAGGCCATCCGCGACCAGCGCGAGGATTTATTGTCAATCGCGCTGGCGACCGAACTGTGCTCGGATCTGATCGATGGCGGTGTCGAGCATTTGCATTTCTATACGCTGAACCGGCCGCATCTGACCCGCGACATTTGCCACGCCCTGGGGGTAGAGCGCAAAGTCAATCTGGAGAACGTGGCCTGAGCCATAGACCTGAGGTATATCCTGGCGCCCCTCATCACATGGTTCACATGAGGGGTCTCATGGGGGATCACATGGGCCCGGCCTCCTGATCGTCTGTTCCGGCCAACCTTTCCAGTTTCTTTGCACGGCGATGATCGAGCGCAGACGGATGGATGCTCTCGCTTCGGTCATTTCCAATAACGCGTTTTCTGCGCAGCAGAAAAAACTTGCCCCATCCACGCGTGTTTCCAACCGAGGGCGCGCCCGGGTCTTGCGGAAATCGCTGCCGCCAGCCTTCCGGCAACGGCAGGCCGCAGGCCTCGGTTTTCTCCAGCATCCAGACCAAGGAGATGTTGGCCAGCGGCCGGGCCTGTTCAAACTCTCCCAGATGCCCGCCAATATCCGCGTGGCAACCGCGAAACCAGACCTGCTCCACATCCCCGCACCAGCCGTCCGGGCATTCCCACATGATCGGGGCAAAGGCTTCGCGTGTCTCGTCCAGAGCCAGCGCATGATAGCCGCGTTTGATCGAGTTCCCCAGATGGTGGCTGTGGAACGCATGATTTTTTTCGGTCAACCGCCACAGCAACGGCAAGCGCAAACCCAGTGATTTCACAGTGTCCCAAACCCCCACAAGCTCGATCTCGGTGCGTTCATGGCAAAACGCACGCGCAAAAGCCT
>JALSRG010000050.1 GCA_026984915.1 Marinosulfonomonas sp. | reverse complement strand
GGTGCAGGGTTTATAGGTCTACGCCCTAGACTCAGGATTGTTCAGGCCGGGCTGCGGCATGCCTGACGGCCTCTCATTCGGCGCTTGTGCCGGCAAGGGCAAGGGGTGTAATTTCGGTGACTCCAGCGGCGGCGGCGCGGGCCAACTCGGGATCCAGTGACATCGGAATATATTCGCCACGACGCCAGAGTTCACCCAGATCATCGTAATGACGGCTGAGCGGATGGCCGGATTGCCCGGTGGATATGACAAAGACCGAACTGTCCGGATCGGCAAAATCATAAACACCACGATACCCCGCACCATGCACATTCAAAAACGGATCCGGCCCTATACCGCTGGTGCGCCCGCGCATCAGCGTGTTATCCCCGCCGCTGGTCGATTGATGGATATTGACGAAGTATTTCACGATGGGCAGATCGCCCAAAACCGCATGATCGTGGGTGGCGATATGCGCATCGCCCCAGCGCAGGCTGTCAAGGTTGTTGCCATAGTGCTCGCCGATCCAGAGCAGCGCATCATCCAGCGCCAGACGGGCAATATCGGTGCAGGTCTCCTGTGGCGCGGATTGCAGGATATCGCACCACTTGCCAGCACCGTCCGTATTGCGAAAAACCCGTTCGATAAACAGGGGGTCTACATGGGTGTATTCCGAGGCCAGCGGCCCCAGTTCATCCTTGATCAACCTTGTCTGCAGGGCGCGCATCCAGGCGGCATAGATCAGTGGTTCGGGCAGGTGTTCATTCATTTCCCCATTCCAGTCGGCCAACAGTTCCAGTGCCCGCTGGCGGCGCCGTTCCGGGGTGCCCTTGGGCGCGGGTTCGCCGGTAAACCACAGGTTTGCGGCAACCAGCGGCAACAGGGAGCGTGCGGAATAACTGACCGTGTCAAGCTGGGCTTCGATAAAGCTTTCGCGGGTGTGCACTTCGCGGTTCATCATCAGTTTCCGCCAGCGGTTGATACGCTGACTATCCCCCCAGAGATAGCTGACATGGTAGGGAAACGGGCGCTCGACGGTCTTGTTGTTGGTGTTGCCGATGATGCCGCCCAGCGGGTTGATGAACGCGGGGTTGCGCCCATAGTCGGCAATTCCCTTCCAGCGGTTGCGTGGCAGCCAGCCGGGGCTGGGCATCCGGCCTTTTGTCTGGTGCTGCGGGTCCCGCAACGGCATGGCGCCAATGGTTTTCATGGCGATGGATTTCCCGTCCACGAGCATCAGGTTCTGCGACGGTGCAACGAACAGCCGTCCGGCCTCAATCCCCTCTTCGACCGATTTCGCCTTCATCAGGCGCAGTGCCGATGTCATGGATGTGTCGCGCGGCGTCAGGGCCGTCCAGGCCAGGGATGCAACATGTCCGGGCGGTGTGATGGTGGAGAGGTTGTAGTGATTGCCGGGAAGGACAGGGCCGTTTGATGTCCAGCGCAGGGTGATGGTGACCGGGCCGGAGTTTTTCACGTTGATGATCGACTTGCGGCTGGCAAATGGTTTGTAGCCTTCCGGGGTCAGATATTCCTCGGGGTTCTCCGGGTTCAGCTTTTCGATATAGACGTCCTGATCATCCATGTAGGACGAGGTCAGCCCCCACCCCAGATAGTCGCTGCGGCCGACCAGTATGATTGGCATGCCCGGAATGGTGCCGCCGATGATGCCACCGTCCTTCAGTTCCAGCCGGGCCAGATACCAGATTGACGGCGCTGTAAAATTCAGATGCGGATCATTGGCCAATAGCGACCCGCCGGATGCCGCACGTCCCGGCGCCGCGGCCCAGGCATTCGATGCGCCCGCCAGATCACGCGGTTTGAAAGGTGACAGGGGATCGGTCTGCGCCGGGGTGGAATTCTGCGCGTAGCGCGGAACCGCGGGAAACAGGCTGGCATAGGGGGGCAGGGCAGCAACGCCGGTTCCCGGAAAATCCGGCAGAATATCGCGAACCCGTTCTTCCGGCAGGATGAGCGAGGTTCGGGCCCGCAGGACCTCGTTATCCAGATGGGCCGAAAGCTGCAGCGCCATCAGTTTCATGATGGCAATGGAATCAGCCGGCTGCCACGGTGCGATTTCGTTGGAAAACAGAAAGAACTCGGGGGCACCGCGGCCAAGTGCGCCTTTGTTGATTTCGGCCAGCCATGCGTTAACGCCATCGGCATAGGCTTGTAACGCGGCCCTGGTTTCATCGTCCTGAACCGCCAGCGATTGTGTGGCGAGACCAAAAAGGTCCAGCCGCCGCAATATGTCATCAATCGGCAGGGTGCGTTTGCCGAACAGTTCGGAAAGCCGTCCCTGGGCGGTGCGGCGCAGCATGGTCATTTGCCACAGGCGGTCCTGTGCATGGGCAAAGCCCAGGGCAAAAAAGACATCCTGGTCATTTTCGCCAAAGATATGTGGCACTGCCGCATAATCACGCACGATGCGCACCGGTGCACGGACGCCACCCAGCGTGTAATCGGCGTCGTAGTCCGGCAGCGAGCGGGATGCGAGATAATACACAGTCGCCCCGGACAAGGCCACCAGCACCAGTAACAGTGCAAAAATCCTCATCAGCCAGCGAAACACCCGTGCCATGCCCGATCCTGTTGTTGACGCCTCATGGGAAGCCGTTAGGAAGTAACTAACGCGTCAATCAACCGGAGCGAAGGGAAATATCATGGCAAAAGTTGCATTTCTTGGTCTTGGAGTGATGGGATATCCGATGGCCGGCCATCTGGCTGCCGCCGGTCACGATGTTACTGTTTACAACCGTACGACGGCAAAGGCGGAAAAATGGGTTGGCGAACATGGCGGCGCTTTGGCAAAGACCCCCGGCAAGGCGGCCCAGGGCGTTGAATTCGTCATCGCTTGTGTCGGCAATGATGATGATCTGCGCTCAGTCTGTCTGGGCGGGGACGGCGCATTTGCCGCCATGCAGCCCGGCACTGTCTTTGTCGATCACACGACGGTTTCCGCCGCTGTTACGCGCGAACTTTATGCAAAGGCAAAGGAAAAAGGCATCAGCTTTGTTGATGCGCCTGTATCCGGTGGGCAGGCTGGTGCGGAAAATGGTCAGTTGTCGGTGATGTGTGGCGGGGACACGGCGGCATATGCTCGTGCCGAGCCGGTCATGGCTGCCTATGCGCGAATCTGCCGGCGGATCGGCGAGAGCGGCGCCGGGCAATTGACGAAAATGTGTAACCAGATCGCCATTGCCGGGCTGGTACAGGCGCTGTCCGAGGCGCTGAACTTTGCCGAAAAATCCGGCCTTGACGGGCGTGCCGTGGTTGAGGTGATCAGCCAGGGGGCTGCCGGCAGCTGGCAGATGTCGAACCGGTATGAAACCATGCTGGATGGTGAGTTTGAACATGGCTTTGCGGTTGATCTGATGCGAAAGGATCTGGCGATCTGTCTGGCGGCAGCCGATGAAAACGGCGCCAGCCTGCCGGTGACGGCCCTGGTGGATCAGTTTTACAAAGAGGTCCAGGCGATGGGTGGTGGGCGCTGGGATACCTCGAGCCTGATCGAACGCCTGCGTCCGGCCAGATAGACAAACATGACAGACAAACAGATTGCGCCGCAGAAGCCGGGAACAGGCCAGAACTCCGGCGGCGCAAACCCGGTATTCAGGGCCCGGTATTCAGGGAATGATTCGGGTGTATTTTGTGCCTTCAAGGGTGGCGCCGACAGCCAGCCCCGCCTGACCAAAGATCACCGCGATGACCGGCGCCAGCACGGTTGTCGTCTCGACACTGACGTTGCCGCCTTTGTCAATCACCGCATATTCCACATCGCCGCCGACGGCCCAGCCGGATGAACGGCGGAAATCGCGCAGTGCGTCCTCGGTCATGAAGAACAACACCTGGGCAAATTGCTGGGCGCCGATCTGCAAGCCAAACGAGCCGGACGCGACCGAGTAGTAATCAACCGTTACGCCGTTTATTCGCAAGGCGCCGCGCCCGTAAGAACCGCCAATGCCAAAGCCGGCCTTGGTGACCAGCGGGATCACCAGTATGCCAACCGCCTTGTCGCGGAGATCCTGGGTGCCGGGAAAGCGGGAATACATGTAGTCCAGCGTTGCATCGACACGGGCGTCGATCGCTTCGCCACCGCGGGCGCCAATGCCATTGCCACAGGCCGCCGTCATTGCCGCGACGGACCCGGCCCCGACCACAAACATGCGCCGGGAAAATTTGTTGGGAAGACTGCTCATTGTGTTTGCCTCATTGCCTGACTCGTGCCAGCCTTTTTGGCTGATCTCTACCAAGTATAGGGGAACAGGGCAGTGCTGTCATTACATCTTGTGATTATTTGGCGGTTTGTCGCGATCATCAGGGCGTTTTCAACCGATGGGTGCGCCAATGCCTGACGCTGATTGAACCCAGGTCACATGAACCTGTTATGCTTTGATGCCATTCCCGTTTCTCATTTATGTGGCCTGAGCTTTGAAAGCCAAGGGGCTTTCCAACCCAAGGCTCTCAGCCGCGCTTTCCATTCGCGGGTTATGCCACTGCGTCCTTCCGGCATCACTTTCCGCCTTCCGGCTCCATGCTCGTGGGCTATCCGGCGAATAGATAGGCTTGGACGAGATTGCCTTTTAGTCAGCATTATCGCTGGAGTAATCGCTGGGATTTTCTCTGAATAACCGAATGCCGAAACCGCGAAATTCTGCTGTGTAACTCGGGGTGTGTTTTCTCAGTATCATAAGATCTATCCTTGGGGGGTTTTACTGTCCAACAAACTCGGGGCGGTTCGTTCCCTGTTTCAATGAAGTCGCTTATGCGGTCGATTTTTTGCTCCATATATCAGGGTCTGAATCCGCGTTGGGTAGTCCAATATCTTGTGTGCGATCACGTGTAAATTGTTCAACATTCTCGTTTAACACAAGCGTTCTTTGAATTGATGAATGCGGGATGGATACTGACTTCGAAACACAATCAGATTTTGAAAGAAGTTCTGACAATCTTGCATAATCTCCAAGGTTTTGCCTCAGGCGATCAAGCCCTTGAATCTGGGCTACAGGTATTAGTTCCGGATCATCTATCGAATGAAGAACCATACTGAAAGCGGTTTCGATAGAATAGCATAAAGCGGTCATCCGGGCCAGTTCACGCGAGAGGCGAATATGCAATTCCGCAAGCGAAATGGCAGATTCTGCACCGACATCCGACCAATGTTTATTATGGGCTTGATTGCTCATAGGCGCCCCACAACGGCTTCGATGCAGGATCGAAGTTCCTGGGGAGTAAAGGGTTTTGCAATGAAGTTATTCATGCCGAGCTTTTGACCGGTTGCAATCGTTTCTCGATCTGCTCTGCCGGTTATCAGTATGAACCCGCAGCCCTTGGTATTTGCGCCCTGCCGCAATGACTGCAACAATTGCAGGCCGCTCATGCCCGGCATGTTATAGTCAGAAATGACAAGGTGAACCGGGGAGCGTGAGAGCGACTGCAACGCCGACTGCCCATCCTGGGCCGAAACAATATTGCGAACTCCGAATGCGTCTAATGCCTGGGTGATCAGCCCCCGACTGGTTGACATGTCATCGACGACCATGATGCGGATCTGGTCTCTGAGTGCCATGGGTTTGCCTCTCTTCCTAGTGTTGTTCTATCGGTCGACGGTAGACTGTCGGCCCGGCTGCTATATAATCAACGTGGCAGTCGTCCGGCAGGCGTTCAGAATGCCCGATAAACAACCAGCCACCGGGAGAGGTAGAACTATTGAACTTCTCCCACAGCCGTTTCTTGCTTTCTGCATCAAAGTAGATAACCACATTGCGGCAGAAGATGATTTCAAATGACCGTTTCATTGGCCATTCTCCCAGCAGATTAAGTTCACGAAATGAAACGATAGAGCGGATTTCGGGAATGACCCTTGCCCCGTTTTTTCCGTTGTATTCTTCTGGCTGGAAATACTTCGTTAGTTGATTTTCCGGCACATCCGAAATGACATTGGCCCGATAAAAGCCTTCTTGGCCGGTGCGAATGACCTCTGGGTCAATGTCTGACGCGAGAATGCGAATATCCATGGATGAAAGCTTCGGCTCCATTTCTGCAATGGTTATTGCGATTGAATAGGCTTCCTGTCCTGTAGAACAACCGGCGGACCAGATGCGGATTTTTTGCCCTTGGCGGGCCCGCTCCAGCAGGGGGGGCAGTACATCTTTTCTCAGTATTTCAAAATGATGTGGCTCGCGAAAAAAGCTGGAGATATTCGTCGTAAGCGAGGAAACCATCATGCGGCGCTCGTTTGCCCCTTCTTGACCGGAGATGAAGCTACAGTAATCCTCAAAACTCTTTATCTTCAGGGCACGCAATCGCTTTATGATCCTCGAACGAACCAGGGGGGCTTTGCTGGGTGGAAAGACCAGGCCAGCCTCCTGATAGGCAAGATCTGCAATGGTTTTGAACTGGGCCTCACTCAACTGGGTCATACTCGGATTTTGGGGAGACGGGTGCATCTTTACGTAGCCTCAAGGGGTTCGCAGGGAAGAGCCGAGTTCAGATCCAGAACGCGAACCATGCGGTCTTTGACTATGGTCAGGGCGCTGACAAAACTGTTTGATCCTGCTGATGGAACTTCCGGTGGCGGCTGCAGAGCCGATAGGGGTAGGGAAAGGATGTCAGAGACGGCATCAACCAGAAGGCCAATGTTCTGTCCTGCCGTTTGGACAACGATTATGACATTGCGTTCCCGGACGGCAATTGTGCCCATCCCCAGCCTTTCCGACAGGTCGACGATTGTCAAAACGGTTCCCCGGAGGTTTATCACACCGCGCACAAAAGACGGTGCGTGCGGGAGTGGCGTGGCCGAGGTCCAGCCACGAATTTCACGTACGGACATGATATCGACTGCATATTCCTGATCGCCGACGCGAAATGTGAGAAGTTCTATTTCGTTAGTTTGCAAGTTTTCAGTTGAATCGGTCATCTTGTTATCCCGCTAGCGAAAGATTTGTAGGAATATCAGTGTCTCCGGTGCCTGAGTTTTCAACCACATCGACCGGGTCAAGAATGAGCGCAATTTTTCCGTCGCCGAGGATAGTGGCAGCAGCAACCCCCGGCACACGCCCGAACGTATCTTCCAATCCCTTTATGACCACCTGACGCTGATCGCGGATCATGTCGACAATGATGGCCATCTGGCTTTCGTCTTCCAGAGAGATCAGCAAAACCACCATTCCGACATAGCTTTCCAATGGGGCCCGAAACCCCATTTCAGCCCCCAGATCCAGCAGGGGAACAAACCGTTCTCTGATTTGCACGACGCTTGCGCCTGTGCCGAGCGAGCGAATGACATCCGGGGTCAACATCAGGGTTTCCGAAATGGTGCTGAGCGGAACAACAATTGTTTGCTGTGCGACTTCGACAACCATGCCGTCAAGTACGGCAAGGGTGAGTGGCAGGCTGATGGTAAAAGTCGTTCCCTTCCCCGGCACGGAGTGGATTGAAATGCGTCCTCCCAGCGACTGAATGGCACTGCGCACGACGTCCATACCCACACCGCGCCCGGACAGATTCGAAACTTCGCTGGCGGTCGAAAACCCCGGCAGAAACAGAAGATTATCAATTTCAGTGTCACTCAGTTCCGCATTTTCCGGAGCCAATCCCTTTTCAATGGCCTTTTGCAGTACGCGCGGGCGGTCTATCCCGGCACCATCGTCAGACAGTTCAATGATAACCCTGCCGGATCTGTGTTCGGCTGCAAGCGTTATGATACCTTCTTCTGGTTTTCCTGCTGCACGTCTGTCCTGCGGAGTTTCCAACCCGTGATCGACGGCATTGCGGATCATATGCGTAAGGGGGTCAGCAAGATGCTCGATTACAGTTTTATCGACTTCGGTCGTCTCGCCCTCTGTGCGAAGTTGTACCGTTTTGCCCACATCAGCCGATGTTTCACGCACAATTCGCGCCATTCTCTGAAACAGGGATTTTACCGGCTGCGCCCTTATCATCATGACGCTGTCCTGAATTTCCCGAGTCAATTGCATGAATTCGTTCAGGCCATTGTCAATTTCCGGATTGGCTTGCAGGCCTGCCTCCTGAATGCTTTGAGAAATCATCGCCTGATTGATGACCAATTCTCCGACCAGATTGACCAGGCGATCGATCCGACCAAGATCGACACGGACTGTTGGTTTTGTTTTGGAGGCCTTTGGCCGGTTGGGCGCGGGCTTGTTATCTGCCGGAACAACTGCGGGATTGTTTTGGGCCGGTACCGGCTGGCCTTCCGGGGCGGGGATGTTATCGGTTTCGTTTGCGGGCGGTTCTGCCTTGGGGGAGGATTGTTGCGTGTCTTCACCCGCAGAAGGTTTTTTTCCGATGCTCTTTCGTTTTGCTGACTGCCGGGTTTCCATCGCCAGAATGTCCGAATGTTCCAGCGGTTTTATGGTCAGGGTACAGACATCTTCGACAAAATCGAAAATCTCCCGTAATGTGCTTTCGTCTTCGTCGGTTTCCAGGATGATTTCCCACGCGAGATAGGCTTTTTCCTGACGCAGCCCCTTGAGGGACGGTAACGCCGAGGCGTCGCAAAAGGTACTCATTTCGCCCATTTCACTGAGCAGACGCAACAAGTACAGCGGCTCATTTCCGCTGGCAAACAGACTGTCCTGAGGCTCAAACCGAATGACAAATCCGTTCAGGGGGCTGCCGTCTTGAGTTTTGTCATGCCCGGATGTGCCGGATTCGGGGAGGGCCATGCCATCGGCCGTGTCAGCAAGCTCTGCCAAGGGGGGTAACGCCTTTGGATCGGCGGGATCCTCGTCACTGTTTTCATCGAAATCCAGTGTCAGGGTCATTGGTGTGAAATCGGGGACGTCATCGTCCGAGGCGTCTTCACTGTCGATGTATGTGGCGAGGGTTTCGAGAATCCGGGCACTTCTGGCTTTATCAATATCGTCGCCGTTTCTGGCTGCAAAAACCAGATCATTCAGCATGTCGTTGGCCTGGAACAGAACGGCAAGTACTGCGCTGTCCGGCGCGAGCTCATGCGATCGAACGGCATCCAGAACGGATTCAAACTTATGGGCAAATTCAACCAGATCTTCGAGGCCAAAGGCTCCGGCGCCCCCTTTGATTGAATGCACGGCGCGGAAAACAACGTTGATTGTTTCATCGTCGGTTTCGCCGTTTTCCAAAGACTGCAGCCCGTCCTGAAGGGATTCGAGCAGTTCTTCGCATTCGACAAAGAAGGTCGCACGAATTTCTGCCATCGGATCGTTTGGAGTATTCATGTCCCGCTACCCCGTTACCATCTGCAGGGCACGCACAAGCTTTTCCGGATCAAAGGGTTTGACAATCCAGCCGGTTGCACCGGCGTTCCGGGCCCGGGTCTTTAGTTCCTGAGCGCTTTCCGTTGTCAGGACCAGAATGGGAATTCCGCGATGCCTGTTGATTTTTCGGACCGCCTCGATAAAGCCAAACCCGTCAAGCCGCGGCATGTTTATGTCAGTTATTATGGCGTCGGGTTCGGGATCCAGATTTTCCAGAACGGCCAGGCCATCTTCGCCATCTTCGGCCAGATGGGTGGTGAAACCCGCCTGTCCAAGGGTCAGTTTCAGCATGTCACGCATGGTTCGGCTGTCGTCGACAGCGAGAATATTGAGGCTCATACATTTCCTCCGGCAAATGTTTCAGGTGTCAGGCCAAATAGTGCCAGTTGCGCGAGGCAGGACTCTGAAGGTCTGACCATGCGGAAGGCCGCCCCCGCGACGGCCCAGTCGCGCGCCGCCGCCAACAGAACCTGCAGGCAGAGAGTTCCCAGATGGGTCACCTGAGATGCATCGAATTCCAGGTCCTTGCCTTCACAAGCAGAAATCTCGTCCGAAAGAGCCTGAACAACGTCCAGATTCAATCGCGGTTGCAGGACGATTGTCGCGGTCATTTGCTCTCTCCCCCCTGATTGGCGGCGTGTGTCGAAATTGCCGAATGCACTTTCTTTTCCCTCTTCCTGGGTCTGGGCAACTTTGGTTTAGGGGAAGGGAGTTAACATTCGCTTACAGGGATTCTGCAGACGGGTAATTCAGCCGGAGTACCCATTCAGATAGGCGGCGCAGCCCGTCAAGGCAGCATAGTCATCATCTATGACAAAGACCGGAAATCCGCGCATGAATTCTCTGAAGCGCCCCTTGTTTTCAAAACTTTCATGAAATCCGAAACGGGTCAGGTAGGGCGCAATGGCGCGGGCGACTCCGCCGGTCAGATAAAGGCCACCAAAGGGAAGGTAAGTTAATGCAAGGTTACCCGCCACCGTTCCCAGCATGCGCACAAACAGACGGGTTGTCTGCGTCGCGTGCCGGTTGTCATTCCGGGCAACTGCCTGAATGATTTCTGCAGCGCGCAGTTGTTCCGCTGAACCCGACAATTGCCTGCGCCAGGCAAAAAGAGTCTCCAGCCCGCGCCCGGACAGAATACGGTCAAGGCTGGGAAACCCGTGGCGCTCGGCAACGTACTCACAAAAAGCGCACTCCTCACGGCCAAGGGCAGGAAAATTCATCTGCCCGCTTTCAGAGGGCGTGACCAGCCGTGTATCTGCCCGCTCGAATACGGCGGCCGTATTGAACCCGGTGCCCAGACCAACAACCAGACGTGTTGCACCCGGCATGTTACAGGGTGGTCCCTGAACCGGCAAAAGATGTTTGTCAGGTATATGCCCCAAGGCGTATCCCTGCGCTTCGAGATCATTCAGAATGGCGACATTCCCGGCTTTTGTGGCTTGCCGCAGGGTATCCAGATCCAGCACCCATTCCAGGTTGGTCATATGCGCCCGGCCATTTCGCACCGGGCCGGCAACAGCGACGCAGGCCGAATTATAATCAATACGCCCCATTTCCCGGCCATATTTTTCCAGTACTGAGAAAAAACTGCCATGCTTCCTGTTGCTGTAGCGCCGGATGGAATCCGGCGATACAGCCCCGCCGGATGCCAGCGCTACGCGTGTATTTGTCCCGCCGATGTCTGCAAGCAACATATCGGTGTTTGGTCTGCGGGCTTGTCTCATTCCGGCTCCGGTCGTTTTCTCCCTGACAGCAAGGCCCAATAACCAAACGGGCCCCGGCAGTGGGCTTTTCTTTCATAGGTGGCCAGACGGGCATGCATCAAGCGTTCATGTAAAATCGCTGCCCTTTCGGCAAGCGGCGCGCCTTTGTTGCAAGGCATCCTTGCTGGATGAGACAAGGGGACAGGGGAAATAAGCCTAGGCCAGAGATGGCAGCCAGAGAACAATCCAGGGAAAGGTAATGAGCAGGGCGATCGTCACCGCATCCGCCAGGAAAAAGGGGGTCACACCGCGGAAAACATCCTGTACCGTCAGGTCATCGCGCACCCCGGCCACGACAAAACAGTTGAGTCCTATGGGGGGGGTGATCAGGCAGAACTCGGCCATTTTCACCACAAGAATTCCAAACCAGATCGCGCACATTGGGCCGGACATGCCAAATGCACTGTCGGCGGCGCTTACCGTGTCGCCGCCATTCAGGGCCATCACGGCCGGATAAACCACCGGAAGCGTCAGAAGCAGCATGCCGATCGCGTCCATGAACATGCCAAGCACTGCATAGGCCAGGAGGATCAGAACCAATGTCAGCATCGGCGGCTGGTGCAGCCCGGATATCCATTCGGCAAAAGCACGTGGCAGATCGGCAAAACCCAGAAACCGCACATAGATCAGCACGCCCCAGATGATGGTGAAAATCATGACCGCCAGTTTTGCCGATTCCAGCAGGGCATCTTTTAGCTGGGTCCAGCGCATTCCCTTCCAGACTGCCATGCAGAAAACAACAAACGCCCCCAATGCACCGCCTTCGGTCGGGGTGCCCCAGGCGTCACCGCCAAACGGGTTGTAGATAAAGAACACGATGATCAGAACGACGAATGCGATCGGAAATGCCGGCGGCAGGGATTTGAACCTCTCAGCCCAGCTATACCCCCCCTTCGGCGGGCCGAAATTTGGAATGACAAGTGCCAGACCGACGATCAGGGTGGCATAGATGACCGCAGAGAAGGCGCCTGGAATGAACCCGGCCAATAGCAGCTTGCCGACATCCTGCTCGACAATGATCGCGTAGATTACCAGAATCGCCGAAGGCGGGATCATCGAGGCCAATGTGCCCCCGGCGGCGACAACACCTGCGGCAAAACGCTTGTCATAGCCCATCTTCAGCATCTCAGGGATGGCAATTCTGGCAAAAACGGCTGCCGTTGCCACACTTGCCCCGGACACGGCGGCAAATCCGGCCGTGGCAAAGATTGTCGCGACCGCCATACCGCCGGGCAGCCAGCCGACCCAGCGTTTGGCCGCTTCGAAAAGGGCCTGTGTCAGCCCGGCGTAATAGGCGAGATAGCCGATGAGTATGAAGGTGGGAATGAGCGAAAGCGCCTGGGATGAAATCTTGGAATGCGGCACTTGTCCGGCGATCTTTACGGAAACCGTGAACGCCTTGCCGAATTTGTCAGGGGCATATCCGAACTTCGCCCAGAAGATCCAGACAAGCCCGGTCAGCCCGGCCAACCCCGCGGCAAAGGCGACACGCATTCCCAGCAAGACCATGACAAGCATGGCGCCGGATACAATGATGCCGATTTCAATGGGTTCCATCAGTCGTCTTTCCCTTTGGCCGCATCCGGGTGCTCACTGAGTTCCGCCACCAATTGCGCTTCTTCCGCAGCGAGTTCCGCAGCACCCTGTACCAGCGGGACAGCGACGGGGCGCTCAAGGTTCAGCCACAGGGCGCGCCCATACCCCCATAGCTGCAGCAGCAGGCGGGCGCACATCACCGTAAAGGCCACGGGCACCAGCAATTTGGCGGGCCATAGCGGGATTGAAATATCGATGGAACTGTCCCGGCTCCACAGGGGCGCGGCAAAGTCGAAGCTGCGCTGAAAATGGGCCCAGCTTCCCCAAACCAGAAGAACCATCAAAAGCAGCATGAGCAGTGTCGAAATGAACTCGAACAGCCATTGCGCCCGGCCATGCAGTTTCCCGATCAGCATATCCATGCGGATATGGCCGCCGTCACGCTGGGTATAGGCGATCCCCATAAAGGCAATCAGAGGCATGGCCTGCTCGATCCAGTCAACATAGCCGGGCAGGGGCCTGTTCATCAGATTACGCCCGCCCACGGATATGACGGCCAGAATCATCAGTGAAAACACCGCAATACCGCTGACGAGCGCGAGAAAGCGCTCAAATCTGTATAGGTCGCGGTCCAGACGACTTAAAAGGCTGTCGTCTTCCAGAACCGCAGAGTTTCCTGCCATTTACACGCTTCCCCACAATGTGGCGGCCCCCGGCTTCAAGCCGGGGGCTCTACGGCTCTTGTATTACATGCGCTGCTTTTTCAGGGTGTCCATCACCAGATCATACAGCTCTTGTGCCGGCAGGCCCTGCGCACTCATGTCCTTGATCCATTGCTCGCGGATCGGGTCGGCCGCAGCGGCGCGAAAAGCGTTGATCACGTCGTCAGAAAGATGCACGCGTTCCACGTTTTTTTCCTTCAGAATTCCGTCCCATTTGACCAACAGTTCCTTGTAGTTGTCCACATAATGCTGAACGGCCTCGTCGATCGAGCTGTCAAGCGCTGTGCGTTCCGCGTCGGTCAATGCGTTGTAGGCGTCGATATTGACGACAACCGGGCAGTTCACCGTGCCGGGGTTCAGGTTTTCCGTCCACCAGTCGGCGATGTCAATGGTCCGAAACGCGAGATGGGCATGGGGCGCGAAAGCCACTGTATCCACAACGCCCGATTCCATCGCGTTGTAAGCCTCGGTCGCTGTCACCGAGGTCGGGACGGCCCCAACGGCGGCAAATGCCTTGCCGATGCCACCTGTTGCCCGTACCCGCATGCCCTTGAAATCATCCAGCGTTGACGGCGGCGTGCCCCGCCCGACGATATTGTACTGCGGCATCGGTGATGGCATCAGCAGTTTGGCGTTCCAGCGCGCAAGATCGGCCTGCACCGCCGGGTGGGCGTAGACGGCATTGGAAACAGCAACCTCTTCTTCCAGCGTGTTGACCCCGAGAAACGGCAATTCGAGCACGGTGATTGTCGGGTTCTTGTCGCGGTGATAGCCGGCACAGAATTGCGCCATTTCAAAAGCACCGATGCTGATCCCGTCCAGATTTTCCTTGTTTTTGGACAGACCGCCATAGGAAATGTTCAGGGTGAATTCGCCATTGGTCTTCTGGCTGACCAGTTCCGCCAGTTTTTCCACATGTTCGGTAAAGGCGCGACGTTTGCCCCAGAGCGATACATTCCATTCCGTTGCCATTGCTTCGGTGGCAAATCCGACAGCCAGTGCGGCAACGGCGGCTTGGGCAAATAATTTCTTCATAGTGTCCTCCCAGAAGTTTTTCTGACCATAGGGTTAACAAATGAGACCAATGCGTCCAGAGTTATTTTGCGTATTTGGCGCGTTAAGCGGTTTTAACCAGACAAAACAGGAGGCCAGCAATGCCGGCACCGGAAAACAGACTGAAATCAGCCCTGCAAAGCGGAAAGCTGCAATTTGGCATGTGGTTGGCGCTGGCTTCGCCCACGGTTGCCGAAATGGCAGCGGGCTGCGGGTTTGACTGGTGCCTGATTGATGCAGAGCACGGCCCCAACAGCATTCCGCTGATACTGGCGCAATTGCAGGCGATGGGAACGCAAAAAACATCGGCTGTGGTGCGGGTGCCCATTGGTGAAGAATGGATGTTGAAGCAGGTGCTGGACCTTGGGGCGCAAACGGTTCTGGTGCCGATGGTCGAAACGGGCGAACAGGCCGCCGGACTGGTGCAGGCTGTGCGTTATCCGCCGGCGGGCCGGCGCGGGCTGGGATCGGCATTGGCGCGGGCTTCCGGTTATAACGCGATTGCCGATTATCCGGATACGGCGAATGACCAGATATGCCTGATCGTGCAGGCAGAGAGCCGGGCAGCGATCGAAAACATTGACGATATCGCCGAAACGCCGGGCGTTGATGCCGTGTTTATCGGCCCTTATGATTTATCGGCCGACATGGGCTATCTGGGGCAACCGGAAGCGCCGGAGGTGATGCAGGCCATCGAGCATGCAATCGGCAGAATCAGGCGCGCGGGAAAAGCCGTTGGCCTGCTGGATTTCAATCCTGAACACATTGCCGCATGGCAACGCCGGGGCGTTACATTTCTTGCGGTGCAAAGTGATGTGACTGCCCTTGGTTCAGTCCTGCGCGAGATTGCGAAATCGACCCGTGCCAAACTGGCATAGTTTTTCACGGATCTGAGAAAGGCGGTTGGGATGCAACTGGAAATCATAACGCGAAAACGCAAGGATTCAGTCAAACCGGTGCCCTTGCTTTTCGTGCATGGCATGAGCTTTGGCGCCTGGGCATTTGATGAATATTTCCTGCCTTACTTTGCAGCGCATGGCTATGAGGCCTGCGCCCTTTCCCTGCGCTACCATGGCAAGAGTGGCGATAACGCACGGGTGCGTTGGGTCCCGCTTTCGGCATATGTCGAAGATGTGAAACAGGTCTTGCAACGCTTTGACACACCACCGGTGCTGATCGGCCATTCCATGGGAGGGCTTGTTTCGCAACTGGCTGCGCGAGACAGCGAAATCTCTGGCCTGGTGACATTGGCCTCGGTGCCGCCGGCCGGGCTTTTTCCGACACTCCTGCGGTTGACACGGCAGCACCCGTTACTGATGCTGAAATGCAATCTGACGGCCAATCTTGAACCGTTCCTGAAGAATCCGGATGTCACGCCAGATCTGTTCTTTTCCGGTGGAATGTCCGAGGCGGATCGCCAGCGGTATTTCAGCCGGCTGTGCGACGAATCATTTCGCGCGTTCCTTGACATGCTGTTCCCGCGATCGGGCATCGGGAAACACGGCAGGCCGGTGCTGGTGATGGGGGCTCAGGGTGATCCGGCAATATCCCCGAACATGGTGCGGGCCACGGCGAAAAAGCACGGGGTCAAGGCGGTGATCTATCCGGACGCGGGCCATTGTGTGATGCTGGACAGGAACTGGGAGAAATACGCAGGGCATATTGTGAAGTGGTTGGGGGAGAATGGTTTTTAGAAGCAAACGCCCAGGCGGGCAGGTGGCCAGGCCCGGCTCGTTTGTCGATAACGCCGCAACCAATCCTGCTGCATTGTAAGTGGCAGTGGGGCGCGTCGCAATAGATGGTTGGACATGAGTTTGCTGAAGCTGTCGGCGGATGGTATGGGATAGCCGCGGCTCTGGCGGGGGGCGGTGCGGCAGATACGGCGAGGGCTGGATGAGAAAAGAGAGTAATAGTCAGCATACCAAAGGGATGGAAAATGGGCGCGTCAGGTGAAGAAGAAACCCGTGGAAATGAGCACTCGCCACCAGTGAAGCCCGGTTTCAAAGAGCCTTATTCACTGAGGTCATTTCTCATCCTGATGACCGCCACGCTGTTGATCTTTTCCATGACAACCAGTCAGTCTCTGCTGCCGGTGGTTCTTGGGGCCCGCGGTTTTTCTGAATCGCTGATTGGCTATGCGATGTCGATCACAATTGTCCCGGTCCTGCTGTTCGGCCTGGTTTGCGGGCTGTTCATTTCAAGGCACGGGCCGTTGAATGGCATCATGATTGGAAGCATATTGGCGGTATGTGCCCACATTTCCTTTGATTTGCTGCCCCAAAGAGAGGTTTCTCTTTTCATCTCGCGTTTCCTGCACGGCACGGCAATGGGATTTTTGCTGCCGGCGATCATCACCATGGCAAAAGCCATGCTGACCGGTCCCAGGCAAACAATCAACTTCGGGATTTTCACATCGACAATCCCTGGCGCAAGTATCCTGGGTCCGCCATTGGGGGATTTCTATTTCCGGACCTTCGGCGCGCGCGGGTATTTTCTGGTCACAGCCATACCGGGGGTAATTTCAGTAGCTCTGTTCTGGTATTTGCGCCACAAATATTCGCGGGTAGAGATAAAACACAATGTGGTTTTCGGGTATTTCAAGATCCTGAAGCGCCGTGAAATTTTCATTCCGTTATATGGCATGATATTTCCTGCGCTGCTGTGGGGATATGTCTTGAGTTTTGTTTCGCTGGCCCTGGATAAAAAAGGTTTAATCATCGGCGTTTTCTTCGCGGCAACGACAGTGGCGCTTATCGCCGGGCGGTTTATCATGGTCAAAGCCGTTTCATCGGTGCCGAAAGAGCGTGCAGTCCTTGGTGCGGTTCTGGCAATGTCGATATCGCTCATTCTGATAGCAAGCCTGGATGGCACTGGCATCACAATTCTCGCAGGGGCATTGCTGGGGCTTAGTTATTCAATCGTATACCCGATCCTGAGTATGTGGGTTGCCAATGATGTTTCCGAAGTGCTCAAACCACAGGCCATCGCATTGGCAAACACCTTGTTCAATACCTTCATGTATGTTGCGCCCCTGATCTGCGGATATTTTCTGGCCTTTACCGACATAATTACGTTTCAGCTTTATTTCGCGCTTGTTGTCGCTCTGCTTGCGATTGTGTTTTTCGTATTTTTTCCTGTGGTTATCAACCGATCTGCGCCTCAAAGATAAATCCCAACAAATTCAACAACAGCTGTGCTGCCAATATCGCGGTGCTGCCTGTCGGATCATAATCCGGTGCGACTTCGACCAGATCTATGCCAACCACTTCGTGCGCCTGCGCCACCCCCTGCAACAGTTCCAGCACCTCGTAGTACAGAAAACCGCCGTGACTGGGGGTGCCGGTGCCCGGTGCGATCGAGGGGCAGAAGGCGTCGATGTCGATGGTGATGTATATCCGTGCGCCTTTGGGGATGCGGGCCAGCACGGCCTCGGTGCCCAGTTTACGGCATTGGCGCACTGACAGGATGTCCGAGCCCATGCGTCGGGCGTCCTCATAGCCTTCTTTGGCGGTGGAGGACACATTGCGGATGCCAAGTTGCGTCAGCCCGGTGATATAGGGTTTGTCCGCCGCGCGGCGCATCGGGTTGCCGTGGCCGTATCGCACCCCGTGGCGCTCGTCGACAAAATCCAGATGGGCGTCGATCTGCAACACGTGGATGTCGCCCTGATCATCAAAGGCATTGATGCAGGGGATGTTGATCGAATGATCGCCACCAATGGTGACGGGCAGGGCACCGGCGGCCAGAATGGCGCGCACGCCTGTTTCGATATTTGCGTGGCTGCCGGTGGTGTCAGTGTGGATGATATCGGCATCGCCAATATCGACAATACGCACATCCGGCCCCAGATAGGTGACGTCATCCTCGTGGTCATAGGCGCCTGCATGACCAAAGGCGAACAGGGTCGAGGCCTCGCGCACCGCCCGTGGCCCGAACCGCGCGCCGGGGCGCCACTGGGTGCCAAAATCATAGGGCGCGCCAAGGATGGCAACATCGGCGTCGATACTGGACCAGTCCAGCACATAGGGTTTCTTGGCAAAGGTTGCGATGCCGACAAAAGGCAGGTTCAGCCGCCCCTTTTCATAGCCATGTTTGTTCATGTCTCTGTCCTGTTCTCCACTGCCAATCAGCCTGCAGTCCGGAAAAGCAAATGGCAAGGGCTTGATCGAATGTGTTTTTTCTTACTAGGATGCGCGCCAACAGGGCGGGAATTTTCGGGGAAAGGCGCGGGTTTGCTGTTGGAAACACCACTTTGGCGGCAAACGCCTCCGGCGATTTTCCCGGTCTGCCTTGGCTTCATGTCCCTGGCACTTGGCTGGCACAATCTGTCGGATGTCCTGCACTGGATTCCGCAGGATATCGGCAATCTCATGCTTGCGGTTTCCACCAGCTATTTCATCTGGTTTCTGGCCTTTTACCTGCGCAAGCTGATCGCAAGGCCGGGCGTGTTGCTGGAGGATATGCGATCCCCGCCAGCGCGTGCCGGCATCGCTGCCATGGCCATGTCGATGATGATGCTGGCAGCCGCGTTGTTGCCGCTGAATGTATCTGTGCCGCAGGTCTGGTGGACGGGTGTCGTGCTGCAGATCGCTGCCAGTGCGGTCGTGCTTTATGCAATCTGGCGCGATCCGCCACAGGAACGCCGGTTCACCACATTCCAGTATCTCACCTTCGTCGGGCCGGTGGTTGGCCCGATCGCGGGTGTTGAACTGGGCTATATCCGTGAAAGCCTGTGGCTGACGATTGCCGCTCTTGTTGCCTATGTGCCCATAACCATTGGCATCATTCATGACCTGTGGACAAAACCCCTGCCACGCGTTCTGCGCCCCTCCACGATGATTTTTCTGGCCCCGATCAGCCTGTTTGCCCTCAGCTTCGGAAAGCTGGGCTTTCACGATGTATTCCTGGTATTTTACTGGGTGGGCTGGGTCATGTTCATTGCCCTTCTGTTCCTGGTCCCCTGGATGATCCGCGGCGGCTATTCGCCAACCTGGGCGGCCTTTACCTTTCCGACTGCGGCCTTTCTGAATGTACAGATACTGGCCCTGTCGAAAGGCTGGGGGGCTGGCGCACAGTTTGGTGTATATCTGGGGTTGGCCATCGCCACACCGATGATACTGTTCATCGCCTACCGGTCTGTCATGCTCTGGGTTACCGGCGAGTTGTCCCGGATTTCCAGTGCCGCCACTGCCTGACCGGGGCCAGTTTTTACCCGGATCAATCCAAATTGCGGGGGCCAGTCGTCAAACAGGGCTTTCGCCCGGCTCAAATCCATGCAATAGGGACGTGCCAAACGACCCTTCCTGTTCCTGATTTTGAAGGAGTCCCTGATGGACATTCGCGAGGCCCTCACATTTGACGACGTTTTGTTGGTTCCGGCCGCATCCAGTGTTCTTCCGAGCGAGGCGGATACCTCCACTTACGTGACACGCCGCATCCGCATGAACATTCCATTGCTGAGTTCGGCCATGGATACGGTGACCGAGGCCCGAATGGCCATCGCCATGGCGCAGGCAGGTGGTATGGGGGTGATCCACCGCAATCTTGACATCGAGGAACAGGCGCGTGAAGTGCGTCGGGTCAAACGTTTTGAAAGCGGTGTCGTCTACAGCCCCATAACGCTGACCCCCGATCAGACGCTCGCAGATGCCAAAGCCCTGCAGGAACGCTACCGTGTCACCGGCTTTCCGGTCGTGGACAAGGCCGGACGGGTTGTGGGCATCGTCACCAACCGGGATATGCGGTTTGCCAGTGACGAAAAGACGCCCGTCTCGGTGATGATGACATCGGACAACCTGGCCGTTTTGCATGAACCGGCAGATCTGGATGAGGCAAAATCGCTGATGCAGGCGCGGCGTATTGAAAAGCTGCTGATTACCGATGATGCGGGAAAGCTGACCGGACTGATGACCATAAAGGACATCGAACAGGCAGTGCTCAACCCGCAGGCCTGCAAAGATGATCTCGGGCGGTTGCGGGTTGCTGCGGCCAGTACGGTTGGGGATGCCGGGCTTGAGCGTTCAAGAGCGCTGGTCGATGCCGGGGTCGACATGATCGTGATTGATACGGCGCATGGTCATTCCGAAGGTGTGGCACGCGCGGTCGAGCGCGCAAAGGCGCTGTCAAATGAAGTGCAGATTGTTGCCGGCAATGTTGCAACGGCCGAGGCGACGCGGGCATTGATCGGGGCCGGAGCCGATGCGGTCAAGGTCGGAATCGGGCCAGGCTCTATCTGCACAACGCGCATGGTTGCCGGGGTCGGGGTTCCGCAACTGACGGCCATCATTGACAGCGCCCGCGGCGCAGCCGAGAGCGACACGCCGATAATCGCGGATGGTGGTATCAAGTTTTCCGGGGATTTTGCCAAGGCAATTGCCGCCGGGGCCAACTGTGCCATGGTCGGAAGCATGATTGCCGGAACCGACGAGAGTCCGGGTGAAGTCATTCTTTATCAAGGCCGTAGCTTCAAAAGTTACCGTGGAATGGGCAGTTTGGGTGCCATGGCTCGCGGGTCCGCAGACCGGTATTTCCAAAAGGATGCGGCCAGCGACAAACTTGTACCTGAAGGTATCGAGGGACAGGTCCCCTACAAGGGCAGCGCCAATGCCGTCATCCATCAGCTTGTTGGCGGGCTTCGCGCTGCGATGGGCTATACGGGAAAGGCAACTATTCAGGATATGCGCGGCGGCTGTGAATTTGTGCGTATTACAGGCTCCGGATTGAAGGAAAGCCATGTTCACGACGTACAGATAACCCGGGAAAGCCCGAACTATCGTGTTGGCTGAATCTATCATAAACAAACGGTTACACGCGGTAGCTAAAGCAGAGTTATACGCATGACGCCCGCGGCCCGCATAAGTGCAGCAATTGAAATTCTGGATCGCCTTGGCAAAGGCGCCACTGTGGAAAAATGTCTGACCGATTGGGCCAGACGCAGCCGCTTTGCCGGGTCCGGTGACCGGGCGGCGGTCCGTGATCATGTGTTTGCGGCCTTGCGTTGCCGCCGCTCCTACGCGGCGCTTGGCGGCGGGGAAACCGGTCGAGCCCTGATGATCGGGATGTTGCGGCATGCCGGGGCGGCTCCGGAAGATTTCTTTACTGGTGAAGGATACGCTCCACCGCCTTTGGACGACAGCGAAAAAGCCGCCGGCCATGCACCGGTAGGGAATGAATCCTGCGATTTGCCTGACTGGCTGGTGCCAAGATTTCAGGCGGTTTTCGGGCCGGACTTGAACGCCGTATGCGCGTTGATGAGAAAACGCGCGCCGGTCTTTCTCCGGGTCAATCCGTCGCGAACAACTGTTTTGCATGTGCAGACATTGTTAAAGCGCGAAAGCATTGGAACCAGGCCTCATGGATTGTCCAGGAATGCGCTGGAAGTTTTTGAGAACCCAAGAAAAATCAAAAACAGCGAGGCCTTCATAAATGGGTTGGTCGAGCTGCAGGATGTCGCTTCGCAGGCCTTGTGCGAGGCGCTGCCCGTGCAGGAAAACAGCCGTGTACTGGACTACTGCGCCGGCGGCGGCGGGAAGACGCTGGCCATGGCGGGGCATTGTCCGGCGCGTTATTATGCGTATGACGCAAACCCCGCGCGCATGAAGGATTTGCCAACACGTGCGAAACGGGCCGGAATTTCGGTGCAGCTTTTGCGTGAAAGCGACGTCGTTGCAAAAGCGCCCTTTGATCTTGTCTTGTGTGACGTGCCATGCTCGGGATCAGGGGCATGGCGCCGGGCACCAGAGGGCAAGTGGCTATTGTCACCGGAGCGGTTGGCCGCGCTTTTGACCGAGCAGGAAAGCATATTGAAAAAGGCGGCAGAGTACGTTTCGAGTTCCGGCGTGCTCGCCTATGCAACATGCTCGGTTTTCCCGGAGGAAAATGAGGACCAGATTGCCCGGTTTCTTGATCTGAATCCTGGTTGGTCTCTTGTCCGGCAGCAACATTTTTCCCCGCTGGATGGCGGAGACGGATTTTTTCTAGCTATTTTGAAGAGAACATGAATAACCTTATAACTACTTAAAGTTGTTATTTCGCGAGAATCGTTGCAGGGTTAATCTGCGCTTAAGGAAAAGGCGTCGAAATGAACCCGACAACGAATCGATGGAGGGTTATTTGTGTCGCATCCGGCGCTTTCACCACAGAATATGACACAGACAGCGCTTGTCTTGTCGCCACGTATTCTTTACGCGGCCCTTTTCGCCGTTGTATTGCTCGCGGCAGCGTTTTTTGTTTCGGATCCCATTCTTACCAGAATATTCCTGTCGGTCGGGCTGACACTGGGCTTTCTGGCAGGCATGGTGCGTTTTCTTGCACTTCGGCACAGGCTTTCAGGCAAAAAACTGAAATCGGCATTGTCTGCTTTCGTGGAGCACGACAGTTCGCCCAGTTTTCTCACGGATCTCGATGGGGAGATCGGCTTTTTGAATCAGGCCGCGCTTGAACGGTTCGAGGATCAGAAAGGCCAGACCCTGTCGCATGCTTTGCGTGATATGTTTGCCAATCCAGCGGCGATTTTTGCCCGGCTGCAGTCACGCGCCTCCTCTTTCGGGGCGGCCAGAGAAGATATTGTAACCCGTCGCGGCCATATCCGGCTGGCTGTACATCAGGTCGGGGCAAATGAATTTCTCTGGCGACTCGAAGACATGGGAATGCGGAATGCCAATGGCCGTGGCGCGGAAAGCCTGAGTCTGCCGATGCTGACCGCCAGCAAGACCGGAACGATCCTTTTCATGAATGAAGCCATGCGAAAACTGTTGGGCGCGCGCGTGAAAACCCTGGATCGTGTTTTTAACGAACTCCCGCTCAGAAACGGGCAGGAAAATGAAATCGCGGCGGCGGATGGGCCGATCCGCAGTCTGGTGGCGGAACTGACCGGGGCAGGCGGCCGGCGCGAAATCTATCTTCTGCCGGGGTCGACCGTGCCGGCGGTTGACGGAGGGGGGTGGCACTTCTTTGATGAACTGCCGGTTCCATTGCTCAGGATTACTGGAGATGGCCGGGTTGTTCAGGCCAACAGGCGGGCAAGGAGCCTGCTCGAATTTTCAAATGACAAGGACGGGGAAGTCTACCTTTCGGATTTGGTTGAAGGGCCTGGCCGCCCGATCGGGGACTGGCTGAGAGAAGCTGTCGAAGGGCGCAGTTTGCACCGCGCCGAAGTATTGAAAGCCCGCAAGCCCGACGCAGATGTGTTTTTGCAATTCACCCTGAGCAGGGTTGTCGAGGACGACATTCCGATGCTTGTGGCTGTCCTGAATGATGCAACCGAACTGAAAACCCTGGAGGCTCAGTTCGTTCAAAGCCAGAAAATGCAGGCCATCGGCCAGCTTGCCGGCGGTGTTGCCCATGATTTCAATAATCTCCTGACGGCAATATCCGGGCATTGCGATCTGTTATTGCTGCGTCATGATCAGGCAGATATGGATTACGCCGATCTGGTTCAGATCAACCAGAATGCAAACCGGGCGGCCAGTCTGGTTGGCCAGTTGCTGGCCTTCTCGCGCAAGCAAAACCTGAGACCGGAAGTCCTCGATCTGCGCGACACATTGTCAGATCTTACACATCTGCTGAACCGTCTGGTGGGTGAAAAAACCACACTCACCCTGTCTCATGATCCGGCGTTACAGCCGATACTGGCCGACAAGCGGCAACTGGAGCAGGTCTTGATGAACCTGGTGGTCAATGCGCGTGACGCTATGCCGGAGGGCGGCGAAATCAAGATTGAGACCTCTGACATAACCCTGACGGAAACGCTGAAACGTGACCGGGCAGCGGTTCCTGCTGGCGAATATGTGGTGGTCAAGGTGAGTGACGAGGGAGTCGGCATTCCTGCTGACAAGCAGGCAAAGATTTTTGAGCCGTTTTACACGACCAAAAGAACCGGTGAGGGCACAGGCCTCGGCCTGTCTACCGCCTATGGTATTGTCAAGCAAACGGGCGGCTTCATCTTTGTTGACAGCGCTCCGGGAAATGGCACCTGCTTCACCCTCTACTTCCCGGCTTACGCGGCAGAAGGGGTTTTCTCACACGGATCTTATGCGGCCGCCAAACCGGCAAACCTCGAATCTGCACAGCATGGCAAAACTGATCTGGGCGAGCCGCAGCCGGATTTGCAGGAAGAGCAGGACTCAATTCCTGAAAAGGACGATGGTGTCGTCCTGTTGGTCGAGGATGAAGCTCCGGTTCGGGCTTTTGCATCACGCGCCCTGCGGATGCGGGGCTATACTGTTCTTGAGGCTGAAAATGCCGAGGAGGCGCTGGAAACTCTGAAGGATACAGAACTGGCCATTGATGTTTTCGTGACAGATGTGATCATGCCCGGAATGGATGGTCCGAGTTGGGTTAAAAAAGCACTCGAGGATCGCCCGGACGTAAAAGTCGTATTTGTTTCCGGTTACGCCGAAGACGATTTCAGTGACAACCAGGCGCGCATCCCGAATTCTGTTTTTCTGCCCAAGCCGTTCTCTCTGACGGATCTGACAAAAACCGTGCGCCAGCAATTACACTGATTCCGGCTCCCCGCCGTCACAGAGCGTTTTGCCAGATTGCAAACTCCTGCGCGCATTTTTCGCGCAGGCGCTTGCGAACGCCCGGCGACAGGCGGGCTTCGCGGGGCGGCGATACGTTCTTTCTCTGCAAGTGAATGTCCAGCGTCAATCTCTGGCTGAGAAACCTGATATAGCCGGATAAGTTTTCATAGCGAAACAGGTGGGTGACTCCAACGGCCCCGTTGCCATCAGACAAAAATTTTGCTTGCGAGCCGATATTGGCAAAGGCTGGCCGCCTGGCTCTGAGATAGGCCTTTACAAACGAGTCAAAGTCGAGATTGCCGGTGTATTGCGGCTGTCCCTGTAAAGCCTCCCGCGAGCGGTACCGGTACCAGCTTCTGAGCCAGTCCTCGGGCTCGCGAATCATGGCCGCCGTTTCCATCCCGGTCAAACCCGTTTTCTCCAGGAGAGGTTTGAAGAGGCGATTATACCGATAGAGCGGCATATGTTTGAGTTCGGGGGGATTGCGTAAAACAACGGCGGCCTGAGGTGCCAGGGCGGATTCTATTGCCGTTGTTGCGGTTTTGGGCGCCGCCAGCAGAACCAGTCCGGCTTTGGGAAATACCAGCATATGGTCAAACTCTCCTGTTATTCCGCCCTTGGTAACTACTTGTTAAAATCTGATCCTTAAAGAGGAATAAATAAAATCTATTGAAATGTTCTCTTTTTGGTCCCATAAAGGCAATGAGAACAAGAGGCGAACATAAGCAGTGATTGCCGCCCGGCACAGGGTATGAAATAAGGAAGCAACCAATGACAACGGCAGAAATTCTGAAAATGACAGAAAAGCGCAGCACCGACAAACAAAAAGCCCTCGATTCCGCCTTGGCGCAGATTGAGCGGCAATTTGGCAAAGGCTCGATAATGAAACTGGGCAAAGACAATGCCCTGCCGGAAATTGAAGCCACATCAACCGGGTCATTGGGGTTGGACATAGCGTTGGGAATTGGCGGCCTGCCCAAAGGTCGCATCGTTGAAATTTATGGCCCGGAAAGTTCAGGCAAGACAACGCTGACCCTGCATTGCATTGCCGAGGAACAGAAAAAAGGAGGGGTCTGCGCCTTTGTCGATGCAGAACACGCGTTCGACCCGCAATATGCCAAAAAGCTGGGTATTGATCTGGAGGAGTTGCTGATCTCCCAGCCCGATACCGGCGAGCAGGCACTGGAAATTACGGACACGCTGGTCCGTTCCGGCGCGGTTTCCATGGTGGTTGTCGATTCTGTGGCGGCATTGACCCCGAAAAGCGAACTGGAAGGCGACATGGGCGATTCCAGCGTTGGCGTTCAGGCGCGGCTGATGAGTCAAGCCATGCGCAAGCTGACCGGTTCAATCAGCCGTTCCAATTGCATGGTGATCTTTATCAACCAGATTCGCATGAAAATCGGCGTGATGTTTGGCAGCCCGGAAACGACTTCTGGCGGCAATGCGCTGAAATTCTATTCTTCTGTGCGCCTGGATATTCGCCGCATCGGCGCGATCAAGGACAGGGACGAAGTGGTTGGCAATGCCACCCGCGTGAAAGTCGTGAAAAACAAGGTTGCCTCACCTTTTCGGCAGGCTGAATTTGACATCATGTATGGTGAAGGCATTTCGAAAATGGGCGAACTGGTCGATCTTGGGGTCAAGGCCGGAGTGGTCGACAAGTCGGGCTCATGGTATTCCTATGGTGATGAACGGATCGGGCAGGGGCGTGAAAATGCCAAGGTATTTTTGAAAGAGAACGCACGCATCGCGCATGAGATCGAAGACAAGATCCGGGCCGCACACGGATTGGATTTTGACATGCCGGAAGAGACCGCTGTGATGGATGCCGGAGACGATGTTGTCGAAGCCTGATACCCATTGCCCATGATTGGAGCAACAAATCTGACGAGAGTCTTAAAGGCCGGGATCTCCCGGCCTTTTCCATTATCAGGCACCTTGGCTGTGGACAGGCGCAAAGCTTGCGGATAATCAGGACCGAACCAGAAATCGATCCTGAAACGAGACCGAAAGCCATGCCGAGTCTGAATGAAATCCGCTCCAGTTTTTTAAGTTTTTTCGAGAAAAACGAACATGAAGTGGTTCCCAGTTCGCCATTGGTGCCGCGCAATGATCCGACACTGATGTTTGTCAATTCCGGAATGGTCCAGTTCAAGAATCTTTTTACCGGCGTTGAAAAACGGGACTACAAGCGGGCCACAACCGCGCAGAAATGCGTCAGGGCTGGCGGCAAGCATAATGATCTGGATAATGTCGGCTACACCATGCGCCATCATACATTCTTTGAAATGCTGGGCAATTTTTCCTTTGGCGATTATTTCAAGGAGCGCGCTATCCCGCTGGCCTGGGACATGATCACAAAGGAGTTGGATATTCCAAAGAGCAGGCTGCTTGTCACTGTTTACCATGATGATGAAGAGGCCGCCGATTTATGGAAGAAAGTGGCCGGTTTTTCCGATAGCCAGATCATCCGCATCGCCACCAGCGATAATTTCTGGATGATGGGGCCAACGGGCCCATGCGGACCATGTTCGGAGATTTTCTTTGATCACGGCGAGCATATTTGGGGCGGCCCTCCTGGCAGTGCCGACGAGGACGGAGATCGGTTTGTCGAGATATGGAACCTGGTGTTCATGCAGTATGAACAGTTCGAAGACGCCCCACGCCAGCCCCTGCCGAATAAATCAATTGACACCGGCATGGGGATCGAGCGCGTTGCCGCATTGCTGCAGGGCACAAACGACAATTACGCGACGGATCTGATGCGCGCCTTGATCGAGGCCTCGGCCCATGCAAGCTCAACGGATCCCGACGGGCCGGGAAAAACGCACCACCGGGTGATTGCAGACCACCTGCGCTCCACGTCATTCCTGATTGCCGACGGGGTCATGCCCTCAAACGAGGGCCGAGGCTATGTGTTGCGCCGGATCATGCGCCGCGCCATGCGGCACGCGC
Organism: Marinosulfonomonas sp.; assembly: GCA_026984915.1. Lineage (GTDB taxonomy): Bacteria > Pseudomonadota > Alphaproteobacteria > Rhodobacterales > Rhodobacteraceae > WFVA01. The sequence continues at coordinate 27,493 of JALSRG010000050.1, read as the reverse complement.
ATCTTTTGGGTGTGAAGGACCCTCTGATGCACCAACTGGTGCCAGAACTGGTTACCCAGATGGGGCAGGCCTACCCGGAACTCGGCCAGGCCAAGGCGCTGATCGAGGAAACGCTGCTGCTGGAAGAAACACGCTTCAAAAAGACGCTGGACCGGGGGTTGCGGCTGCTGGATGAGGAGCTTTCCCATCTGCCGGAAGATGCGCCGCTTCCGGGGGATACGGCATTCAGGCTGTACGACACCTACGGCTTCCCGCTGGATCTGACGCAGGATGCGTTGCGCGAAAAGGGCAGGGTTGTCGACACTGACGGGTTCGATGCGGCGATGGACGCGCAGAAAGCCAAGGCGCGCGCCGCCTGGGCCGGTTCCGGGGATGCGGCGGATTCTGCGATATGGTTTGATATCGCGCAAGAGCACGGCAGTACCGAGTTTTTGGGGTATGACACAGAGACCGCCGAGGGGCAGATCCTGGCGCTGGTTGACGGTGGAAAACCGGTTGAGGTTGCAAAGCTTGGCAGCACTGTGCAAATTGTTCTGAACCAGACACCATTTTACGCTGAAAGCGGTGGCCAGGTCGGGGATACAGGTATTCTGCGCACCGAAACCGGCGAAGCCCGGATCACCGATACCCGCAAGACGGCCGGGGTATTCATCCATTTTGCCGAAGTGACAAAGGGCCAGATCGCCCGCGGTGAGGGGGCACTGCTGGAGGTCGATCATACGCGGCGGCTGCAAATCCGCTCCAGTCATTCGGCAACGCATCTTTTGAACGAAGCCCTGCGCGAAACCTTGGGGGATCACGTGGCCCAGCGCGGGTCGTTGAATGCGGAAAACCGGCTGCGGTTTGACTTCAGCCATGCAAAACCCCTGACCCCAGAGCAGATGCGCAGCGTCGAAACCGAGGTGAATGCCTATATCCGCCAGAACACTCCGGTTGAAACGCGCGTCATGACCCCGGATGAGGCCCGCGAACTGGGCGCACAGGCCCTGTTTGGCGAGAAATACGGTGACGAGGTCCGGGTCGTTGCCATGGGGCAAAAGGCCAATTCCGGTAAAGGAACAGACCGCAAGACCTATTCTCTGGAACTGTGTGGCGGCACGCATGTTTCGCGCACCGGTGATATCGGCATGTTCATCCTGTTGGGGGATAGTGCTTCGAGTGCAGGTGTGCGCCGGATCGAAGCCCTGACCGGAGAAGCCGCTCTGCGCCATGTGGAAAACCAGCAGGAGGCCCTGATACAGGCTGCCAATGTGGCCAAGGCACCGCCGCGTGAGTTGCCTGAACGCGTGCGGCTGGTACTGGATGAACGCAAAGCGTTGCTGAACGAAGTGGCGCAACTGCGGCGTGATCTGGCGCTTGCCGGTGCCGGCGGCGGGGCGCAACGCGACACTGAACCGGAAACGGTTAATGGTGTCGGTTTTATCGCACAAACACTTACCGGCGTCAGCGGCAAGGATCTGCCGGCATTGGTGGATGCCCACAAGGAAAAGATCGGATCGGGTGTGATCCTGCTGATTGCAGATACAGGCGGCAAGGCGGCCATCGCGGCCGGCGTCACGCCTGATCTGACCGACCGGATTTCGGCTGTTGATATTGTGCGCAAGGCCGCGTTGGCCCTGGGGGGCAAGGGCGGCGGAGGCCGGCCGGACATGGCGCAGGCTGGTGGTGCCAGTGCCGAAAAAGCAGATCAGGCCATCGCGGCCGCAAGACAGATGCTGGAGGAATAGAATGACTGTTTATGCAATGGTGCATATTGATGTGAAAGACGCCGAATCTTACGCGAAATACGCAGAAATTGCCGGACCGGCTGTGGCGAAGTACGGTGGTGAATTTCTGGCGCGCGGCGGAGATTGCGTGCAAATGGAAGGCAAGGGCCGGGCCAGAAATGTCATCATCCGTTTCAAGGACATGGACACGGCCCTCGCATTCTATAATTCGCCTGAATACCAGGAGGCCTTGAAACACGGCCTGCCCGCAGCCGAGCGCGAATACACCTTTGTCGAAGGTGTGTGATCTCTTTCCAAATCTGTTCTAGGCGGCCCCTCTGGCCGCGCGCTTGCGCAGATGAGGATCCAGGTGGCGTTTGCGCAGGCGTATGGCATTTGGCGTGACCTCAACCAGTTCGTCATTGTCGATATAGGCAATCGCCTGTTCAAGACTCATACGCACGGGCGGTGTCAGGCGCACGGCCTCATCCGTGCCGCTGGCGCGCACGTTGGTCAGTTTTTTTCCTTTCAGCGGGTTCACCTCAAGATCATTCTCGCGGCTGTGCTCGCCAATGATCATGCCCTGATACACGGGTTCCTGTGCCCCAATGAAAAATTTGCCACGGTCTTCCAGGTTGAAGATCGCATAGGGGACGGAAATGCCGTTTTCCATCGAGATCAGCACACCGGCGCGGCGGCCGGGAATGGTGCCCTTGTAAGAGGCCCAGCCATGAAAAACCCGGTTGAGAACACCGGTGCCCCGGGTGTCGGTCATGAATTCCCCCTGATAGCCGATCAGCCCGCGTGACGGGACATAGGCAACAATTCGGGTTTTGCCGGCCCCGGCCGGTTTCATCTCGACCAGTTCGCCCTTGCGCGGGCCGGTCAGTTTCTCGACCACGACGCCGGTATAGTCATCGTCGACATCAATGGTGACTTCTTCGATCGGTTCAAGTTTCTGGCCGTTTTCTTCACGAAACAGCACCTGCGGGCGACTGATGGAAAGCTCAAACCCCTCGCGTCGCATGTTTTCGATCAGGACACCCATTTGCAATTCACCACGTCCGGCAACCTCGAAAGCATCACCACCGGGGGTGTCTGTCACCCGGATGGCCACGTTGGTTTCGGCCTCTTTCATCAGGCGCTCGCGGATCACCCGGCTTTGCACTTTCTTTCCGTCACGTCCGGCCAGCGGGCTGTCGTTGATGCCAAAGGTCACACTGATGGTCGGCGGGTCGATCGGCTGGGCCGGAATGGCCTTGTCGACCTCGGGGGCGCAAAGCGTGTCGGCCACGGTGGCCTTGCTCATGCCGGCGAGCGAGACGATGTCACCGGCTTCGGCAACATCCACGGCCTGCTGGGTCAGGCCGCGGAAGGCCAGCACCTTGCTGACGCGAAACTGCTCAAGCCGCTCACCATCACGTGCAAGCGCCTTGATGGTGTCACCAGCCCTGACACGACCGCTTTCGATCCGGCCGGTCAACAGCCGGCCGATAAACGGGTCTGCGGCAAGGGTGGTGGCGAGCATCGAGAAGGGCTCATCGCGGTGTGCAATCTGTGCCGGTTCCGGAACATGTTTTACAATCAGCTCAAACAGCGCGTGCAGATCCTTGCGCGGGCCATCCAGTTCCGTATCGGCCCAGCCGGATCGTCCCGATGCATAGAGATGCGGAAAATCGAGCTGTTCGTCGGAGGCGCCCAGATTGGCAAACAGATCAAAGACCTCGTCCAGCGCCCGGTCGGGTTCTGCGTCCGGTTTGTCGACCTTGTTCAGCACCACAATCGGCTTCAACCCCAGCGCCAGTGCCTTGCTCGTTACAAACTTTGTCTGCGGCATCGGGCCTTCGGCGGCATCGACCAGCAAAACCACGCCATCGACCATGCTGAGAATACGTTCGACCTCGCCGCCAAAATCAGCATGCCCCGGCGTGTCGACGATATTGACCCGCACACCGTCCCATTCGACACTGGTGGCCTTGGCAAGAATGGTTATGCCGCGTTCCCGCTCCAGATCGTTACTGTCCATGGCGCGTTCGCTGACCGTCTGGTTTTCCCGATAGGTCCCGGACTGTTTCAGCAGTTCGTCCACCAGCGTGGTTTTGCCGTGGTCAACGTGGGCGATGATTGCGATATTTCTGAGTTCCATGGTCCTGTACCTTTTTCAGGGTTCGCGCGGGGCCTATAGGACACAGGCGCAAAAGGCCAGCCCTATTGCGCCAGGAAATCTCGGTATGGCCGTGACGTGGTGATGCCATATCAGACAGAAACATTATCCGCCTTTCAGGAAGATTGTCCCTTGGATGGCAACTCAATGCTGCGGCTCCGCATTGAAATTGACATGGCGCAATAAAATCAACATAATGAAGCATCTTTTGTAGGTTCATCTTTTTCATCTCCCCGATGTTTTTTTGGGGGAACATTTGTGATTGCGGAGATTCAACATGCGTATGCTTGCAGCTACAACAGCCATAGCCGTTTCCCTTGCCGCGAGCGCTGCTCAGGCGGTGCCTGTCATCTGGACTGTCGATGAATTATTGCTGGTGCCCAGTGATCCGCCAGGGGGTGTAGCTCCAGGGGGGAGTGTTGGTGCGGCTATCGGTTTCGGCGCTTTCATTTATGATGCGGATACCACAACCTTTAGCGACATTTCCGTCACGACAACGCCGGTCAGTGCCGGGGACCCGATGACAGAAGTCGTTTATGATACCTCGGTCGGTATTTTTGCCAACATCCTGGTGTTCACCAGTTCATCCGAGCCGACGCGCCAGATTGTACTGGCGCTGGGGGCACCACTGACCAATGCGGGCGGAATCGTAACCGCGGGTTTCGGCGAGGAAAGCGTTGACGGCAGCCCGAGCCTGTTGCGCTATGCCGCAAATGCCCAGTTCAGCGGAGTTCCAATCCAGATCAGCCCTGTCCCACTTCCGGCAAGTTTGCCACTGCTGGTGGTGGCGCTTGGGGGTCTTGGATTTTCTGCCCGGCGCAAGAAACGCAAAGCATCCTGAATTGACAATCATCAAGATTGGAAAGCCGCCCCGAGGGGCGGCCTTCCTTGTGCGGCCAGATGCCTGGCCAAGGCCAAGCTTAACAGATCCAGCCTCAAACCTTGCCGGCGAGCGCAGCCTGCAGATTTTCGTCGATCTTTTCGAGGAAGCCTTCGGTGGTCAGCCATTTCTGATCGGGGCCCACCAGCAGCGCCAGATCCTTGGTCATGTCGCCGCTTTCGACCGTGTCAACGATGACCCGCTCCAGTGTCTCGGCAAACAGCATCAGTGCCGGGTTGTCGTCCAGTTTTGCGCGGTGCTTCAGCCCGCCGGTCCAGGCATAGATCGAGGCGATCGAGTTGGTCGAGGTGGCCTCGCCCTTCTGATGCTGGCGATAGTGCCGTGTCACCGTGCCGTGGGCGGCTTCGCTTTCCACCACCTTGCCGTCTGGTGTCATCAGGATCGAGGTCATCAGCCCGAGGCTGCCAAACCCCTGGGCCACAGTATCTGATTGCACATCGCCGTCATAGTTTTTGCAGGCCCAGACAAATCCGCCGGACCATTTCATGGCGCTGGCGACCATGTCGTCTATCAGGCGGTGCTCGTAGGTAATGCCTGCCTCTTCGAATTGTTCGCGGAATTCCGCGTCAAATACTTCCTGAAACAGATCCTTGAAACGGCCATCATAGGCCTTGAGAATCGTGTTCTTGGTCGAGAGGTAGACCGGCCATCCCTTGTTCAGCCCGTAATTCAGCGAGGCACGGGCAAAATCGCGAATGGAGTCATCCAGATTATACATGCCCATAGCCACCCCGGATGAGGGGGCATCAAAGATCACGTGTTCAATGACCTTTCCGTCCTCGCCAACAAACTTCATCGTCAGTTGGCCCTTGCCGGGAAAACGGAAATCGGTTGCCTTGTACTGGTCGCCAAAGGCGTGGCGCCCGATCACGATGGGTTTGGTCCAGCCGGGAACCAGCCGCGGGACGTTGTTGCAGATGATCGGGGCGCGAAAGATCGTTCCGCCCAGAATGTTGCGCAGGGTGCCGTTCGGAGATTTCCACATCTTTTTCAGGCCGAATTCTTCGACCCTGGCTTCATCCGGTGTTATCGTGGCACATTTTACACCCACACCGTATTTCTTGATCGCGTTTGCCGCGTCCACCGTAATCTGATCCTCGGTTTCGTCGCGCTTCTGGATCGACAGGTCGTAGTATTTCAAATCAATGTCCAGGTAGGGCAGGATCAGTTTTTCCCGGATGAAATGCCAGATGATCCGGGTCATCTCATCCCCGTCGAGTTCTACAACCGGGTTGTCTACTTTGATCTTGCGCATGGGCGGGCCTCTCGTGGTTGGGGTGAATCACTTGCGCGCCTTCTAGCGCAATCTGCCCTGCGGGGGAAGACTGTATACAACAGTATACAAGAAGAATGCCAAAGATCAGGATCAGCCGTCAGCGATCGGCGTTTCATTCTTCAGGTTTTTCGAAATATAGTCGTTCAGGTAACTGCGGGCGCGCCTTTCGGCAATCCTGACCCTGACCGCCGTAAGATACGCATCCTGAAGCGTCGTTGAACTGTCTCCGACAATTTCGGAAACCTTTTTATACAGATCGACATCCTTTGCCATGTCCGCAGCTTTCAGGACATCCTTGGCCAGTTCGTCAGCGAGGTCTTCGACAACACCCATTCCGGTTTTCCCTGTAAATCAGCGTGTGGTTTCGGTCAGACGGCGGCGTACATAGGTATCAACGCTATCCAATAGTGTATCCATATGGGCGTCTTCAAAGAAATGCCCCGAGCCCTCCACCTCTTCGTGGGTAATGGTGATTCCCTTTTGCTCGTGCAGCTTTTCCACCAGCACACGGGTATCTTGCGGTGGCGCGACACGGTCGGCCAGCCCATTGATGATCAGCCCTGAACTGGGGCAGGGGGCAAGGAACGAGAAATCATACATGTTGGCAGGCGGTGAAACCGAAATGAACCCGGTGATTTCCGGCCGCCGCATCAGCAGTTGCATGCCAATCCAGGCGCCAAAGCTGAAGCCTGCGACCCAGCAGTGTTTGGCATTCGGGTTGAGGGTTTGCAGATAATCAAGCGCCGAAGCGGCATCCGACAGCTCACCAACGCCCTGATCATATTCCCCCTGAGATCGTCCGACCCCACGGAAATTGAAACGCAGCACCGTAAAGCCCATATTATAGAAAGTGTAGTGAAGATTGTAGACGACACGATTGTTCATCGTCCCGCCGAATTGTGGGTGCGGGTGCAGCACAATGGCAATTGGCGCATCTTTTTCTTTCTGGGGGTGATAACGACCTTCAAGCCGGCCTTCCGGCCCTGGAAAAATAACCTCGGGCATATGCGTCCTCTTTGCGGGCCGTTCATTCTTGACGAATTTTGTCGGCTACCTTAGAAACATTCCAACTCGCCAATTTCAGCGGTGTTGGTCAGTAGGGAATTAAGCACCCTTGCGACCAAGGTCAATGTTTTTGGCGCATTTGCACAGGATCTGTGCCTTCAGAGCGGGGTAAAGCGATGAAACTCAGCACCAAAGGGCGGTATGCAATGGTTGCTCTGGTCGATCTGGCTGTCCAGAATCCCGTTGCGCGGGCAGAAGATGCTGCTCTGATGTCTCTGGCTGAAATATCCGCGCGCCAGGATATCTCGCTGCCTTATCTTGAACAGTTGTTTGTCAAACTGCGCCGTGCCGGGCTGGTGGAAAGCGTGCGCGGCCCTGGCGGCGGGTATCGTCTGGCACGATCACCGTCCCATATCCGGGTCGTTGATGTGCTGGCAGCCGTGGATGAGACCGTATCGGCGATGCACACCGGGGCAGGGGCAACCGGCGGCGCATCGGGAACCAAGGCGCAATCCCTGACCAACCGGCTGTGGGAAGGGCTGAGCGCGCATGTTTATGTGTTTTTGCATCAAACTCGTCTGTCAGATGTCATAGAAAATGATCTGACCCCCTGTCCGGCGGTCCCCAACCTGTTTGAAGTGGTGGATGAGGCATGAGTGGGCTTCAGAATTTCATGTCTTTGAAAATGACGTGTTCAGCAGCACAGATGGGCGAAAATGATGCCGATTGAGCGAACATATCTGGACTGGAACGCCACCGCACCCCTGCGGCCCGAAGCGCGGGCAGCCATGGTTGCGGCGATGGATTTGCTGGGCAACCCGTCGAGCATCCACCTGGAGGGACGGGCTGCCCGGGCGATTGTCGAGCGGGCACGCGCCCAGGTTGCGGCCGCCTTTGGGGCGGAAGGGCAGGATGTCATTTTTACCGGCTCGGCAACAGAGGCCGCGGCGCTGGCGCTGGCCGGGCGCGGGCTGAAGGGGGCACCGGTTGAGCATGATGCCGTGCTGGCTTGGGTAACGGAGGAACTGGCGGTGGATCGTGCCGGAAAGGTTCAGGTCGATGATCCGGCGCAATCGGTCCTGCAGGTGGCCAATAGTGAAACCGGGATCGTTTCAACGCTGCCGGATGGTCTGGCACTTGTGGATGCGACCCAGGCTTTTGGCAAGATTCCGTTTGCGTTCAACTGGTGTGGTGCACGCATGGCAATTGTTTCGGCGCATAAATTGGGCGGCCCGAAAGGTGTCGGGGCGCTGGTGGTGAAACGGGGTACGGACATTGCCGCGCAAATTCGCGGCGGTGGCCAGGAAATGGGCCGCCGGGCCGGAACCGAGAATGTCATGGGCATTGCCGGGTTCGGTGCAGCCGCAGAGGCCGCAGCCCGGGATCTGGATGCCGGCATCTGGCAAAAGGTGCGGCAAAATCGCGATATTCTGGAACAGGCTCTGGCATCTTCCGCAAAAGAGACTATTTTTGTCGGGAATGAGTCGCACAGGCTTCCGAACACCTTGTATTTTGCAACACCCGGCTGGAAAAACGAAACACAGGTGATGCAGATGGATCTGGCCGGGTTTGCAGTGTCTGCCGGTTCGGCCTGCTCGTCGGGCAAGGTGCGGGCCAGTCGGGTGCTGGCCGCGATGGGATATGACGCGCAGACGGCACAAGGGGCCATACGGGTTTCGATCGGGCCGGCTACAACGATGGAAGAGTTGGAGCGCTTTGCCGAAGCCTGGCTTGGCGCATATGAAAAATTTCAGGCCCGGGCGGCTTGAGGATGGGAAAAAGACATGGATGATCTGGATGTACGCGACGGTGTAGACCGGGAAACAGTCGAGGCTGTGCACTCGATCTCGGGCAAATACAAATATGGCTGGGCCACAGATATCGAGATGGATTACGCTCCCAAGGGTGTCAATCCCGATATCGTGCGCTTGATTTCGGCCAAGAACGAAGAGCCGGAATGGATGACGGAATGGCGGCTCCAGGCATTTTCCCGCTGGGAGAAGATGACCGAGCCGAAATGGGCCATGGTACACTATCCGGAAATCGATTTTCAGGATATCTATTACTATGCCAAGCCCAAAAGCATGGAAGAAAAGCCGAAATCACTGGATGATGTGGATCCGAAGCTGCTGGCAACCTATGAAAAGCTGGGCATTCCGCTGAAGGAACAGATGATCCTTGCCGGGGTCGAGGGGGCGGACAGCGCCCCGGCCGAAGGGCGCAAGGTGGCGGTGGATGCCGTGTTTGACAGTGTCAGCGTCGGCACCACCTTTCAGGAGGAACTGGCCAGGGCCGGGGTGATATTCTGCTCAATCTCCGAGGCCATTCGCGAGCATCCGGAACTGGTGAAAAAATATCTGGGTACTGTGGTGCCGCCGACCGATAATTTCTATGCGACGTTGAACAGCGCGGTGTTCTCCGACGGCTCCTTTGTCTATATCCCGCCCGGCGTGCGCTGCCCGATGGAGCTGAGCACCTATTTCCGGATCAATGCCGAAAACACCGGCCAGTTCGAACGCACCCTGATCATTGCCGACAAGGGCAGCTATGTCAGCTACCTTGAGGGGTGCACTGCGCCTCAGCGCGATACGGCGCAATTGCATGCGGCGGTGGTCGAGATCATCGTCGAGGAAGATGCCGAGGTGAAATACTCCACCGTGCAGAACTGGTATCCGGGGGATGAAAACGGCAAGGGCGGCATCTACAATTTTGTCACAAAACGTGCCGACTGCCGCGGGGACCGGGCCAAGGTGATGTGGACCCAGGTTGAAACCGGCAGTGCGGTCACCTGGAAATATCCCAGTTGCATCCTGCGCGGAGAGGCTTCTCAGGGAGAGTTCTACTCCATCGCCATCACCAACAACCATCAGGAGGCCGATACCGGCACCAAGATGATCCACCTGGGCCAGAATACCCGCTCGCGCATTGTCAGCAAGGGGATTTCGGCAGGGCGCGCGCAAAACACCTATCGTGGCCTTGTTTCAATGCACCCGAGGGCGAAAAACAGCCGCAACTATACGCAATGCGACAGCCTGCTGATCGGCGACAAGTGCGGCGCGCATACGGTGCCCTATATCGAGGTGAAGAACAATTCGAGCCGGGTCGAACACGAGGCAACGACATCCAAGGTGGATGATGACCAGATGTTCTATTGCCGCCAGCGCGGCATGGACGAGGAAGAAGCCGTGGCGTTGATCGTCAACGGCTTTGCCAAGGAGGTGTTGCAGGCGCTGCCGATGGAATTTGCAATGGAAGCGCAGCAACTGGTGGCGATTTCGCTTGAGGGGTCTGTAGGGTAATGGATGCCGCCCGCCCTACACGGTCTCCGCCCCCGGAGCATATCCGCCTGATGATGGCGGCCTTCATGGCCTTCATCAAGGGAGCGGTGGTTTCGGCCATCTTGGTGGCCCCGTTTCTGGGCGTCTGGGCAGCGGTGGGCACGTCGCTGGTGTTCACCTGCTTTTGCGTCTGGCTGGCCCATAAAAAGGGCCCGGCAATGGACGCGCAGGCGTTGCAGCCGGTTTCTGATGAAGCCGACAGTGAGAGAATGGAGAGAACAGTATGATTACGACCACGACGCCGGCAATAGAGGGCCGTAAAATCACCGCCTATCACGGTATCGTCACGGGAGAGACCATCATGGGCGCCAATATCATGCGCGACATCGTGGCCTCGATCACCGATATTGTTGGCGGCCGGTCCGGTACTTACGAGGCCAAATTACAAGAGGGGCGAGAGATTGCCATCCAGGAAATGCAGGACCGCGCCAAAGCCGCAGGCGGTAATGCCGTGGTCGGCGTCGATCTGGATTATGAAGTCCTGGGAAAAACCGGTTCGATGCTGATGGTGTCGGCAACCGGCACCGCTGTAACCGTTGAATAGCTTTGTGGAAAGCAAAGCAGAATTGAGGAAATAAAATGCTGGAAATCAAAGACTTGCATGTCAAACTTGATGAGGAGGACAAGCAAATCCTGAAGGGGGTGAACCTGACGGTTCCGACGGGCAAGGTGCATGCGATCATGGGGCCGAACGGCTCGGGTAAGTCGACGTTATCCTATGTGCTGGCCGGGCGCGAGGGCTATGAGGTGACGCAAGGCAGCGCCACGCTTGATGGTGTCGATCTGCTTGATCTGGATCCGGAGGAACGTGCCGCCGAGGGGCTGTTTCTGGCTTTTCAGTATCCGGTTGAAATTCCCGGTGTCAGCAACATGACCTTTTTGCGCACGGCGGTGAATGCACAGCGTAAAGCCCGCGGCGAAGAGCCGCTCTCGGCTACTGATTTTCTGAAACTGGTAAGGGCGAAGGCCAAGGCGCTGAAAATCGACGCCGATATGCTGAAACGCCCTGTCAATGTGGGCTTTTCGGGCGGCGAGAAAAAGCGCAACGAAATCCTGCAAATGGCGATACTGGCGCCCAAGATGTGCATTCTGGATGAAACGGATTCCGGGCTGGACGTAGACGCAATGAAGCTGGTGGCCGAAGGGGTGAACGCCTTGCGCGCGCCGGACCGGTCGTTTCTTGTTATCACGCATTATCAAAGACTTCTGGACCATATCGAACCCGATGTGGTGCATATCATGGCCGATGGCCGGATTGTAAAGACCGGTGGTCCGGAACTGGCGCTTGAGGTTGAACATAACGGCTATGCGGATATTCTTGAGGAGTTTGCCTGATGGCGGTTGCAAAGGCAAAGAGCGCCGGGTTGGAAGAACGTTTGGCTGCTTGCCCTGTACCGGCAGGCGGCCGTTGGATTTCCGCGGCGCGCAAGGCGGCGGTGGCGCGGCTGCAGGCCATGGGGTTGCCGGACCGGCGTGATGAGTATTGGCGCTTTACCAGACCAGACGCCCTGAACTCGGCGTCTCCTGCACCTGCTGCTGTGTTTGAAAACAGCGAAAAACCGGTATTTGACGATATTGACCGGCTGAAACTGGTCTTTACGGATGGTCGGTTTGATGCGGCGGCGTCGGATGATCCGGTATTGGCCGGGGTTGAGATTACCCGCCTGGAAGAGGCGGCAAAATCCGATATCCACTGGGCACGGGATCTGTATGGCGTTCTTGAGGAAGCTGGTCAGACCCCGGTGGCACGCCCCTTTGCCGCGTTGAACACCGCTTGTGCAACAGATGGAATCCTGATCCGGGTAAGCGGTAGGGTCAACCGTCCCATATCGCTTGTTTACAACCATAAATCAGATGCTTCTGATGTGAACCTCCACCATATTATCCAGCTGGAAGAAGGGGCGGAAATGACCCTTCTTGAGAATGGTCCGGGGGCCGCCCGTTTCAGCAAGGTGCTGGAAGTGGATATCGCCAAGGGTGCGTCTTTTCATCATATTCGTGCTCAGGGAAGAGACCATGAACGTCTGGCCATCACCCATCTGTTCGTACGTCTGGCCGAGGAAAGCCGGTTCAAGAGTTTTACGCTGACCGCCAACGGCCGGCTCACGCGCAATGAGGCGGTGATCACCTTTACCGGTGATAATGCGGTTGCGCATGTGGCCGGGGCCGCGCTGGGGGATGGTGATTTCCATCATGACGATACGGTTTTTGTGACCCATGACGCTGAGACCTGCGAAAGCCGGCAAGTGTTCAAGAAAGTTCTGCGCAACGGGGCGGTCGGGGTTTTTCAGGGGAAAATTCTGGTCAAACCTGGTGCCCAGAAGACCGATGGCTATCAGATGTCGCAAGCGTTGATGCTTGATGATGATAGCCAGTTTCTGGCCAAACCCGAGTTGGAGATTTATGCAGATGACGTGATTTGCTCGCACGGCTCGACCACCGGCGCCATTGATGAAGAGGCGTTTTTCTATCTGCGTTCGCGCGGTGTGCCGGCAAAGACGGCCGAAGACCTGCTTGTGCTGGCCTTCCTTGCCACCGCGCTTGAGGAAATCGAGGACGCAGCAATAGCCGAAGATATGCGGTCACGGCTGGAAGGGTGGCTGGAGCGGAGGCGCTAAGTGTCTGTTACACTTGACATTCTGCGCAGCTATCGCAGGCCGCGCGAGGTTATGCGCCGGCAGTTGGCCGGCGGTGAACGGGATGACCGGGCCTTGGTCTATCTGATCATCGCCTGCGCCCTGATTTTTGTGGCGCAACTGCCATTACTGGCGCGTGAGGCCTATTTCCATCCCGAAGTACCGCTTGAGGCCCGCATGGGCGGGGCATTGCTGGGCTGGATGGCCATTGCGCCGCTGATGTTTTACGTGCTGGCCGCAGTCAGCCATCTGCTGGCCAGGGTCTTTGGCGGCCGGGGAAGCTGGTTTTCCGCGCGCCTGGCCTTGTTCTGGGCATTGCTGGCCACAACCCCGCTTTGGCTGTTGCAAGGGTTGGTCGCCGGTCTCATCGGGGCGGGAATGGCGCTCAATCTGGTCGGAGGATTGCTGGCCGGGATCTTTTTGTTCATCTGGGGAAGTGGCTTGTTTGTGGCCGAGAAAAGGGACGCGTGATTGTGGGCTATGATGTAAACGAGATCCGCAAGGATTTTCCAATTCTTGCACGTCAGGTGAACGGCAAGCCGCTGGTCTATCTGGATAACGGTGCTTCGGCGCAAAAACCACAAGTGGTGATCGACGCTGTTACGCAGGCCTATTCCTGCGAATATGCCAATGTTCACAGGGGGTTGCATTACCTTTCCAATCTGGCCACCGACAAATACGAGGCCGTGCGTGGCATCATCGCGCGGTTTCTGAATGTGGCGAATGAACGGGAAATCGTGCTGAATTCCGGCACCACCGAGGGGATCAATATGGTCGCCTATGGCTGGGCGATGAACAACCTGAAAGAGGGCGATGAAATCATCCTGTCGGTGATGGAACATCACGCCAATATCGTGCCCTGGCATTTCCTGCGCGAACGCATGGGCGTGGTGCTGAAATGGGTGGATATCGACGCGGTGGGTGATCTGGATCCGCAAAAGGTGATTGATGCGATCAACGACAAAACCCGCCTGATTGCCGTCACCCATATGTCGAATGTGCTGGGCACGGTGGTGGATGTGAAAACCATCTGTCATGAGGCCCGTGCACGCGGCATTCCGGTGCTGGTGGACGGCTCGCAGGCGGCGGTACATATGCCGGTTGATCTGGCTGATATCGGCTGTGATTTCTATCCGATCACCGGGCACAAGCTGTATGGCCCGTCAGGCTCGGGCGCGATTTATGTGCGCAGGGAACGGATGGCCGAAATGCAGCCCTTTATGGGCGGCGGTGACATGATCCGCGAAGTGACCCGCGATTGCGTCAGCTATAACGATCCGCCGATGATGTTCGAGGCCGGCACGCCGGGCATCGTGCAGATCATCGGGCTGGGTGTGGCACTGGACTACATGATGGCGCTGGGGATGGAGAACATCGCCGCGCATGAACGCCACCTGCGCGATTACGCGCGGGCGCGGCTGGATGGGCTGAACTGGCTGAATGTTCAGGGGCAATCCGCGGGTAAAGGCGCGATATTTTCGTTCACGATGCAGGGGGCGGCACATGCGCATGATCTGTCGACCATTCTGGATAAAAAGGGCGTGGCGGTCCGGGCAGGGCACCACTGCGCCCAGCCGCTGATGGAGCATCTGGGCGTAGCGGCCACAGCGCGGGCGTCGTTTGGATTGTATAACACTGAGGCCGAAGTTGATGTGTTGGTTGATGCGCTTGAATTGGCGCATGAGCTGTTTGCGTGAATTCCATAAAGCTCGAATCATAAATGCACCGCCAATCGGTACGCCTCTAACAGTGCCGCATGGATGGAACGTGAGGTCACGGCGTCGCCAAGGCGGTGCAGGGTGTAACCTTGGTGTTTGTCGGGTTGGGGGGACCAGTTGGCCATAGCGTCCACGTCGGTGATGCCTTTGTTGGCTGCCGCACCAATCAGATCGAAGAATACGTCGGCCAACGGGTCTGTGCCAGCTTCCAGTACGACTTGATCGGTGAGGATATCTTGGGTTTGCCCCGTTAGTTCATGGGTCAATGTGGCCAGTAGACGGTTGCCGTCTCTGCGCAGAGCGCTTAGTTTTAGATAGGCCAGTGTTGTGACACCCTGAGCAGCTAAACGCTTGTGGAAAATAATCCGGTCAGGATATCCCATTTCGGTGGCGGAATGGGCGTCCATGGTGGCCAATGTTACCTTGTGGCCATTGTCTGACAACATATCTGCCGTGGCCACCGCTTCGTAACGGCCCGTATGGTCGCACACCAGAACTTCTTGCTCGGCCCGCACATCGCCTGACAGCAAATCCCAACTGGAGACCACCAGTTCCGCCCCCGGCATCGCCGGATCTGCGGGCATGCCGCCTGTTGCGACAAACACATGATCGGGGTTTTCGGCCAGAACATCCGCGGCCTCGGCGTAAACATTACAGCGCACATCGACCGCCAGTTTGTCGAACTCGCCTTCGCGCCAATCCACGATCTGCATCAAATCCTTGCGCCATGTGGTTTTTGCCGCCAGCCGGATTTGCCCGCCCAGTTTCGGAGCGGCTTCAAACAAAACCACCTTGTGCCCGCGTTCGGCGGCCACCCGTGCTGCCTCCATTCCGGCCGGGCCACCGCCAACCACCACCACCTTTTTGCCGGGCGTGGCGCTGGCGGGCACCTCCATCGGCAACAGTGTTTCACGACCCGAGGCAGGGTTGTGGATGCAGTGGATTTTCTTGTAAATGCAATGCGACGCACCAATGCAGGGGCGAATACGATCCTCTTCGCCGCGCATGATTTTATTCACGATCTGCGGGTCAGCAATATGGGCGCGGGTCATGGCGACCATATCCAGCACGCCTTCGCGAATGGCGTGACGCGCATTGGCAACATCGGTGACACGCGCGGCATGGAATACGGGCACGCCAATTTCACGCCGAAATTTGCCGACTTTGTCAAGGTAAGGGGCCAGCGGGCGGCTCATCCCCGGCATGTTTTCCTCAACCAGCGTTATCTCGGTATCCATGCGACCGACCATGCAGTTAAAGAAATCAACCGCCCCTTCGCGTTTCAGGATTTCAGCGATCTGCATGACCTCGTCAAACCGCAACCCGCCAACACCTTCGTCCAGTGTCAGGCGCATACCGACCACAAAGTCATCACCCACTTGGCGGCGGATTTCTTCGTGGACCATCAGCGCAAATCGCGTGCGGTTTTCAACGCTGCCGCCGTAACCATCGCTGCGAAGATTGGTCATCGGAGAAAAGAACTGCCCGATCAGATGGCCACCCGCCAGCGTTTCCAATCCGTCCAGCCCGCCATCCTTACACCGCCGCGCCGCCTGCCCAAATGCTTTCACCACACGGTCAATGTCGTATTGGTCCATCTCGCGCGGAAAGTTCCGGTGCAAACCCTCGCGCACGGCTGACGGTGCGATGGTCGGCAGCCATTCGCCATCCTGTGCGTCGCCACGTCGGCCCATATGTGTGATCTGGCACATCAAAGCCGCGCCATGCTGGTGAATGCGCTCTGAAAACCTTTGAAAATGGGGAATGATCGCATCGGTTCCCGCATTCAACTGGCGAAAAACCGAAGGGGAATCCGGCGCAATGTTGGAGCTGCCACCAAACATTGTCAGCGCCAGCCCACCCTTGGCCTTTTCCTCGTGATAGCGTTGATACCGCAGGGCGGGCATGTTGCCGTCGTCCATACCGGACGCATGCGCGGTGCTCATCACCCGGTTTTTCAACGTCAACCTTCGAATGCTAAGGGGCTGCAATAACGGGTCTTTCGGTGATTTAAAATTCGTCATGTTTTACCTTAAGCCCCTATTTGAGATAGCTTTACTAATTTTGGCTTGGATATGATGGTCAAGTTTTTTTTATATGTTGGTGTACCGTTGCTTGCACAATTTATGATCACAGATTTATGTGATTGATAAGTAGAATAAACAGACCTATGAATATTCTTTGTGTCAGTTCAAAATCGTTTGCAGCTCCTTAAATTTTAGCCTAAACCGCCATTAGTGCACCCGTAGCTCAGCTGGATAGAGCGCTGCCCTCCGAAGGCAGAGGCCACAGGTTCGAATCCTGTCGGGTGCGCCAATGATTTTGACCTGTCCCCGAAAACCGGACCATTTGAAAGGAGACTCTGTTCGATTGAACGAGGAGAACAGGAAAAGGACTACCGAGACCGGAATAAGGAACTTGGCTTTTTCGAGGCACCGAACCTTAAGCAAGAGATCAAGACCGACTCTGATTTTCCTCGTCCAGCCTCACAACCTCGCAAGCAAAAAAGATCGGGCGAAACGCGCCATGCCCTTGCCACACCGGCAAGAAATATAAAAATGTTGTGGAAAGTAGCAATGACGTTGATGCTGACACCCACTGTCAGATACCGCAAGAAGGGGTTCGTTTGTGCCTTGTGAAAGCCAGAGGGATGCAACGGGAGAGCGCCAGCATCTCCCTTGCCAAGCGTTTTGTAATACAAAACACAGCTTGCGGTACACGGTAATTATTTACTGCTTTTCCTGCCGGAATAATGCGAAGCTTTGATGATTGTTCGAACTCGCCACCAGTTTCTTGCAAACCATTGAAAGCTAAGGAAACCTGATCCGTTAGCACTTGAAAATAATGTCGAGATTGGCCAGCTCAGAGCGGATCACAGGCTACGGAAATGAAGGACTTCAAACCCCAAAACGACCTTGCCATTCAAGGTGTTGGATGATCTTCACATGGGAAAGTGTGAAATGGCGGAGAGACAGGGATTCGAACCCTGGGATCCCGTGAAGGATCAACGGTTTTCGAGACCGCCCCGTTCGACCACTCCGGCACCTCTCCGCATGTTCAAGGCTGTGGTCAACCGAGGCCGGTATCTAAGCGGGATACCGGCGCAGGGCAAGGGGCAATTTAGCGGCGACTGCGTTATTTCAGGGCGTCGAACAGCGCTTGCAATTCGGTTTCATAGCGCTGCCATGCCTTGACCGAACTGCGATAGATCGGCTGGCGCACCTGATAAATACTCAGTGTGTCGACCCGGTTCTTGTTCTGGTGGAAATTCAGGCACTGGTCCTGCCATTCAAGATCGCAGGCCGCAAGCAGCTTGCGGGATTCAGCCTCGGGATCGGCGGTCAGCGCGTCATAGCTGATTTCGTGGAAATATCCCGGCAGGCGTTTGCGCCAGTAGTCGATCATCTCTTCGAACAGCTTGTAGTAAATGCCAAGGTCGCGCAGATCATAGGCATAGCGATGCGCGCCGTCGTGAAAGACGTTCTTGTAGATCGACAACAGGTTGTCGCGCGGATCACGCCGCACAACCACGACACGGGCGCGCGGCAGGGCCAGCTTGACAAACCCCATCACAAGATAGGTCTGGATCGATTTGTCGGTAATGCGGTCGGCATCGGGAAAGCGGGAGCGCATGAACTGGCTGTAATGTTTGCCCAGGGCGGTCATCTGTTCGTGGTTCAGTCCACTCACCTTGTGAAACGGCCCCTCGGGGGTGGCGATCAGCTTGTAGGCCTCACGCGAAAATTCGCCCACCTCGCCGGCACCGGTGACGGTGCTGTGGCTGGCCAGTATCTGTTCGACAAGGGTGGTGCCCGAGCGGGGCATTCCGGTCACGAATATCGGCGCAAAACTGTCGTCGCCACCGCTGAACGGGGTCTCGAAATCAAAATCGTCGAATGCCGCCTTCACCTTTTCGATCTCAAGCGCCCGGCTGTTTACATCATAGGGAAAAGCCTTGCGCATCAGGTCGTTGGCCGGCTTCAGGTAGGTAAAGACCTTTTCGTATTGCTTGCTGTCCTCAAGCGCTTTTGCCAGCGCAAAGCCAAGGTTCATCCGGTCCCTGTCGCCCAGATCCGCGTCATTCCACCGCTTTTGCATTTGCGCCAGCAGCGGATCATCGGGCCGGAATTTGTGTGAGGCCGAGAAAACCCGGTAGGTTTCGCCATTGTCGGGGTCCAGTTCGATTGCCTTGCGAAAATCGGCCTCGGCGGCGTCAAAATCGCCGCGTGTCTGCAGCAGGGCGGCGCGCCGGGCATAGGCAAAGGCATAATTCGGATCCAGTTGCAACGCCTTGTCAAAATTTTCCAGGGCCTCGTCTTCGCGCCGCAGAACGCCTTGCGCGCGCGCCAGCATTGCAAATGCCTGCGCTGTGGCGCAGCCGTTATCGATGGCCTTCTGGAAGGCGTCTATCGCGGCGTCATCGCGTTCAAGTTTGACCAGCAGCATGGCGCGGTTGAAATGCGCCTGGCCCAGGTCCGGGGCCAGGTTGCAGGCTTTCTCCAGCACCTGCATGGCCTCATCCGTCTGATCCAGTTGCGTCAGGGCGCGCCCGAGTTCGGACCATGCCATCGCCATTTCCGGGGCGAAACGGGTTGCCCGCCGCAGGGATTCGACCGCTTCGATCGGATGGCCGGTTGCAAGCAAAACCCGGCCCAGATCCAAATGGACATCTGCCGCGTCCGGGGCACTGCTCAGGGCCTTTTGCAGGGTTTTCAGGGCCATATCCGGTTTGTCCCGCTCCAAATGCAATTTTGCCTGAAGGCGCAGCAATGCCGGTAAGTTCGGGGCGTTTCCCAGCAGTTTTTTCAGGCGGGTTTCGGCTTCGTCCAGTTGGCCGCTCTCGATCAGGTCAGCGATATCCTCAAGCATTGTTTCGGGTACGTGGTCTTTGGCCGCTGTTTTGCTTTGTGGGTGCAGCAATTTTCGGATTTTCGCCTTGGCCGGGCCGGGAAGGGCGCTGCGCCGCAAGGCCCGGTCAAATCTTTCCAGTTCCTTCTTGTCGTTCAGCCCGATCAGCACTTCGGCCCAGAGCGCCCAGACTGCGGCTTCTTTCGGTTTGATCTGGGCCGAGGTACGCACATGCGGCAGGGCTTTCTCAAATTTGCCGGCCGAGGCAAAGATCCGCGCCACCTGAAAATGAACCTCGGCGATACGCGGATTGACCCGCGAAATCTGTTGGTACAGTGACAGGGCCTCGTTCAGCTTGCCTGTGCTTTGCAGGCGCAGGGCTGTCTGGTAGGCGGTGGGAATTGTTTCTGCTGTTACGGGGCCAAAAGACTGAGTCACCGGGTTGATCCTGTTGGGTTGTGTTGCAGGTCGTTTAAGGGTTTGCTGGCGCCCTGTCCATGCGCGGATCATGGCCGGTTACTTTCAAATCCGGCTCCATTTCCCGTGTGGCGCCGGATTGGAATTGCCTTGCAACACGTCAACCGTTAGCAATTACAAAACCCGCGCCCGTCAACAACAGGTAAAAACATGGTCAGAACCAAATCGAATATCACGGCTTCATTCTGGTTGCACAGGCTGCTTGCCACTGTGTTTCTGGCGGTAAGTGCCATGCTGTTGCTCGGGTTTCCCACGGCTGTTTCCGCACGGGCAAGCCTGCAGCAGGATGCTCTGATCAGGGCGCTTGATCTGGACAGTATCATTGAGATCATGCGGGTCGAGGGCGTGGATTATGCGGTCAGTCTCGAAGACGAACTGTTTCCGGGCAAGGGCGGGGCGGCGTGGCGCGCGCAGGTCGATCTGATCTATTCGCCGGAAAACATGTGGCAAGGCTTCGGGCCGCGCTTTGACAAGGCGCTCGCAGGGCAGGACATGCAGCCTGTACTGGATTTTTTCACCTCGGACCTCGGGCAGAAGATCGTCGGGCTGGAAATTTCGGCGCGCCGGGCCCTGCTCGACAACTCCGTCGAGGAAATGGCGCGCGATAAACTGATGCAGATGCGGGAGGACAACAGCCCGCGTCTGGAACTGCTGCGCGATTTCATCGAAACCAATGATCTGATCGAGCTGAATGTCGTCGGCGCCCTGAACTCGAATTTCGCCTTTTACAAGGGTTTGGAGCAGGGAGGCGCCTTTCCCGAGGACATGACCGAAGAGCAGATGTTGCGCGATGTCTGGGCGCAGGAAGAGGATATTCGCGCGGAAACCACGGATTGGCTGTTTTCCTATCTTGCCATGGCCTATCAGCCGCTCAGCGATGACGAGCTGCGCATTTACATCGCTTTTTCTCACACCCCCGAGGGGGCAGTGATGAACAATGCCTTGTTCAAGGCGTTTGACGGCATGTTTGACGATATATCGCTGGCCCTGGGCCTGGCCGCTGCCGAACAGATCAAGGGGCAGGATCTGTAAACCGTCCCGCTGCGGGGCTCAATTGCCATGCACCATGAGCGCCACCACCAGCGCGTCAGGGCTGTTTTCATAAATGCCGATGTCCGATTTCAACCGCAAGAGCAGAATGGGGCGGGTCGCCGCCGCTACACCGGCAAGGGTCATTGCCTGATCGAGATGCGGTCCGCCCCCGGCCTTCATCTCCTGCACGAGAGCGGGAAAATTTGATTTCACATAGACTTCGACCTTGCCGCGCCGCGCGTTGTAAACAGCGTTCCCGGCGGCCGTGCCGATGGCCTGCCCAGGCAACAGAAGTGGGTTGGGAAGATGGCTGGGTTGGCTTGGGTCACAGCCGGCCAGCAGCGACAAGGCAAAAAGCGGGGAAATGATACTCTTGAACATGCGCACGGGCTTTCATGGGGGTGACTTTGGGCTTGACTTTGCCGCCAGACTCCCAGATAAGCCCGCATCTTGGCAAGGGTCTTGCCGGAAAATTGCAATATCGCCCGCAAGGGCGCGCTGTTCGAGGCGCCGGAAACCGGCAAAAACACCTGATACAGGGGCCGTAGAACGCGAAAATACAAAGGAATATCATATGTTTGCGGTCCTGAAGACCGGTGGCAAGCAATACAAGGTTCAACCCGGCGATATGTTGCGTGTTGAAAAATTGGCTGCCGATGCTGGCGATAAAATCCAGTTCAACGAAGTTCTGATGATCGGGTCTGCCATTGGCACACCGTTTGTTGATGGTGCGGCGGTACAGGCTGAAGTGATCGACCAGATCAAGGGTGAAAAGGTTATCCACTTTGTCAAGCGGCGCCGGAAACACGGCTCCAAGCGCACCAAGGGGCACCGCCAGAAGCTGACCCTGGTCCGGATTACCGATCTGCTGGAAAAAGGCGCCGACAAATCCGGTGTCAAAGCCGCCGTTGGTGCGGGATCCGTTTCTGCCGCGGCCGTTGCCGCAGCAAGCCCAAAGAAAGCGGCCCCGAAAAAGGCAGCCGCCAAAAAGCCGACGGCCAAGGCCGAAACCAAGACGGAAGCCAAGCCGGCGGCCAAGAAGGCTGCCGCCAAGCCGGCCGCAAAAGCGGCGGGCAAGGCAGATGATCTGAAAAAACTGTCGGGCGTTGGCCCGGCGCTTGAGAAAAAGCTGAACGAAGCCGGTGTAACCACATTTGCCCAGATTGCAGCCTGGAAAGCCGCCGATATTGCCGAGATGGACGAAAAACTGGCGTTCAAGGGCCGGATCGAGCGTGAAGGCTGGGTCAAGCAGGCCAAAGAACTGGCCAAGGGCTAAGGAGAGAAAGAATGGCACATAAAAAAGCAGGCGGTTCTTCCCGTAACGGCCGCGATTCCGCGGGACGGCGCCTTGGCGTCAAGAAATTCGGCGGTGAACTGGTTATTCCGGGCAATATCATCGTGCGCCAGCGCGGCACCAAATGGTGGCCGGGCGAAGGCGTGGGCATGGGCAAGGATCATACCATCTTTGCCGTGACCCAGGGCCATGTGACCTTTCACAAGGGTCTGAAGGGCCGCACCTTCATTTCGGTACTCCCAAAAGTGGAGGCCGCAGAGTAAGCCGAATACCTTAGGTAGAGTTCAGCGGGGGATCGGCAAAACCGGTTCCCCGTTTTGTTTTTATAAATGTATGAGGAAAGCCAGAATTGGGCCTGATTCAAATCACATTTACCGGGTTTGATGATCACAACCCTGTCAGGGCCGTCTTGAATGGGGCTGGCGGGATGTCCATGTCGGACCAAAGGGCTTTTGGCCCGCGCCATGGGATTTCCACAGGGCAAGTGCTTGGTGGAAGGGGTACAGATTTGGCAGAATGCTTTTCGGAGGAGCGAAAGCATGAGACTTGAAACTATTCCCAATCAGCCTCTTGTCGAGGCCGATCGTTTTTGCCTGCGGCCGTTGCGCCGCTCTGACGCCGGCCTGCTGCAAATGTATGCTTCGGACAAGCGGGTTGCCGAAGCCACCAGTTCCATTCCGCATCCCTATCCGCCGGGGGCGGCCGAGGCCTTTATTGCCCGGGCGAACTCTGACAACCCGAAAGAGGTGGTCTGGGTCATGGACGGCAAGGCGCAGGGCCTGGGCGAGGTCCTGGGTGTGATCAGCCTGCGTTGCATGGATCGTGATCAGGCCGAGGTGAGCTATTGGGTTGCGCCGGCGTTCTGGAACGCCGGGATCGCCTCAGAGGCGGTAAAGACCCTGCTGGCTGGAAACCCGATGAAGTGCAAGACAATATTCGCCCAGGTGTTTCAGGACAATCCGGCCAGTGCGCGGGTGCTGACCAATGCCGGGTTTGAATATATCGGCGACGCCGAGGTTCACTCGGTGGCGCGTGACGCCAATGTCCCGACCTGGACCTATTCAAAGAAACTGTAAGTCATGTGTAACGGGGCGGGGCAGGTCATGTTTGAAACGCCACGCCTGATGTGTCGGAGCTTTCAGGCGCAGGACTGGCAAACCCTGAAGACCATCTGCGAAGAACCGGATGTGGCGCGCATGCTTGCCGTTATAACTGTGCCGTGGCCAAAAGAGAAAATCCTTGCATGGATCGCCAATACGCAGGGCGATCTGAAACATGGGTTTCGTTTGGCGGTTTGTCTGCAGGGCGGGGCGCTGATCGGGATGGTTGGTCTGGGAGGCGTGCCAGTTTCCTGTGGCTACTTCATTGCCAAAGAGCATTGGGGAAACGGCTATGCCACCGAAGCCATGCACGGGCTTTTGCAGCATTGCTTTGACCATTTGGGATTAGAAACCGTTGAGGCGGACCATTTCACGGACAATCCCGCGTCAGGCAATGTTCTGCGCAAATTGGGATTTGTCGAAACGGGGCGCAGCCTGGGGCGCTCCGCCGCAAGGCTTGAGCCTGCGCCCAATATCACGTATCGCCTGACAGAATCCCAATTCAAGGCCGCAAATTCATGAAATTCCTCGATCTTGCCAAAGTCTACATCCGTTCCGGTGCCGGTGGCGGCGGCTGTGTGTCCTTTCGACGTGAGAAATATATCGAGTATGGCGGCCCGAACGGCGGCGACGGTGGCCGCGGCGGTGATGTCTGGGCCGAGGCGGTGGATGGGCTGAACACGCTGATTGATTTTCGCTATCAGCAACATTTCTTTGCCAAGAACGGCCAGCCCGGCATGGGCGCACAACGCACCGGCAAGGATGGCGAGGATATCGTGCTGCGGGTGCCTGTGGGCACGGAAATTCTGGATGAGGACCAGGAAACCGTGCTGGCGGACATGACCGAAGTCGGTCAGCGCGTCTTGCTGGCCAAAGGCGGCAACGGCGGCTTTGGCAACCTGCATTTCAAATCCTCGACCAATCAGGCGCCGCGCCGCGCCAATCCCGGCCAGCCGGGGGTGGAGCGCACGCTTTGGCTGCGGCTGAAACTGATTGCCGATGTGGGGCTGCTGGGGCTGCCCAATGCCGGCAAATCCACCTTTCTGGCCGCAACATCAAACGCCCGCCCAAAAATTGCCGACTATCCGTTTACCACCCTGCACCCCAATCTGGGGGTGGTCGGGGTGGACGACGCTGAATTCGTGATTGCGGACATTCCCGGCCTGATTGCCGGCGCCCACCAAGGCAAAGGCATCGGTGATCGGTTTCTGGGGCATGTGGAGCGCTGCTCGGTTCTGCTGCATCTGGTGGATGCAACCGGCGAGGATGTGGCAGAAGACTACCACACGATCATCCACGAACTGGAGGCTTACGGCGGCCATCTGGCCGACAAGCCCCGTGTCACCGTTTTGAACAAGATCGACGCACTGGATCCGGCAGCCCGCGATGCCAAAAAGGCCGAGTTGGAAAAGGCGGCGGGCGCGCCGGTCATGATGATGTCGGCGGTCAGCGGCGAAGGCGTGCAGGATGTCTTGCGGGCGCTGCGCCAGGAAATATCCGATGACCGGATCCGCAATCGCAGGGACAGCGAGGAAAAAGAGCCATGGCATCCCTGAGTGAGGCAAAGCATATAGTCGTCAAGATCGGCTCGGCGCTGTTGGTTGACCGGGAAACCGGAAAACTTCGGGCGGACTGGTTGCAAACGCTGGCGGCGGATGTCGCCACACTGCAAAAGCGTGGCGCCAGCGTCATTCTTGTCTCGTCCGGCTCAATCGCGCTGGGGCGCGGGGTTCTCGGGCTCGCGTCCGATGATCTGCCGCTGGAACAGGCGCAGGCTGCAGCCGCCGTTGGCCAGATCCGTCTGGCCCGTGCCTATGAGGAAGCCCTGACACCGCTGGGAATGACGACGGCGCAGGTACTTGTCACACTTGAGGACACAACCGACCGGCGCCGCTATCTGAACATGCGCGCAACACTGATGCAGCTATTGGCCTTTGGCGTGGTGCCGATCGTCAACGAGAACGACACGATCGCCACCGATGAAATCCGCTATGGCGACAATGATCGGCTGGCAGCGCAAATTGCCGTCACCACCGGCGCGGATCAGTTGGTGCTGTTGTCGGATGTTGACGGGTTTTACACGGCCAACCCGGCGGAACAGGCGGATGCAAAACGCTTTGACACCATCGAAACGATCACCCCGGAAATCGAGGCGATGGCCGGGGACGCCGGCTCGGGCCTGTCCAAGGGGGGGATGAAAACCAAGCTGATGGCCGCAAAGACCGCCACGAACGGCGGCTGTGCCATGGTGATCTGCAAGGGGCTGGTCGAGCATCCGCTGTCGGCGCTGGAATGCGGCGCAGCCGCGACATGGTTTTTGCCGCAGAGTGATCCGCAAGGCGCGCGCAAACGCTGGATCGGCGCGATGAAACCTCGGGGCAGGCTGGTGGTCGACAGTGGCGCCGCCCGGGCCCTGGCCCAGGGAAAATCACTGCTGCCCGCCGGTGTCCGGCGGGTTGAAGGCGATTTCCAGCGCGGCGATCCGGTCGCCATCACAGATCCGCAGGGCACGCAACTTGCAATCGGATTGACGCGGTACACGGCCGAGGAGGCGCGGCTGATAAAAGGTCACAAATCGAAAGACATCGAACAGTTGCTGGGCTATGCCGGCCGGGCCGTGCTGATCCACCGCGATGATATGGTGACCTGAGCAAGGCTTTCATTGCCGCAAAATTCCTGTAATCTGATGACAGAAAATTTCCGAGGCCACAGCCAATGAACAAAAGCCGATGAACAAAGCTGCTTCCATCCCCTCGCTGATGACCGAAATAGGTCAGCGGGCCAAAGATGCGTCTGCCGAACTGGCCTTTGCCAGTCCCGAACGCAAGAAAACCGCCCTGCTCGGGGCGGCCGATGCCGTTTGGGCCGCGCGCTCAGACATTCTGAAAGCCAACGAAAAGGATATGGCCTACGGCCGCGAAAAAGGCTTGAGCGCCGCCATGCTTGACCGGCTGATGCTGGATGAAACACGCATTCAGGCAATGGTGGACAGCCTGCGCGCCATCGCCGAACAGAAAGATCCGGTTGGTGATGTGATCGCCGAATGGGATATGCCCTCGGGGCTGAATATCCAGCGTGTGCGCACCCCGCTGGGGGTGATTGGCGTGATTTACGAAAGCCGCCCCAATGTAACAGCGGATGCCGGTGCACTGTGCCTGAAGGCGGGAAATGCCGTGATATTGCGCGGCGGATCCGAGAGCTTTCATTCCTCGGAAGTCATTCACGAGGCGCTGGTCAAGGGGCTGTTGCTGGCCGAACTGCCGGCGGATGCCATTCAGCGGGTTCCGACCCGTGACCGGGCCGCGGTCAGTGAGATGCTGACCATGACGGATTATATTGATGTGATCGTACCCCGCGGTGGCAAGGGGCTGGTCGGGCTGGTGCAGCGCGAAGCCCGCGTGCCGGTTTTTGCCCATCTTGAAGGGATCGTGCATATTTACGTTGACGCGGCGGCGGACCCTGAAAAAGCGCTGAAGGTGGTTTTGAACGCAAAAACCCGGCGGCCGGGTATTTGCGGAGCTGCCGAATGTCTGCTGATCCACGAGAGTATCGTCAGCACGATCGGGCAGGGGCTGGTGCGGGCCTTGCTGGACGCCGGGGTCGAAGTGCGGGCTGACGAACAATTGCAGAAGATTGCGGGGACAATTGCCGCGACACCCGACGATTGGGGGCGCGAATTTCTGGATATGACGATTGCGGCCAGGGTGGTTGCGGATGTCGATGCGGCCATCGCCCATATTCGCAAATTCGGGTCCAATCATACGGATGCGATCCTGACCGAAGACGACAAGACCGCTGCCAGGTTTTTCCAGCGTCTGGACAGCGCGATCCTGATGCGGAATGCCTCGACCCAGTTCGCCGACGGCGGAGAGTTCGGCATGGGGGCCGAGATCGGCATTGCCACCGGAAAGATGCATGCGCGCGGCCCTGTTGGCGCCGAGCAACTGACAAGCTTCAAATATATCGTAAAGGGCGACGGGGCCACCCGCCCCTGAGGA
>JALSRG010000049.1 GCA_026984915.1 Marinosulfonomonas sp. | reverse complement strand
ATGAGCTTTGACGACATCATAGACCGCCGCAACACCCATTGTGCCAAATGGGACGTGATGGAGCCACTATACGGTGTGCCCCTGAAAGACGGTATCGCCATGTGGGTCGCCGATATGGATTTCCGCGCGCCCGATTGTATTCAGGACGCGGTGCAGAAAATGCGCGATCACGGCATTTACGGCTATTACGGTGATGATGCCGCCTATCGCGCATCCATCGTCTGGTGGATGAAGAACCGGCATGGCTGGGATGTGGATCCAAAGGCCATCTTCACCACGCACGGGCTGGTCAACGGCACGGCGCTCTGTGTCGATGCCTTTACCGAAAAGGGTGACGGCGTGGTGCTGTTCACCCCGGTCTATCATGCCTTTGCCAGGGTGATTAAGGCCGCGGGCCGCAAGGTGGTGGAATGCCCGCTGGTCAACAATGACGGCCGCTATGAAATGGATTTTGCCGCCTATGACCCGCTGATGACCGGCGACGAGAAAATGGTGATCCTCTGTTCGCCCCACAATCCCGGCGGGCGGATCTGGACGCAGGGTGAATTGCAGGGCGTGGCCGATTTCTGCCGCCGGCATGACCTGCTGCTGGTGTCGGATGAAATCCACCATGATCTGGTGATGCCGGGGCACAGGCACATTCCCATGCCGCTGGCGGATCCGGCCATTGCCGACCGTCTGGTGATGATGACCGCCAGCAGCAAGACCTTCAATATCGCCGGCGCCCATTCCGGCAACGTGATCATTCACGACGATGCCCTGCGGGCCAGATTCGCGGCGACAATGCTGGCGCTCGGGCTTGCGCCCAACAGTTTCGGGCTGACCATGACCGAGGCGGCCTACAGCCCCGAAGGCGCCGCCTGGGTGGATCGGCTGGTGTCCTATCTGGATGGAAACCGGCAGATGTTTGATGCCGGTATCAATGCCATTCCCGGCCTGAAATCCATGCCGCTTGAGGCAACCTATCTGGCCTGGGTCGATTTTTCCGGCACAGGAATGGCGCCCGCCGAATATACGGCCCGGGTCGAGAAGGTGGCCAAGATCGCCGCAAACCACGGCGAGACCTTCGGCACCGGCGGCGAAAATTTCCTGCGCTTCAATCTGGCCACACCGCGCGCACGGGTGCAAGAGGCACTCACCCGGCTGAAAGATGCGTTTTCGGATTTGCAATAAACCCGCCACTGTCCCGGACCCGATCCGGGACCTCTTCCATCATCACCGACGAGGCCCCGCAACACGTGCGGGGCAGCGCCGGAACCGGCCGCCCGGGCGCCACAGTCTGGCCAGGGATTTACCCATACGAAATCCATATGTTTTCCATACGCAATCCATACAGGGTTTTTCGCCACTCTCCCCCTGTCAGCGAAGCGATTTTCGCCACGAGCCTTCCAGACCTTGAACATTGGCGGTTTCCCACCATCTACCCCGCATGATCCGCCGCCTCACCCGTTTCTTGTTTATCCTTCTGCTCGGCCTGATCGCATTCATCGTCCATGATCTTTACGCCCCAAAACCACCCCCGCCCCCACGGGTTCCACTGGCCGAACAGATTGATCGTATCCTCATTGAAAAATCCGCCCGCCGCCTGACCGTGTTTCGCGATGGCGAACCAGTACGCACCTATAAAATAGCCCTCGGATTTGCCCCGGTCGGTGACAAGACACAACAGGGGGATGGCAAGACGCCCGAAGGGGTATTCACCATCAAGCGCCGCAACCCGAACAGCAAATTTCACCTGTCACTGGGCCTTGATTATCCAAAACCCGATGACACCGCCCGCGCAAAAGCGGCTGGCGTGGATCCAGGCGGTGACATCTTTATCCATGGGCAACCCAACGGATTTGGAAAACTTGCAATGATTGCAAATGATTGGACAGCGGGTTGCGTTGCCGTTTCCGATCAGGAAATCGAAGAACTCTGGCGAATCACTGCAAACGGAACACAGGTGGAAATTATCCCTTGAGGTTTACCCGTTTGGATCATCCAGCGCCCCGTGAACGGCAAAGCTTTCCAGCCCCGCATCCTGCGTGGTGATCGTGCGATAGGTTTCGTGCACACCCGCCGCGTTCAATTCTCGTGCAACCACCATCAGCGTATTGTCCGGGTGGTCCTCGCACATCTCGCGCATATGGTTCAGTTCCTGCTCGGCTACGGGCCAGGCCGCCTCCTGCGAGGGTGCCCCCCAGGCGCTGACAAAGTGGTGGGCAAGTGTGGCTATGGCCGCCTCATACTCGGCCTCTGTGATGGGTGTTACCGCAACAAATGTGGCCCGGCCGAACGTGTCCAGCCCCAGCCAGCCATTGGCAAAGGCCTGACGCGCCTTGCCTTTCAGGTCTGCCTCGGTCCAGTTGGAAAAGGCGAAACCGCCCGAGATCGCCCATTCTCCGGCCTCAGCCACCGGGTCAAAAACAAAGGTGTCGGACTCATCCAGGCGCAGGGTGCGGGCCAGTTTCACGATGTTGCCTCCAGCAGGGTCGCAAGGGGAATGATACGGGTGTCATTTCCGTTTCTGATCAGCATGTTGCCATCTTCATCCAGACCCAGAAAAAGGCCGGGTTCGGGCGTCTCCACCGGCTCGCCGATACTGTCGCATTTCTTGCACCAGGCATCGTGCAAGGGCGCCATGCCCTCCTCCTCGAACCGGTTCATCCAGACCAGCATGTGTCGGGCAAAGCTTTCGATCAGCCGGGCGGCGGTGATGTCGATGCAACCCTCATCATGCAGGGTGGTCTGATCGGGGGTGCGGCCCGGGTCCTGCACCCCGGTCGGCATGATCGGAACCGAAAGCCCAATGACCAGCCAGTCGGGGATACCGCTTGCCTCGGCCTGCGACGCGGCAACCTGCAAATGGCCGCACAGGGCCCCGTTCACCTTGAAGCGGTCAGGCCAGACAAAGTGCACCGCCAGCTCTGGCGGAGCCAGGGCACCCAGGCTGTCCGCCAGTCCCAGCGCGACGGCAAAACTGCCTCCCAATGCTTTTGACAGGGAAATATCCGGTGCAAACAGGATCGCGACGCGCATGTGGGTTTCGTCCTGCGAATAGACAATCAGCCCCGGATCTTCGCCTTTCATTCCGGCGGCGATTGCCTTGTCAAACGGGTTGATAGCCGCCGGCACCGGCTCTCCGCGCAACAGCGGCGGAAAGCTTGGCGGGCTGTTATCCACGTACAGCTCTCTCATCCGAAAACTCCCGTTTTTTCAATAGCTTCGGCCAATGCCCAAAAGGCTTTTGCCTCGGGGCCCTCCGGGTTCTGAACAACGACCGGGGCACCGCTGTCACTGGCAACGCGCACCGCCAGATCAAGCGGGATTTCCGCCAGCAGCGGCACACCCAGTTTTTCGGCCTCCGCACGGGCGCCGCCATGGCCAAAGGGGTGATGTTCCTTGCCGCATTCATCGCAGACAAATGTCGCCATGTTCTCGACCAGCCCCAGGATCGGCACATCCATTCGCTGAAACATGTCAATGCCCTTGCGCGCGTCGATCAGGGCAATGTCCTGCGGTGTGGAAACAACGATCGCACCGCTCAGGGGCGTTTTCTGCGACAGCGTCATTTGCACGTCTCCGGTACCTGGCGGCAAATCCACCAGCAACACGTCAAGCTTGCCCCAGGCCACCTGGCCGAGCATCTGTTGCAACGCCCCCATCAGCATTGGACCGCGCCAGACAATTGCCTCGCTCTCGCCGGTCATCAGACCAAGCGACATGAGGGTTACCCCGTGGTTGCGCAAAGGCAGAATGGTGTTGCCGTCCGGGCTGGACGGGCGGCCCGAAACCCCCATCATGCGCGGCTGGCTGGGGCCATAGACATCCGCATCGAGAATACCCACCCGTTTCCCGCGCGCCGCAAGCGCGACCGCAAGGTTGGCGGTGACAGTCGATTTTCCGACCCCACCCTTGCCCGACGCGATTGCAATGATGCTTTTTACACCGTCCGGCAGTGATTTCTCGGGCGCGACCGGGGCCTTTGGTTTCAGGCCAAGATCCGGTATCGCACCATCAGGCGCCCGGCTTGGCGGCGGTGCATTGCCTTCGGCTGAGTGCGCAGTCAGCACGGCTGCGACATGGGCGACATCTGGCAGGGCCATGACGGCCTGCTCGGCCGCCTTGCGCAAAGGTTCCATTGCGTTTGCCCGGACCGGATCAACCTCGATCACAAAGCGCACAG
Source organism: Marinosulfonomonas sp. (assembly GCA_026984915.1). Classification (GTDB taxonomy): domain Bacteria; phylum Pseudomonadota; class Alphaproteobacteria; order Rhodobacterales; family Rhodobacteraceae; genus WFVA01. The sequence continues at coordinate 52,032 of JALSRG010000049.1, read as the reverse complement.
TGTCGCCGTCAACGGTCAGCCCCTTGATCCGCCCGGCACTGATAAGGTCTTTGCCCGAGGCCGGATCAATGACCCGGCCAAGGGCCTCTCTGACCTTGTCTCTTGTGGTCATACATCACCATCCGTTCTGATCTCTCCGGAAACGGTATGGGTCAATCCGACCGCGGGAATTTCGAGGATGACTTTGACCGGCAGCCCGCCCTCGGGCAGCGTTCCCCCATCCAGGGCCGCGCGCACGGCTTCCTCGATTTTCTGTTGCGATGTCACGCCGACAGTCTTCAGAAATTTCCGCATGGATAGGTTGAAGGTTTCATCGTTCATTTTTTCACCTTTGTCTGTCATCAGCAGTTCCTCTGCCTGCGATTATCGCAAAACAGCAATTGCCAATCGGGAATATCACGTTACCCTTTAGATGGGAGGAAGGCCAAATGTATGTCAAGCGATGGCAGGGAATACAACTGCGGTTTTTGTTGTCGCTGGCGCTCTGTCTGGCTCCGGTGGCATATGTGGCCGCCGAGGAAGCACCAATAACGCTCTCGGCCCCGAAAGCCCTGCAAAACAGCGGTCTGCTCAAGCATCTTCTGCCGCGGTTTCGCTTCAAGAAACGGATTCGTGTCAATGTGGTGGATGATGCTGATAATGCTGACATGATTCTGGCAAATCAGCCACCGGGAACAGCCGTTTTCAGCCAACGGTCGGATGGCACTGTCTGGTATCTGCGGCTGCCGCCGGAGGGGTCTGAACACCGCAAATCCGCCAAGATGTTTCTCGACTGGCTGCGCAGCAAACCCGGCCGGGCAGCCATTGACTCATTTCCCGCAGGCAAGCCGCAGGAATTTGACAGCGCCCCCGAGGCCGTTGTTGTCGTTCAACCCCGCACGCTGGATGGAAATGCCGAGCGCGGGCTTGTTGTTGCGCGCAAGGCCTGCGCGCGTTGCCACGTTGTCGAAGAATCCAACCCTTTTGCCGGCATCGGCTCTACCCCGTCATTCGCCGCATTGCGAAGCTTTCCCGACTGGCGGGACACGTTCGAAGTGTTCTGGACGGCAAACCCGCATCGCGCCGTTGTCACCGTGAAGGACATGAGCGAGGAAAAAGACCCTGACAACCCCGTTCACATTGCCCCGATCGTTCTGAGTCAGGATGACGTGGACGATCTGGTTGCCTATGTTGCCAGCGTAAAACCAAAAGATCTGGGGAAACCCATCCAGATGCGTTGATTCTGAATATTCGGGGATCGGATATTATTTCCAAGGATTGACCTTTGACGCGCGTCATACCCATTGTGATGCGCATGATGACGGATGACGAAACCCTGGCGGCGCAAGCCTGCAATGGCGACAGAGAGGCGTTCTCTTCTCTGCTTTCGCGCCATTACGACCGCCTGTTCGGCCTGTGTTTCCGCCTGACCGGCACCCGCGCCGATGCCGAGGATCTGACCCAGGACATTTGCGCCGCCCTGCCCGCCAAACTGAACGGTTTTCGCGGGCAGGCGCGGTTTTCAACCTGGCTCTATCGTGTGGCGGTAAACGCGGCGCATGATCGCCGCCGCCGCTTTGCCAGCCACGCCCGCGCCGCTGATGGCTGGGGGGACTGGGAGATCAACCGCATCGCCGCCAACAAGGAAACACAGGAGGGGATCGACTGGCTGACCCAGGCCATGACCGCCCTGCCACAAGAGCTGCGCGACACGCTGGCGCTGACACTGGAAGAAGAAATGACACACCGCGAAGCCGGAGAAGTTTTAGGGGTGTCCGAGGGCACAATAAGCTGGCGCATGGCCGAGGTGAAAAAACACCTGAAGGCCATGCATGCAAAGGAGCAAAAGGCATGAGTGACGAGCTGAAGCACCTGAAGGATGCCATGCAGGCGGCCACGCCCGAGCCGTCAAAAAAGGATGCCGATCTGGCACTGGCGATGAAAAACTTTGACGATTTTCACGATGCCCGCCAAGGATCAGCCAATGCCGCGCGTCCTACTTCTGATCGCCCCGGATTTCTGGCGGGGCTCAAATCAGGAGGAATAAAAATGCTTCATACCCTTACATCACGCGGTGCACTGGCGGCGACAACATCAATTGTAGCTGTCGGGATCGGTCTGTTTTTCTACACGCAGCAAGATAATACAATCTTCAAACTGCCGGCTCCCAAACCTGTGGCACAACCTGTGGCACAAGGGGCCGGGCCGGCCGTAACGGCGACAGATGATGAGGTTGCCGCCATATCCGAAGCACCCTCTGTTGCCGAACGTACAGAACGTACAGCACCCGCGCCACGCGTTCGCCAATCATCCGGGGCCACGGCTCCGGCCGGCCAGAACGCGGCAACGGAAATGGCCGCCGACAAGGCCGATGCAGGCCAGCTCGGCGGTGTGATCGCTGCCGAAGCACCCTCGGCGCCCGCGCCGCAGATGCTGAAGAGCATAGCGTCCCCACAAGGCAAGGCAGGGACCTACGGGGAAGTCATCATCGCCCCGCCGTCCGCGCCCAACACCGAAGCCTTCGCCAATGCCGACGCCAACCCCGTCAAGATCACGCGTGATGAGCCGGTCTCCACCTTCTCGATTGATGTTGATACCGCGTCTTATGCCATTGTGCGCTCCAGCCTGATGAATGGCTATCTGCCTGACCCTGATTCGGTGCGGATCGAGGAAATGATCAACTATTTCCCTTATGACTACCCCGCACCGAAGGCCGGCGAGGCACCGTTCAAACCAACCGTCACCGTCCTGCAAACCCCGTGGAACAGCGGCACACAGTTGGTGCATATCGCCATTCAGGGCGAAATGCCGGCGCTTGACGAACGGCCACCGCTGAACCTGGTTTTCCTGATTGATACGTCCGGTTCCATGGAAGATCCGAACAAGCTGCCGCTGCTGAAGCAGAGCTTTCGGCTGATGCTTTCGCAACTTCGCCCCGAAGACAAGGTGGCGATTGTCACCTATGCCGGCAGTGCCGGCGAAGTGCTGAAACCCACCGCCGCAAGCGAACGCAGCAAGATCCTCTCAGCACTGGAGCGGCTGGATGCCGGTGGATCAACGGCCGGGCAGGCCGGCTTGCAGCAGGCCTATGCGGTGGCCGATGGCATGAAAAAAGACGGCGAAATCAGCCGCGTCATTCTGGCGACTGATGGCGATTTCAACGTCGGTATCAGTGACCCGGAAGCGCTGAAAACCTATATCGAACAGAAACGCGAAAGCGGCACCTATCTTTCCGTCCTGGGCTTTGGCCGCGGCAACCTGGATGACGCAACGATGCAGGCACTGGCACAGAACGGCAATGGGACGGCCGCCTATATTGATACGCTGTCCGAGGCGCAAAAAGTGCTGGTAGACCAATTGACGGGGGCCTTGTTTCCGATTGCGGACGATGTGAAGATACAGGTCGAGTTCAATCCGGCCCAGATCGCCGAATACCGGCTGATCGGCTATGAAACACGTGCGCTGAAGCGGGAAGATTTCAACAATGATACGGTGGACGCAGGGGAAATCGGGGCCGGCACTTCGGTGACGGCAATCTATGAAATCACGCCGGTTGGCTCAGCCGCCGTGTTGAACGATTCACTGCGCTACCAGGCAGACTCGGCACCGGCAACAGATGACAGCACAGAACTGGGTTATCTGAAACTGCGCTGGAAAGAACCGGGCGCACACAAAAGCCAACTGATGGCCACCCCGATCCTGCCTGATATGGGTGAAGCCAACGACGATGTACGGTTTTCCACAGCCATTGCCGGCTTTGGGCAATTGTTGCGCGGCGGGAAATACCTGCAGGACTGGGGCTATACAGATGCAATCACACTGGCCAATGGCGCACGTGGCCAAGACCCCTATGGCTATCGCACCGAGGCCGTACAACTGATGCGGCTGGCGCAATCACTGTCTGGCAGGTAGACAAACAAGCGAACAAAAAATGCGCCCCGATCATCGGGGCGCATTTTCGTTACAGCATGGGCTGTATCAGTTTACTTTTTTGGCTTTGGCCTTTGACGGTTTTGCCGTTTTCTTTTCAACTGCCGTCGCTTCTATTTCGACTGTTTCGTGGTCATCCTTCGCCTGATCGGAACTGATTTCGATCCGGCGCGGTTTCAGTGCTTCGGGCACTTCGCGTTTCAGGTCTATGTGCAGCATGCCGTTTACATGGGTCGCCCCAAGAACACGAACATGTTCCGCCAGATGGAACCGGCGTTCAAAAGCCCTGGTGGCAATGCCGCGGTGCAAATACACACGGGTTGCTTCTTCGGGATCTTCTTTTTTGCGGGCGCTGACAATCAGCGCATTTTCCCGCACCTCCACCGAAAGTTCATCATCGGTAAAACCGGCAACGGCAATCGAGATGCGCCAGGCATCATCGGCCAGTTTTTCGATGTTATAGGGTGGATAGCTGGGCTGACTGACATCATTTGACAGCACACGGTCCATCAGATCGGCGATCTGATCAAAACCAACGGTTGCCCGATAAAACGGGGCAAGATCAAAAGTACGCATGGGTTATCCTCCTTTGAGCGATACCAGATTTACGCCCTCCAATCCGGACGGGCGCATTTTTCGAGCCGAGTCCTGAAACGGCACCCGGCTGGCTAATATATGGGAAGCGGAAAAATCGGTTTCAACCGTTTTTTTGCCGGTTTGTTCGCATCAGGGGCGCAGAAATTTTGCGCCTCCGTGACGCGGTGAACCATCATCCGTCAGACGGCGGACAATGGGTAATCCATTTTTTGTTGTCACTTCGTTTTCGATACCCGCCATAAGTTCGGCCAAAGGCTTTTCCAGTGCCGCAGCCAATGAAACCTTGCGCGTGCCAATCTCAGCTTTGGCAGAAACAACCGATACAATATAGGGCACACCGTCCTTCATCACGAAAACCGGCGCCCCGGACGAGCCAAAATCAACGTCACAGGACAAAACCAGCGTACCGGACTGGCGCGCCAGAACATGGCAGCTTTCCTGCAGGCTGGGGGATTGTGCCCGGTCGCGTGCATAAGATACAACCTCAACCTGGTCCCATTTGGCTGGGCGTTCCGCTGTCTGAAAAGGCACGATTGAGGTTTTCCGGATAGGCCGGGTCAGTTGCAACAGGGCGATATCATTGCGCACACGACGCGCCGGATCCTCCGGATCATAGACATATTCGGGCAGAATGACGGTTCGGCGTACCCGTGCATGTGCCGAAGCGCGGCCATTGCGCCACCCGGCGAGAAACTCGATCCCCGAGGCCGCAAAGCGTTCCTTGGTATCTTTGTCAAACAGGCAATGTGCTGCAGTCAAAACGATATCCGGGGCAATCAGCGCGCCGGTACACATGGCCCGCCCGGCAATATTCAGACGCCCGACTGCCTCCCATCCGCGGCTGTCATCGCCTGTCATGAGCATTCTTAACGGGCTGTCCCCTTCGGCGCGGGCCAAAGGTGCAAAACCGATAATCAACGCCAATAAAAGCACAAGTTTGCGCATTTACCCTCCGTGATTCCCCTGTTTTCCGCATAAAATACGGCAACTCCCTCCTTTTATTGGAAAGTTACGGCAGGATTAAGGCTGTTTTTCAGAAAGATTTCGTGGTATTGGCCCGCCCGTCGCCCAGTCGAGCAATTCAACCGTATGCACCACCGGAATGCCTGTGCCCGAGGCGATCTGCATCATGCAACCAATATTGCCGGCCGCGATCACTTCGGGCGCTTTGGCCTCCAGTGTTGCCACTTTCCTCGCTTTCAGTTTCCCCGCTATGTCCGGTTGCAGCAGGTTGTATGTGCCGGCAGACCCGCAGCAAAGGTGGCTGTCTTTTGGTTCAACGACCTCAAATCCGGCCTGTTTCAGCAGTGTTTTGGGGGCTGACTTTATCTGCTGCCCATGCTGCAGACTGCAGGCGGCATGATAGGCAACGCGCATCTTTCGCGGAGCGGTTCCTTGCAAGTCGCATTGCGACAACAGTTCTGTAACATCCATGGCAAGGCGTGAAATCAGTGCAGCCTCCTCGGCCATGGGATCATGGCGGAGCATATCGCCGTAGTCCTTGACGGTTGTGCCACAACCCGAGGTGTTGATAACGATCGCATCCAGCCCGCCATTGTTTACCTCTGCCATCCAGGCGCGAATGTTGCGTCTGGCGCTGGCATGCGCCTCATCCTCTTTTCCCATGTGGTGCGTCAGGGCACCGCAACAGCCCATGTCACGGGCAATCACCACCTCGCATCCCAACCGGCGCAACAGACGAATGGTGGCGTCGTTGATGTCGGTATTCAGCGCCTTTTGTGCGCAGCCCGTCAGCAAAGCTACGCGTTTCTTGCGCGCACCAATGGCCGCAAATACCTGTGGATCATCGTTGCGGCTGACCGGCGGAATGCGTTTGGGCGCCATATCCAGCATGGCCCGCAAACGCCGGCTAAAGACAAACGGCCGCAAGGGACGCGCCAGTTTTGCCCCCCCAAGCGCCAGCCTGAACCGGGTGGGGTACGGTATGATACGCGCCAGAATCCAGCGCAGAGCACGATCGGCGAGCGGGCGTTTATAGGTTTTTTCAATATAGGCGCGCGCCTGATCGACAAGATGCATGTAATCGACACCGGACGGGCAGGTTGTCATACAGGCCAGGCAACTCAGGCAGCGGTCAATATGTTTGACGGTGTCCTTGTCGGCGGGGCGACCGCTCTCCAGCATGTCCTTGATCAGGTATATTCGGCCACGCGGGCTGTCCAGCTCATCCCCAAGGATCTGATAGGTCGGGCATGTTGCGGTACAAAACCCGCAATGGACACAGGCCCGCAGAATTCCGTTGGCACGCTGAATGGCAGGATCGCGCAGCTGTTCAGGGGTAAAATTTGTTTGCATTTGTTACCCCATCATTCCCTTGTTCAGTATTCCGCGCGGATCAAACTGCGCGCGCAGGCCGGCACTGATCGCGGCCAGGGGCGCGGGTTCAGGTTGAAAGGTTGCAACACCGGCACGCGTTGCCGCGCTGGCGCGCACCAGTGTTGCGTGCCCCGGCACCTGCAAAAGCGGACGCAGGTCGGTTCCCGCGGCGACCAGCGCCCAGATCAGCCCGCCGCCCCAGTCATAAATAACGTCGTGTGCATCAAGCCGCGCAACCACAGCCGGCGCATCCGATGGTTTGACAGACAACCGCCAGACGTCCCCTTTGCTGTCGGCAAAAGCCGCAACATTGCGCATGTTTCGCCATTGCTCTGCAACCTCTTCCCTGTCCTCGACAATCTCCACATCTCCAAAATCCGAAAGGGCCGCCGCCAACTTGCCCGCCCGATAGCTGACAGATTCGGCAAAGCCCTCCAGCCGCAACAGCGTATTCTGCCCGTCTGGGACATGTGCAGCACCACTGACATCATATGGTTCTGAAAGGGCGCGCGCCATTGCCCGAACCGCCGCGTCATCGCCAAGGCCATGAATAACGACGCTTGCCGTGGCTTCCGGGGCCGGCAAAACCTTGAAAGCTACCTCGCTGATCACACCCAGGGTTCCGTAGCTGCCGGCCATCAGCTTTACCAGATCATAGCCGGTGACATTTTTCATCACCCTGCCGCCGCTCTTTATGATGGTTCCGCGCCCATCGACAAAACGAACCCCGATCAGGCTGTCCCGGCAGGCCCCGACCTGGATACGACGCGGCCCCGAGACATTGGCGGCAACAACCCCGCCAATGGTCGATGTCCCTTTCGTACCCATCAACAACCGGTGATCCATTGGCTCAAAGGCCAGACGCTGGCCCTCGGCGGCCAAGAGTTCCTCGATTTCGGCCAAGGGCGTCCCGGCCCGAACAACGACCGTCAGCGCGCCAGGGTCATACAGAGTGATGCCTTTAATCGCCGCCGTTGACAGAGTTTCACCTTCGATCCGGCCACCAACCGGCCGTGTGCCCCCGCCTTTTATACATAACGGGCCAACCGCGGCCGCCACGGCCTCGGCCAGTTGGGATTCGTCTGCGGGCTCCATCATTTTCAGAATTCCAGTGCTTTCAAGGGTAATCGTCTCGTCAGTGTATGGTGCTCGCAATCCTACGCCCTGCGTCGGCTTTCGGTTGCAGAGAGGGGAAAGACCTTGGCCGGGTTGAGCAGCCATTTCGGGTCAAAAACATCTTTCAGCCGCAACTGTGCCTCCAGATCTTCTGACGTGAACTGCGCAAACATCAGATCACGTTTTTCGACGCCCACGCCGTGCTCTCCTGTCAGGCATCCACCGGCCTCAACGCAAAGCCGCAGAATATCCGCACCCATCTGTTCGCAAAGCTCCAGATCGCCCGGTTTGTTGGCATCATACAGGATAAGCGGGTGCATATTCCCGTCTCCGGCATGAAAAACATTGGCCACATCCAGCCCGTATTGGTCCGAGATTTCACCGATCCTGCGCAAGACGAGCGGCAGGGATGACACGGGGATTGTCCCGTCCAGGCACATGTAATCGCTGATTTGCCCCATGGCCCCAAAAGCCGATTTTCGCCCCAGCCATATGCGCGCGCTTTCTTCTTCCGAGCCACTTTCGCGCAGTTCGACCGGCTTGTGCCGCATGGCAATTTCCCGGATCAGGCCAAGTTGCGCGGCAATCTCGCTGTCAGACCCCTCGACCTCGATAATCAGCAAGGCTTCGCAATCTGGATACCCCGGATGGGCAAATGCCTCGGTTGCCCGGATACAGGGCCGGTCCATGAATTCTATGGCAACGGGCAGGATCCCGGCGCGAATAATATCAGACACGCATTTTCCGGCGACCTCATTGCTGTCAAATCCGATCAGCACCGGACGGGCGCCTTCGGGTTTGCGCAGAATTCGCAAGGTTGCCTCGGTGACCACCCCCAACTGGCCTTCGGAGCCGCATATCACCCCCAGAAGATCAAGCCCCGGCGCATCCAGATGGGCACCGCCGATTTCAACCACGGTTCCATCCATCAAGACCATGGTGACGCCCAAAAGGTTGTTTGTGGTCACCCCGTATTTCAGGCAATGCGCCCCGCCGGAATTCATCGCGATATTGCCGGCGATGGCACAGGCTAGCTGGCTTGAAGGATCCGGAGCATAAAAGAAATCCTCGTCCTCGACCGCACCGGTCACCGATAGATTTGTCCGGCCGGACTGTACCCGGATAATGCGGTTGTCATAGTCGGTTTCCAGCACATCATTCAGCCGCGCCACCCCCAGAATGACGCTGTCAGCCGTAGGCAGCGCCCCCCCGGCAAGCGAGGTTCCCGCACCGCGCGGCACAACCGGAATGCCCTGGCTGTGGCAGATCTTCAGAACGTCTGAAACCTCTTGCGTGCTGGACGGCAGTACAACGCAAAGCGGCACACAGCGATAGGCAGTCAGGGCATCACATTCATAGGCCCTGGTTTCCTCGGGATGGGAAATAACCGCATCCGGTGGCAAAACAGATTGCAACTGACGCACAATCTGATCTTTGCGCGACAGAACCGTCGCATCTGGTGTTGGCATTTGCATGGGGCATCCTCCGCCGATTGGTAAGAAATTATAACCAATTTTACGGGGTGGCAAGCCCAAATCGCCGCGCTATGGTCACATCTATGACGCTTCTTAACCGCCTGTACAGTTTTTCCGTGCTAGATGCGCTGGCGCTTGGCCTGCTGTTAATCAGTTGGTTTGTTTTTGAGTGGCTGGTCGAGCGCACGACGGCCCGGCGCCTCTCGGTCTCGGTGTTGATGGCGCAGTACCGGCGTGACTGGCTGAATGAATTCGTCATTCGCGAAAACCGGATTTTTGATGCAAATATTCTCGGAAACCTGCGTCAAAGCACAAACTTTTTTGCCTCAGCCAGCATGATTGCCATTGGCGGGGCCCTGGCGCTGATTGGCAACCCGGAACGGCTGCTGGGTGTGGCACAGGATCTTTCATTGGGATCCGAGCCCACAGTTGTCTGGGAAATCAAACTGTTGTTTGTGGTGCTGTTTCTTGCGAATGCTTTTCTGAAATTCGTGTGGTCACACCGGCTTTTTGGCTATTGCGCAGTTGTGCTTGCCTCGGTCCCTGCCGATCCGGCCAACCCGCTGGCATTTTCACGGGCCGGCAAGGCGGCCGAGATAAACATTTCCGCAGCGCGCAGTTTCAACCGTGGTTTGCGGTCCCTTTACTTTGCACTGGGGGCTTTGGCCTGGCTGTTGGGGGCAGTTCCGTTGATTCTGGCCACCTTTTTGACGCTGCTCATGCTGTGGCGGCGTGAATTTGGCTCTAATTCCCGCCGTGTTCTGTTGCAGGATGACAGTTGAAAACAACCTCGCAACATCGTTACACCCAAAACCTGCAAACATCTGGCAAGATGCGCGGAAAATAACAGGAGAAACCCAATGCGCCTGACAAGAACGCCTAAACAGTGGTTTGTGGCCGCCCTGATCATGTTGCCGCTACCTGCCATGGCCGAGATTCCGGTCATCGAAAAAGCCATTGCGCAACAGAACGGAACCGGTTGGACCTTTTCAGTAACGCTCCGCCATCCGGACAGCGGTTGGGACCATTATGCCGATGGCTGGGAGGTGCTGGATGAAAACGGTAACAGTCTCGGCTTCCGCAAGCTGGTGCATCCGCATGAAAATGAGCAGCCTTTCACCCGTTCACTTTCCGGAGTTCAAATCCCGGAAGGCAGCAAAAAGGTTTTCATCCGCGCCCATTGTCTGGTGGATGGCTGGGGAGAGCCTGTGTACGAGATTGACCTGACCGACTGAAAACAACGATCGGAGCAAATCCAATCAAATTTAATTCCCGGCGACGGCAACCTCCTGGCTTTCGCGGGGCGGGAAGTCATATGCAATATAATCGCGGGCATGGCTGACCGCATCCGGCCCGAACAACTGACCGACCAGCCATAGTGACATCTCGATCCCCGACATGACACCACCGGCTGTCACAATGTTGCCGTCGCGCATTATCCGCACGCCTTCCGCCACATCGGCGTTCTCGGTATCACGCAGCAATTGGATGAACTGATGGTGTGTTGTCACGCGCCGACTACCCGCAATTCCAGAGCCAACCAGCAGGAAGGTTCCCGTGCAGACACTGGTAATCCATGTGCAGCCCGGCGCGATTTTCCTTAGCCAGGCGACCGTTTTTCTGTTTCCTGTTTCGCGCCGCGCGCCACTGCCACCTGGAATGACGATCACATCGAGTGGCGGACAATCCTGATAGGTAACATCCGGCAATACCCGCATGCCTTTGTCGCAAACAACAGGCCCCGTTCTTTCCGAGACCAGTAAAATCCGGTCATCAGGGCGCCCTTCCATGACACAGGCCAGAACTTCCCAGGGGCCGGCGAAATCCATCTCTTCGACCCCGTCAAAAACCAGCACACCAACCGTTATTGCCATACCTATCGCCGCCCCTCGCGCAACCAGGCCCCAAGGCTGAACAGGGCTGCCAGCAACAGCATCAGCCATGTTGGCATAAGGGGTGTAAGCGTTACATCCGTTGTCAGATACGCGTTGCGCGGAACCAGCCCCAGCCAACCACGCCCGGCGGCCGGACGACCGGCGCGCACATTGCGCACACGCGGCAAGCCGGCCTCGAGCGAAAACACGCCGCCCCCGGTTGCCTCTACCATCGGCGCCAGTTTCTCTCCGGTTGCCAATGTTTCCACAAATTCGCGTGGTGCGGCGGGGCCAAGTGCAATAACCGCATCCATCACACCATCGTTCAGCCGGTAAAGCCCTATGTCCTTGCCGGCATAAGATGCCTCAAACCGGCCCGGCGTCACCTGTTGCAGCGTCAGCCTTTGCGTGCTGCCATCCGGCGCCGTGACCTCCACATCCGGGACAGATTCCTTCAGCGTCCGGCGAATAATTGTCATGTTCTGGCCTTCCGCTTCGGCCCAGAGCGTTTCCTCCTCCAACTCCGGTTCCTTCATCATCCAGTGCGCCAAGCGGCGAAGCAGTTCCAACTGTGGCCCGCCACCCTCAAACCCCCTGGCCCACAACCAGGCCTGATCCGACGTCAACAGGGCTACCCGGCCCTCACCCACACGATCAAGGATCAGCAATGGCCGTCCATCCACACCAGACATGACAACATCACCGGATTTTGGCACAACCTCGATCTGGCGCAGCCACCGCCCCCAACCGGGGCCTTCCGTTGTTTTGGCAGGGGAAAATTCTTCCAGCCCTTCCGTCACCGGATGCCGGCGCCCCAGATCGGTTATGGTCGGGGTGTAGCCTTCCTCAAGCACCCGGGCCGTCGGATCAGCCGGCAGAATATCAGCCATCGGCGAATGCGAAAGGCTCTCAGCCGAGGCAAAGGCCGGGCCGGCCGCAACAAGTACGGCGCCACCCTGTTCCACGTAATCCCTGATATTTCTCAGATAAAGCCCCGGAAGAATGCCGCGCAGTTTGTAGCGATCAAATATGATCAGGTCGAATTGCCCGATCTTGTCCATGAACAGCTCACGCACCGGAAAGGCGATCAGTGAAAGCTCATTCACCGGCACGCCATCCTGTTTTTCGGGCGGGCGTAGAATGGTGAAATGCACCAGATCGACAGAACTGTCGGATTTCAGCAGATTGCGCCAGGTTCGCTCCCCCGGATAAGGCTGCCCCGAAACCAACAAGACGCGCAGCCTGTCACGCACGCCGTTGATCTGCACCACGGCGGCATTGTTGCGGCCCGTCAGTTCTCCATCCACCGTGGGGGTGGTGAAGCGGATCACATTCATACCCCCGTGCGGCAGCGTTACCGGCAGTTCCAGATCTTTGCCCAAAGGCACCTGAAATTCCTGCTCCGCCCCCCCATCAACACTAATCCTGAGCGGAACGCGCTGGGCCTTGTCCGGCACAGCCCCTTCATCATCAACCCGCAAAGTCAGCAGCACCTCTTCGCCCAGAATGGCAAAGGCCGGGGCGTTCTTGACGGTCAGCCGACGGTCCCAGTCCGTTTTTCGGCCAGTCAGCAGAACATGCAGCGGGGCCGGCATATCCGGCGCCAGGGCCGCATCATGCAATTGCCCGTCCGTCAACAGCAGCGCCCCTGCCAGACGCGCTTGCGGGACATCCGCCATGGCCTCGCGCAGGGCTGTCATGAGCCGCGTGCCGCTGTCGCCTTCACCATCCAGAACAGTGACCGTTTTCAGGTCTGTGTTGGGGCGGGCCTTTATGCGGGCACTCAGGGTTTCCAGAGCCGCGCGGGTTTGCGCCGGCCTGTCACCGATCTGTTGGCTGGCACTCTGATCGACAACAAGGATAACGATGTCCGACAGGGTTTCACGCTCTTCTTTCTGCATGGACGGGTTGGCCAGAGCCAGCAGCAGGATCAGCGCGGCAAGCCCACGCCACACCCAGCCGCGCAACCCACGCCACAAGGCAAACAGAACCAGAACAACCGCCACAGCTGCAAACCCGGCCAACACCGGCCAGGGCAGAAGCGGATCGTACAGAATACTTTGCACACGCGTCATTGGCCCAGCCTTTCCAGCAGGGCGGGCACATGTACCTGATCAGATTTGTAGTTGCCGGTCAGCACATACATCATCAGATTCAGCCCGAACCGATAGGCGATCTCGCGTTGCCGCTCTCCGGTATAGCCGCGCCCGACCGGAAACATGGGCGCTCCGCGTGCATCCACCGCCCAGGCGGCGGCCCAGTCATTGCCGCCAATGATCACCGGACTCACCCCGTCATTCAGGTTTCGGAAAGGCATTCCCTCGACCTTGACAGCATCTGCCGGTGCCGCCTCTACCCATATCGGGCGCTCGTATCGGCCCGGGAATGTCTGCAACAGATAAAAAGTGCGGGTCAAAACGTGATCTTCGGGAATCGGCTCTAACGGAGGAATATCCAGAGGCAGGGCAAGGGCCTGCAATTTGCGCGCTTCTGGTGTTGACTGGCCATAGCCGGCCACATTGCCGTCCCTGGTATCAAACAGGATCATGCCACCTTTGCGCAGATACTCGTTCAGCTTGGCATAGGCGATATCAGACGGGTGCGGCTGGGCAACGGTAACCGGCCAGTAGAGCATCGGGAAAAGCGAGAGATCATCTTTCTCGATATCGACACCGATCGGCAATCCCGGCTCGATCGAGGAGCGGCGGAACAATACATCGGACAATCCTACCAACCCGGCTTGCGCCACCCTGTCCACCTGGGCATCTCCGGTCAGGACATGCGCCAGCGTCACCTGAGCCGCAGCCTCGATGGCAAAGGCCTCAGCATCTGTCGTATCCTGTGAATGCCCCGGCGACGGGAAAACCAGCAGGGAAACCAGAATGCCGGCGACCACACCCGATTTTGGCCCGCGCAGCTTTCCCGCAACCCAGAGGGCCGCGAGTATATCCAGCATCAGCGCCAGCAGGGCCGCCGCAAGAAACGCACCCTTCAGCCCGGTTTCGCGCAAGGCCTTCAACCCCTCGACCTGAATGCGCGCCGGCCATGCAGTCGGGGCCAGTTTCGTCTTGGCATTCAAAACGTTGACAGCAAGGCTGCGATCCTCGCCACTGTATATCCCCGGCGGCAGATCGGGTCCCGCCTCGCCCGTTGCAATTCGTTCGCCAGTCACATCCGCCAACATACCGGAATCACCCAACTCGCCAAACCCGTTCAACTGCTTTTCCGGTGTCCAGCGTGTTCCGGCCAGTTCCTGGGCATCCGGCGCGGCGGGGCGGGTTGAAACCGCCAGGCGTTCCAGCATGTCCACGAACAGGCCCGAAAGAGGCAAGGTGGACCATTGCGCGTTGGCCGTTACATGAAACAGCACAACCTGACCCTGACCCAGTTTTTTGCGTGTAACCAGCGGCGTGCCGTCGGCCAGGGCAGCAATCACCCGCGAAGAAAGCGTCGGATCCGGTTGCGCCAGAACTTGCGCTGTTACTTCCACATCGTCAGGGATGGTCAGCCCGAAAAACGGTGATTCCGGTGAAAAAGGCCGGAGCTTTTTGGGGGCGCCCCAACTCATCGCGCCGCCAACTGTGCGACCACCCGCACGCAAACGCACCGGCATCAGTTCATCTTCGCGATTGCGGCTAAGATCACTGGCCGCCAGTTGTGGCCCGGCAAACCTCAGCAACAGACCGCCATTCTTGACCCACTCTGTCAGCGATGCTTTTTCGGATTCTGTCAGTTTCGCAACATCCGCCAGCACAATCACATCCGGGTTGGCCGGCAGGATATCATCGAGTGCACCATCCAATATGTCAGCTGTGGGTTCCAAAGCTTTGCGCAAATAGTGCAACGGGGCCAGCAACTGAAGGCCCTCGCGTTCCGCACGCGCAGAAATCAGCGCAATTTCACGGCGTCGCAAGGCATCATCGGTCAGGCTGACGGCGCCGGCCGAACGTATCCCGGCAATGGCAAAGCGGGTGATCCTGTTGCGCAGTTCGGACGGCAAGGTGAAAACGGCCTCGGCCTCGGTCTGTCCGACCGGGAATTGTAGCGACGTACGGGCCAGGGCGCGATCCACCCCGGCAGGATCAAGGCCAAGCGCGCTGACGGTCAATTCTGCCGTGCTGTCGGCGCGGGCACGGGTGGCCATCAGCCGTATTTCTCCATCTGCAAAACGGGCCGGTTTCAACCCATAGATCGCACGCGGGCTTTCAAATACCGTCACCGTGCCTTTGCTTTCGAGAGCTTTCAAAAGGTTGGCGCGCATCGGCCGCTTTAGCCCGTCAGACAGCCAGTAGGTTTCAAAACTTTCTTCCTGCGCCAGATTTTCAGCCCATTCGCCAGGGTCCTGTGGCCCCCATGCCGCCGGAAGCAACCCGGCGATACGGCTTTGCCAGACATCTGCCGCCTGAAAAGGCAATGCACCGGTGTTGAGATCTGTCAGGGCGACAACTGCTGTTGGCCGGCCGGCCCTTGCGGCCTCTTCCAGCAAGCTGTTCAGGCGATCCTGACGCGCTTGCCAGTTTGCGGCATCGGCCCAACTGGCATCCAGTAGAATCAACAGATTTCCTGTACCGGCATGCTCGGATTTCGGATTGAGAACCGGCCCGGCAAAGCCGATGATCACGGCAGCAAGGGCAATCATGCGCAGCAAAAGCAGCCACCATGGGGTTTTGTCTGCCTGGCTCTCATCGTCCTTCAGCCCCAGAAGCAATGCCACACCGGGAAAGCGGCGGCGGATCGGCGCGGGCGGCACTGCCCGCAGCAAAATCCACAACAGCGGCAAAACAAGCAGCCCCAGGAGCAGCCAGGGCACGGTAAAGCCGATCGGGCCAATCATGAACATCAGCGCGCGCCCTCCAGTATTCGATACAGCCACAGCAACGCCGCACTGGCCGAATCTCCTGTATGGTGGCAGCTTATCTGCCAGCCCGTCATCCGGGCGAGCTCAGCCAGCGATGCTTTGCGGTCGGCCAGCCGCTGAAGATACCGGCTGCGCAAGTCACCGGCTTTCAGGGTCTCGTGGCGCAGGCTACCGCCCATGCTTTCAAAAATGGTGCGCCCATCAAAGGGGAAAGCCTCCTCCTGCGGATCAAGAACCTGTAGCAGGACACCGCCAATCCCCTTGTTTGCCGCATGTGTCAGCGCTGTTTCAATCGGCGCCATATCCCCCAGAAAATCCGAGATCATCACGGCCCGCGCATTTGAACGCAATCCTGAAAATGCCGGTGCGCCGTATTCCGTCTGATCCCCGCCCTCCATCAGCGCCTCGGCAAGCGGGGCCAGTTGCATTTCACCGGCACGTGGCGGCGCGTCATGCCCCAGCAATCCAACCCGTTCCCCCCCGCGCAACAAGAGCGCCGCTGTTGCCAGCGCCAAAACCCGCGCCCGTTCGCCTTTTTGCGGCAAAGCCTTGCCCGAGGCAAAGGACATGGATTGGCCATTATCCACCCAGAACAACACGGATTGTGCCGCCTGCCATTCCTTCTGGCGAATGAAATGTGAATCCGATCGCGCCGAACGGCGCCAGTCTATATGACGTGCCTCGTCCCCTTCATGTGCCGGACGATATTGCCAGAACTCATCGCCCTGACCCGCCCGCCTGCGGCCATGGTCACCCAGCACAACGGTTGCCGCCAGTCGTTCGGCATGCGCCAGCAGCGGCGGAAGGCTCCCGGCCAGAACACCTGCATCGCGACGAAGGGCCGCTGTCGATGTCATGCAGCAACCTCGACTTGTGCCACGCGCGCGGCGGTCCGGTCAATCAGATCACCCAGATCCTCGCCCTGGGCCCGTGCCGCAAAGCTGAGCGCCATGCGGTGTTTCAGAACCGGTTGCGACAGCGACAGCACATCATCGACATTGGGGGCAAGGCGGCCGTCCAGCAATGCCGCGGCCCGGACCGTCAGCATGAGGGCTTGCGCTGCGCGCGGCCCCGGCCCCCAGATGACATGTTCCTGAACCTCAAGCGGGGCCAGAACATCATCCGGGCGGCAGGCCCGCACCAGATCAAGGATCAGATCAACCACTTTGTCGCCCACAGGCATTCGGCGCAAAAGCCGCTGTGCGGCGATCAGTTCCTGCCCGGTGAAAACCTGACTGGCCTCTGTTTCTTCCACACCTGTGGTGGCCAGGATGATTTCGCGTTCCGTGTCCCGGTCCGGGTACTGGACGTCAATCTCCACAAGAAAGCGGTCAAGCTGGGCCTCGGGCAATGGATAGGTGCCCTCCTGTTCAATCGGGTTCTGCGTGGCAAAGACGTGAAAGGGCTCTCCCAATGCGTGATGCTCGCCCGCAATTGTCACCTCATGCTCCTGCATGGCTTGCAGCAATGCCGACTGGGTACGCGGGCTGGCACGGTTGATCTCGTCCGCCAGCAGAAGCTGACAAAAGATCGGCCCCTTGATGAAACGGAACGCACGCCCGCCGCCCGCGACCTCTTCCAGAACTTCCGAGCCGAGAATATCGGCCGGCATCAGATCAGGTGTGAACTGAATGCGGGCGCCATCCAGCCCCATGACGGTTGAAAGCGTATCCACCAGCCGGGTTTTCCCCAGCCCGGGAACACCGATCAACAGGCCGTGGCCACCGCAGAGCAATGCCGAAAGCGTCAGATCAACGACACGCTCCTGACCAATAAACCGCTGTGCAATACTTTCGCGCGCCTGCGCCAGCTTTTCGCCCAGCGCTTCGATCTCGGCCACAAGGTTTTCTGCATCTGCGGTGACGTCACCCATGACATTCCTCCCTTTCCAAGGTTATGCTGCTATTAAAGGCCGAATACGCGCCGGGTACAAATGGCAAAAGCGATAAGAGATGAAAAGTTTGTGAAACCTTCAGCAGAAAGCCTCGTTTCCGCGGCAAAACAGGCAACAAAACGCGGATTACCGCCGGTTCATCTATGGAATCCGCCATTTTGTGGCGATCTGGACATGCGAATTGCAAGGGACGGCACCTGGTTTTACCTGGGAACCCCGATCGGTCGCCCGGAACTGGTCAAACTGTTTTCGTCGATTCTGCGCAAGGATGGTGATCAGTATTTTCTGGTGACACCCGTCGAAAAGGTGGGAATCACTGTTGATGATGCGCCATTTGTTGCTGTTGATTTTGACGCGGCTGGTGAGGGAGAAAACCAGAAACTGACGTTTGCCACCAATGTTGGGGATACCGTGGTTGCGGGGCCGGAACATCCGATCCGGGTCGAGCATGATCCGGAAACCGATGAGCCGACACCCTATGTATTGGTCCGCGCAAATCTGGAGGCTTTGATTGATCGCAAAAGCTTCTATCGGCTTGTCGAGATCGGCAGCCGGCGTGACATTGAGGGGCAAAACTGGTTTGGTCTCTGGTCCGATGGACAGTTCTTTCCGATTATCCTGTCAGACGCACTGTCCTGATTTCTCCCCGCCATAACTCACGCCTGATCACGCAGGCAGGTTGCCGGCGCAGGATGCTGACGCATTTTAATGCGCCTCGGCCCAATTGTTACCAACACCGGCATCGACTGTCAGGGGAACGTCCAGCTTGACCGCAGGCAGTGGGGCGTTTTCCATCACATCACGGGCGCGGTCGATGACCTCCCCGACCAGGCCTTCCTCCACTTCGAAAATCAGTTCGTCATGCACCTGCAACAGCATCCTGGCGGGCAGGTCGGCAATCGCATCTGGCATATGCACCATGGCCCGGCGGATCACATCGGCGGCCGTTCCCTGGATGGGTGCATTGATTGCCGCCCGCCGCGCAAATCCTGCGCGCGGCCCCTTGGCGCTGATTTCAGGCGTGTGGATTGTGCGGCCAAACAGCGTTTTCACATAACCATGTTCCTTGGCAAAGGCCACGGTCTCATCCATGTAGGTTCGGATGCCCGGAAACCGCTCAAAATATGTATCTATGAACGCCTGCGCCTCCTTGCGCGGAATACGCAGATTTCGCGCCAGACCAAAAGCGGAAATTCCGTAAATCACACCAAAGTTGATGGCTTTTGCCCGGCGGCGGATTTCAGGCGTCATCTCATCCATTGGCACGTTAAACATCTCGGACGCTGTCATCGCATGGATGTCAAACCCTTGGCGGAAAGCCTCTTTCAGGGCTTCTATGTCAGCGACATGCGCCAGTATGCGCAACTCGATCTGCGAGTAGTCCAGCGAGACCAGTTTCTTGCCCGTATCGGCCACAAACGCTTCGCGAATACGCCGGCCCTCTTCGGTGCGTACCGGAATGTTTTGCAGGTTGGGATCGGTCGAGGCAAGGCGCCCGGTGGTGGCCCCGGCAATCACATAAGACGTGTGAACCCGCCCCGTTTCCGGGTTTATATGTTCTTGCAACGCATCGGTATAAGTGCTCTTCAGCTTTGCCAACTGGCGCCAGTCCAACACCTTTGCGGCAAGCTCGCTGCCTTCGGCAGCCAAATCCTCCAGCACATCGGCCCCAGTGGCAAAAGCGCCTGTCTTGCCACGTTTTCCGCCTGCAAGTCCCTGCTTTTCAAAAAGAATCTCACCCAACTGCTTTGGGCTTGCCACATTGAATACTTCACCTGCAAGCGCATGTATCTCTGCCTCAAGCCCTGCCATCTTCTGGGCAAAGGCATTTGACATGCGGCTTAGCACATCGCGATCCACCTTGACCCCGGCCATCTCCATCTCGGCCAGCACCGGCACCAGCGGGCGCTCTTCTGTTTCATAGATGGTGGTGGCCTGCGCGCGATGCAGCCGCGGTTTGAGAACCTGCCAGAGGCGCAGGGTGATATCGGCGTCTTCCGCCGCATAGTTCACCGCATCTTCCAGCGGAACCTTGTCAAAGGTGATGGCCGATTTACCGCTGCCCAACAGCGGCTTGATCGGTATCGGTGTATGATCAAGATACTTTTGCGACAGCGCATCCATGCCGTGATTATGCAAACCGGCATTCTGGGCATATGACAGCAACATGGTATCGTCGATCGGTGCGACAGAAATCCCCCGCTGGGCAAAGATCTTAGCGTCATACTTCATATTCTGGCCGATTTTCAGAATTGCCGGATCCTCAAGCACCGGCTTGAGCAGGGCCAGGGCCTCCGCCACCCCCATCTGACCTTCCGACAACGCATCCGACGCAAACAGATCCTCGCCGGCCGAGGCTTTATGCGCAAGCGGCACATAACAGGCCTGACCCGGTTCAATGCTTAACGAAATCCCGACAAGTTCGGCCCGCATTTCGTCCAGGCTGGTTGTTTCGGTATCCACAGCCACATACCCGCGTTCCGTGATCCGCCCGACCCAGGCGGCAAGGGCATCTGGGCTGCTGACATGCTCGTAATTTTCCGGGAACGGAACATCTTTCAGGCCCGAATTCCCGTTTCCGTTACCATCAGACGAAGGGTTGGAAAGTTCTGGCGGCTCCACGCCAAGCCATTTTGCCACCCGCTTGGTCAGGGTTCGAAATTCCATCTTGTTCAGGAAATCAAACAACACTTCCGGATCAGGTGGTTTCACCTCCAACTGGTCAAGCGACACATCAAGCGGCACATGATCATCAAGTTTTACCAGTTCCCGGGAAATCCGGATCAGATCGGCGTTCTCAATCAGGGCTTCGCGGCGCTTTGGCTGCTTGATGTCTTGTGCATGGGCCAGAAGGTTTTCAAGGTCGCCATATTCCCTGATCAACAATGCGGCGGTCTTGATGCCAATACCGGGGGCGCCGGGCACATTGTCGGTGCTGTCACCGGCCAGCGCCTGGACATCAACGACCCGTTCGGGCGGCACCCCGAATTTCGCCTCAACCTCTTCCACCCCGATACGCTGGTTTTTCATCGGGTCGAGCATTTCCACGCCGCCACCAACAAGCTGCATCAGATCCTTGTCAGAACTGATGATGGTGACACGCCCTCCGGCCTCGCGCGCCTCACGCGCAAGCGTGGCAATAATGTCATCGGCCTCATAGTTTTCCTCCTCGATACAGGCCACGTTAAATGCCCGGGTTGCATCGCGGGTCAAGGGAAACTGCGGCACCAGATCTTCCGGGGGCGGTGGCCGGTTGGCCTTGTATTTCGGGTAGATGTCATTGCGAAAGGTCTTGCCGGCATAGTCGAAAATGACTGCGGCATGGGTGGGCGCATCAGGGCCGACGGCCTCATCCACATATTTGAACAGCATATTGCAGAACCCCGCCACTGCCCCAATGGGCAGCCCGTCCGATTTGCGCGTAAGCGGCGGCAACGCATGGTAGGCGCGAAAGATAAAGGCTGATCCGTCGATCAGATGCAGATGATGTCCTTTGCCGAATGTCATGATAAGGATCGCCTTCCTGGTTTGTAGGGTTCGAGTTCCGGCAACATGCGTTTCATGAAACCGTCAAACAGCGGCACGGTAAAGCCCGTTTCACCATATCGCTGCGAATATATCATACCCGCCGAAATGAGATTGCGACGCACCGGCGCCAGTTTGCTGCTGGTGGTGCCCAGTGCCGCGGCAATGTCCCCCGTGCGGTGAGGCCCGGCTCCAAGCTCGGCCATGGCGCGCAGATACTGTTGCTCAAGCCCGGTACAGCGATCAAACCGCACGCGAAAGAAATTCTGGTCAAGATGGGCAATGATTGCCGGGTTGGCCTCTTTTACGTCGGCCTCGGTGATCGGAGACTTGCTGGCAGTATCCCAGGCGAACTTCCCCCAGGTTTGCAGAAAATACGGATAACGGTCGGTTTCTTTCAGTATGCGGTCAAGCGCGCCGTTGGTGAATTTCACCTTTTGCGCCTGCGCGGGGGCGCTCAGTGCCTTGCGCGCGGCTGCGTCATCAAGCGCCGCTACTTCAGGGTAGAGGAACAGCCGTTCCGCATAAGATTTCGCATCACCCGCCAAGGCGGCAATTTGCGGCAGACCCGCCCCGATAAACAGAAACGGCACCCCCTGTTGTGCGGCTTCATGACAGGTGCGGGCCAGGGCTGACAACTCTTTCTTCGTCAGATACTGCACCTCGTCGATAAACAGGACAACAGCCGTCTTTCGCGTTTCGGCCGCACGCGCAACCGGCATCAGCAATTCCGGAAGGTCGGTTTCCAGATCGCCGCTGTCCGCCACCGCGCGCGCCGGGCTGGCCCCAAATGAAAACCCCTCATATTTCACCCGGAAAACGGCCGCAAAGTTCTGCAACGCAGCCGCCGCCAACCGCAACCCGTCGCCGGCCTTTTTCAGTCGGTCCAGCTTTTTCAGAACTGCGCCCAGCGCAATGACCATGGCCGGCGTAAGATGCCCGCCGCTGGCATCCGGCACCTCGAATTTGATCGTTTCCATGCCGCGCGATTTGGCCAGATTCACCAGGTGATTGAGCAGCACGGTTTTCCCCACGCCCCGCAGGCCGGTCATGATGATGTCATTGGCGTATAGCCCGTTCAACACACGATCCATGGCGATTTCGCATGTTTCAATCAACTCGTCACGCCCGGCAAGCTGCGCCGGACGCACTCCGGCACCGGGGCTGAACGGGTTTCGTCTTGGGTCCATGGTTTATCCAGTTTATCCAGTTTCTGCGAAGTTTATATTATACAGATAAACCACCATAAACTGGATAAGGTGCCGAGTCATCCGCCCATTTGTCACTCGGCCGTTTTCAGCACAAATCGGCGATCGCAATAAGGGCATTCAACCCAGCCCTTTTCCGGCGGGATCTGCAACCAGACACGTGGGTGCCCCAACGCGCCGCCGCCGCCATCGCAGGCCACGCGGTCAGTTTCAACGAACAGGGTTTCAGGGGCCGTATCTTGTGCAGCTTGAGTATTCATCAATGTCTCCATTAACTTGATTTAACGCATGATACCGATCGTGCAGACGCCGGCAAGCCTTGCATTCACATCCTTTGCAACATCCGCCCCAGCGGCCGGCCACCCAGGATATGCACATGCAGGTGCGGCACTTCCTGCACGCCGTGTTCGCCCGCGTTGGAGATCATGCGATACCCACCACCACCGGCCCCCGGCTGCACACCAAGTATCCGGCACACCTCGGCAATGGAGCGGTTAAAGTCGACAATTTCGGTGTCCGATGCCTCAAGCGCAAAGTGATCATAACAGACATATGGCCCTTTCGGAATGACAAGCACATGCGCCGGTGCCTGCGGCGTAATATCGTTAAAGGCCAAGGTGTGGTCCGTCTCAAGGACGGTATCATTGGGAATTTCTCCGCGCAGAATTTTGGCAAAGATATTCTGATCGTCGTATTCATAGGCCATCATGCAATCCTCAATCAGCAAAAAGGTGTTCGCTTGCAGCAATCTCTCGGGCTTTGTCGGGGGAGATGTCAAGAAAATCGCTCAAGGGTGGTACATTTTCCTCGACCGACGCGTCCTGTCGAATCCTGTAATGATTTTCAAAGCCGGCATCCCTGATCCGGTCGCTTTCAAAAACCACATCATAGCGGATGGTCGGCAACAGATTGTTCAGCGTCTCCTGCGTCGTGTGTTCGCCCGCCAACCCGACTCGCTTGGCGTGGCCAATCAGGTAATCATCCGAGAAGGTACAGTCAATTTCCAACATCCGTGTTTTGGAACGATCCGAATAGAAATCCATCAACAAATCCATATTGTTCGGATCCATGCAGATCAGCAAACGATCGGTTTCGAAATAATCAAACAGCATGCGCATCAGGGCGCGTCTGTGGCGGGTTCGCTTTCCCAATGTTGTCTGGATTCCGCCCAGATCGGGCAGATCTGTATTTTCCTCATCAAACAGATAGTCTATCGCGGGAAAATTCGTGGTCTGACGCACCTTTTCGGCCAACCGTTTGGCAACGTGCCACTTCTTGCAGACAACGATCATCAGTTCGCGTTCGCGGCCCAGCGTGCTTTCGCTTTCCCAGAACCGCTGGGTAAACCTGCGCCCGACACGGCCGCGCCCGGTCAGGAACTTGTACAGGCTTCGCCCCTCATTCGATATCTGAAAGCGCACATCCTTGCTCGCATAAAGGTCGCCCAGCCGCTGTCTCAGATCGTGGGCCTCAGGGCTGATTTTGCGGGCGAACAGAAAATCTTGGCTAAGCAACAGATCAAAATGGTCATTATAAAATGTCACCGGCATGCCGTAATCTGAAAACATCAGAAAAGTCAGGGTGCGATTGCGAATCTCATTCTCTGGCACAAGATGGCGCACCACCGTCTGAAAGAACGTCTCATCCGGAATCCATGTGGTCCGAAAAAACCGCATGACATCCTTGCGTTTTTTGACAAAGTCGAGAATCCACTCAATCGTTTGCCGGCGCAGGCACCACCACTGGCTGCCAATCATCATCTGCATGTCACCTGGAATACGGCGCGTCAGGCCCAGCCTTTTCTGAGCATTAAAGGCTGCATAAAAAAGCCGTTTGTGTTTGCGCTCATTGAAAAAATGGCGATAGATCAGCCGCTCTTCCTTCAGGCCGGTCTTGATCCAGTCGCTTGCAAAATAGTCAAAACTCTCGATATAGTCGGCATCATCCGCATCAAGAAAATCATGCGTGTATTCCGCCGTCTTGATCGCCATGCAATCGCCCGACAGCATATAGAAATGCGTTGCCCTGGGAAACGCTTCCTCGGCAGCAGCAACGGTATTCAATGTCGCCTGCACCAGCGACCATTCCCCCCAGCCACATTTGATCCGCTTTTTCGCAAAGACAACATTCGGGTTGTCTTTCAGGGCGTTCTGAATTTTCCGGTAGTGATCCGGATTGGCGCGGGCATCAAAATGAATCGCCATACTGTCACCAACGGCGGTAAGCCGCTCAGCCTGCCTGATGATCGCTTCAGGCTCTTTGTGACATAGCAGAATATAGGCAATTCGTGCCATTTTCGGACCAAACCTCGACAAACTGACGAATGATACCCTAGATAGCGTGAACAGCCGTTGAATAAACAGCATTTCTTTGCTTTTTTGTGCCTGACTGTCTCACAGGGCACAAACTGTTGAGAGTAATTCTTGGAGGCGCGGTTCAATAATGGGGTTTCCCGGCACATGGATGACCGAAAGTCAGAGTGTAATCTACCGAGTGGTGCCAAAATGCGCCTGCTCGACCATTGGCCAGATTATGTACTATTCCGATCATGGAGAGTTTTTTGACGGCGACATCCACGATGCCTCGGGGAAAATGCACAAATGGGCGTTTGATGACAGCAAGCCGCTGATCGAGAAAAATGTCCTCGCGCATGAAACCTATGCTTTCACATGTGTGCGAAACCCCTACACCCGTATCCTGAGTTCTTTCTTTGACAAAATCTGCGGCATTCAAAGAAACGGCAAGCGTTACCGCGGCAATCTGGTTCCGCAGGTGATCCAGAAATACGGGATAGAAGTTGGCGGAGAAGACGGCAAAGAGCCGTTTGACCAGATCAAAAGCTTTCGCCGCTTTCTGCTGTTTGCCCGTGACACGATCCGTTGGCGCAAGCCCATGGACCCGGATATCCACTGGTCGGCCATGTCAGGCCATGTTTCCACATTCATTCTGAACGGGGGCCGGTACAACCGCATTGTATCCACTGAGCAGTTCGACGAAGGCATGCAGGCGGTTCTCGATTCCATAGAAACCCCGCATCAGGTCGATCTGGCCAATATTCCCCGTTTCAACGAAAGCGAAGGCCACGGCCCCAAGCGCGCCCACCCGGTTGAGGATTATTTCGACGATCTGTCGATGCATCTCGTTTACGAAATATACAAACGTGATTTCAATCTGTTCAAATACGATTTTGAAAACCCGGGCAACAAGATGCCATTGGGCGAGATTGACCTTGATGAAGTCCATGCGAAATTGGGCGATTGAAACGAGCCCATCCCCGTCAGGCGCCGTCGAACACACTGCCGGCTGTTTATGCGAACGGCCCCCGCCATGAAACTGAAAAACAGCCGCGTCATTCTGCGGCCTGTTCTTGCGCCCCTCCATGGTTCCAGAATGTCCTGACCCGCTGACCGGCGGGCAATCGCGAGGCACATCGAAAGGCGACCGGATGTATTGGATGTGGATGTCATCCACAACAAACCAGCCTTCCTTCAGCTGCACTTGCTGTAACCACAACTGCCGCAGGTCATACAGCCTTCGAGCATACGCATGTCGTATTGGCCGCAACTTGGGCAGGCTTTTGCGCGCGGCGCCTCTCCGACAGCCAGGACCTGGGCCTGCGGGTCTGTTTTCAGGCCCATGCCTTCGCCGCCGATGAAACCGATGTTGATGAGGTGGCGCTCGATCACGCCGCCGATCGCGGCCAGAATCGAGGGGATATACTTGCCCTCCATCCAGGCCCCGCCACGCGGGTCGAACACGGCTTTCAGTTCCTCCACGACAAACGACACATCTCCGCCACGCCGGAACACCGCACTGATCATGCGGGTCAGGGCCACGGTCCAGGCAAAATGCTCCATGTTCTTGGAATTGATGAACACCTCAAAAGGCCGTCTGTGGCCGTTGATCACAACATCATTCACCGTGATATAGATTGCGTGCTCACTGTCGGGCCATTTCAGCTTGTAGGTATTGCCTTCCAGGGTTTGCGGCCGGTCCAATGGCTCGGAAATATACACCACATCCGCGCCACGGTCGGTTTCCGGCGTCTTGTCGTCTTGCTCATCCACCGAGAGCACCGATCCCGTCACCGCATTGGGGCGATAGGTGGTGCAGCCCTTGCAGCCGGTTTCATAGGCTTCCAGGTAGATGTCCTTGAAATCCTCAAAGCTGATGTCTTCGGGGCAGTTGATGGTCTTCGAGATGCTCGAATCCACCCATTTCTGGGCCGCGGCCTGCATTTTCACGTGATCCATTGGCGCAAGCGTCTGCGCATTCACAAAGTAATCCGGCAATGGCTGGTCACCATATTTCTCGCGCCACAGATCAACGGCGTAATCCACCACTTCTTCCTCGGTACGCGTACCGTCCGGCTGCAGAACCTTGCGCGTATACGCATAGGCAAAAACCGGCTCTATGCCGCTGCTGACATTGCCCGCCAGCAGGCTGATTGTCCCGGTTGGCGCGATCGATGTCAGCAGGGCGTTGCGAATGCCGTGTTTGCGAATGGCGTCTTTGACGTCATCATCCATATGCTGGAAAAAAGCGCCGCCAAGGTATTTTTCCGCGTCAAACAGCGGAAAAGCCCCCTTTTCGCGCGCCAGATCCGCGCTGGCCAGATAGGCGGCGCGGGCGATCTCCTTCATCCAGGCTTCGGTTTGCGCCACCGCCGCATCCGAACCATAGCGCAGCCCCAGCATCAGCAGCGCATCCGCAAGCCCGGTAACCCCCAGGCCTATCCGGCGCTTGTCGTTGGCTTCTTTTTCCTGCTGCGGCAGCGGAAAGCGGCTGGCGCTCACCACATTGTCCATCATCCGCACAGCCGTTTGCACCAGTTCCGAGAGCGCCGCGCCTTCGACCCTTGCGGTTTTCTCAAACGGATCCGCCACCAGTTTCGCAAGGTTCACCGAGCCCAGCAAACAGGCGCCATAGGGTGGCAGGGGTTGTTCGCCGCAGGGGTTGGTTGCGGCGATGGTTTCGCAATAGTTCAGGTTGTTGGTTGCGTTGATCCGGTCGATGAAAATCACCCCCGGTTCGGCAAAATCATAGGTGGATTTCATGATCCTGTTCCACAGGTCACGCGCCTCGACCGTGCGGTAAACCTTGTGGTCAAAGACAAGATCCCAGCTTTTACCGGCCTTGACCGCCGCCATGAAATCATCTGTTACCAGCACCGACATGTTGAACATGCGCAACCGCGCCGGATCGCGCTTGGCGCCGATGAAATCCTCGATGTCCGGGTGATCGCAACGCATGGTGGCCATCATCGCCCCGCGCCGGCTCCCGGCGCTCATGATGGTGCGGCACATGGAATCCCACACATCCATAAAGGAAAGCGGCCCCGAGGCATCGGCGCCCACACCCTTTACATCGGCCCCCCTGGGCCGGATCGTCGAGAAATCAAAGCCGACACCGCCACCCTGCTGCATGGTCAGCGCGGCTTCCTTCAGGTTCTCGAAAATGCCGCCCATATCGTCCGGGATGGTGCCCATGACAAAACAGTTGAAAAGCGTCACCGCCCGGCCGGTTCCGGCCCCGGCGATGATCCGCCCGGCCGGCAGGAATTTGAAATCTTCAAGGGCGGCGTAGAATGTCTCTTCCCAAGCGTCCGGCGTCTCTTCCACTGCTGCCAGCGCCCGCGCAATCCGTCGCCAGCTGTCTTCCACCGTTTGGTCCACGGGTTTGCCGTGGTCCTTCAGGCGGTATTTCATATCCCAGATCTGTTCGGCAATCGGGGCAGCGAAACGGCTCATGTCCTAAATCCCATGGTAGCTGTGGCAAGCGCGCAGAAGAGCATCCATTGATACGCCCAACACCCCAGGCGGTCAATTGAATTTCCCCGGCAAGCGGCTATGCTGGGTGAGTCGCATTATAGCACATTTCGGGGGCCTTGGTGAAAAACACCATACATATGGTAAAACTCTGCGTCGGAATCGACTCGGTTGAGCATCTGCAAGACTATCGCGCCCGGATGCGTGCCAAAGGCGCGCCCGACCCGCCCCGCCATGTTACGCGCATGTGGCCCCGGCGCGAGGCCGAGCTTTTGAACGGCGGCTCGCTCTATTGGGTCATTCGTGGCGTTATTCAGGCCCGGCAACGCATTTTGCGGCTGGACGAGGTGATCGGAGAAGACGGCATCCGCCGCTGTGGCATCATAATGGATCCGGAAATCATCCGCACGACAGCCGCGCCGCGCCGGCCCTTTCAGGGCTGGCGGTATCTGACGCCCTCCGACGCGCCCCCCGATCTGGCCAAGGCCTGCGGGCAAGAGACCAACCTGCCGCCGGAAATGGCCTCGGCACTGGCAGAAATCGGCGTTCGCTAATCCGTCAGGCCATCGGTATTAACAGTATTTTATCTTTTATTAACAGCGCGTTACGCGGCCGCACTTCCGGAAATCCGCAAGAGAATCATTGTGATTTCAACCCCTTGGCCGAGAAATGTTTCGCGTGCGAAACATTCTGAACCAGCCGTTGCAGCGCCTGTTCCAGTACCGCATGCCGGCAGGCGATGTTCAGCCGCACAAAGCCTTCGCCTTCCGGGCCGAATGCCTGCCCGCGTGTCACGGCCCATCCCGCCTTGCGGCGCAGAAATGCGATCAGATCATCAGGCGTCAGCCCGGTCTTGCGGAAATCAAGCCAGACCAGAAATGTCCCTTCCGGCTCGATCAGCTCCACCTCGGCAAGCGGGGCAATATACCGCCGCACAAGCGCAAGGTTCTTTTCCAGACAGGTCAGAACCGCATCCAGCCACGGCCCGCCGCGCGCATAGGCCGCCAGCATCGCAACGCTGGCAAAAGCATTGTTCTTGTTCACCGTCAGCCGGCTGTTTTCCGCCTGAAATGTCTGGCGCCGCTCTGCGTTGCTGACAATGGTGAACGCCGAACAGCAGGAGGCAATATTGAAACTTTTCGCCGGGGAAATACAGGTAATGGCATTCCCGGCAAATTCCTCACCCAGCGCCGCAAACGGCGTGTACCGGTGCCCGGAAAAGGTAATGTCGCCGTGGATTTCATCCGATACGACCAGCACGTCATGGCGCGCGCAAATCTGGCCCATCCGGCGCAGCTCCTGCGGGCTCCAGACCCGGCCAACCGGGTTATGCGGGTTGCACAGCAGCAGTATTCTGTTGGCAGGATCGGCCGCCAGCCTTTCCAGCCCGGCAAAATCCATTTCGTACCGGCCGTCTTGCAGAACCAGTGGATTTCGCACAATTTCCCGGTCGTTTTCACGCAGAATGTCATAGAAATCAAAAAAGACCGGCGGCTGCACGATCACACCCTCACCCGGCCCTGAAAACAGCGAAACCGCTATGGCCAGACTGTTCAGAACATTGGGGGCACGCAGGATATGCTGCGTGTCCACCTGCCAGCCATGCCGCGTTTTCAGCCAATCCGTCAGGGCGGGGAAAAGCGCCTCGGGCACCGCCTCATAGCCAAACACCCCATGATCCAGCCGCTGTTGCATGGCCTGCAAAACCACGGGCGGGGCCTTGAAATCCATATCGGCAACCCCGGCGGCAAAAAGGTGCTCGCCGCCCTGCCCCAGCACCATCGGATGGGTTTTCAGCGCCGGAACCGCGCGCCGGTTGACCTCTTCGTCAAAGTCGAATGTTTCCATAACCGCCACGCTTCCCTTTCATGGTCATTGCAGATCAACCATTGCCCGCAGGGTCCAGGCGGGCGACAAAGGCGCGAAGCGTGGCCCTGTCTTCTTCATTCAGTGTTTCGCTTCGCGTGCTGAACAATGTCGCCTGTGACCGCAGAACCAGCCCGTCCGACAGCAGCCGCAAATGGTTTGCCCGCAATGTTTCGCCGGTCGAGGTGATATCGGCAATTGCCTCGGCCGTTCCGTTCTTGACCGTGCCTTCCGTTGCCCCCTGACTGTCAACCAACTGATAATCGGCAACCCCGTTTTGCCGCAGGAAATCACGGATCAGCCGGTGGTATTTGGTGGCAATGCGCAAGCGGAATCCATGACGATCCCGGAACTGCGCGGCAACCGCATCCAGATCATCCAATGTGTCCACATCAACCCAGCAGGCCGGCACCGCAAGCACAAGATCCGCGTGACCAAACCCCATGGGTATCAGTTCACTGACCTGCGCATCCCAAAGGGCCAGCCTTTCGCGGACAAGATCCGTCCCGGTCACCCCCAGATGAATGCGCCCGGCCGCCAGTTCACGCGGGATTTCGCCTGCCGACAAAAGCACCAGTTCCACATTCTCGATATCGGCAACCGCGCCAGAGTATTCCCGCTCCGATCCGGTGCGCCGCAAGGTCACACCATGTTTGCCAAACCAGTCAAAGGTCTTTTCCATCAACCGGCCTTTGGACGGGATTCCCAGCTTTACCGTCATGCCAGCGCCCTTTTCAGTTCCAGCACCAGTTCCGGGCGGATCACCCCGCCGACCGCTGCGAAAGACCCGGTGTTGTCTTTCCGGCGCAGCATCCCGGTCAGCGCGTCATAACGCCCGCCCGTGGCAACCGCAGGCAGATCCGGCCGATCCGCGGCGTAAAAGCCAAAGACAAAACCGTCGTAATACTCCATCGTGGTACGGCCGTAAGAGCCTTCGAATTCCAGCGAGTCCGCATCCACCCCCTGCAGCGCCAGCGCGTCCAGACGGCGCGCAAACTGCTCAACCGCGGGGGCCAGGGCCGCCAGATCAACCGACAGATCGCGCAGCCGCTCCAGCACCATGGGGGCTGTTTCGCGCAAATTCAGAATCTCGTCCAGCATCTCGGCCTCGCCTGGCGAAATCGGCGGCTCTGCCGCATCCTGGACCAGAACCCGGATACGGGCCTCTATTTCCTCCACATCGCGCAGCCCGATATGCGGGGCGGAATCCGCCAGCACGTTTTTGCCTTCGGCGACCGCCTGCAACAACGCCTTGCGTGCAACCGGCGTCGGTTTTTTACCGCCATATCGGTCCAGCAACGCCCGAAACCGGCGCGGCCTCCAGATATGCCGCTGCAAGGCGCGTTTGCGCGCCTCACTTGTTGCCAGTCCGCGCACCGCCGCCATCAGTATGCCGATATCGCCAGTGGCCGCCCGCAAGCCAAGCGGTGACAAGACCTCCTGAAACAGGGCGAAAACTTCAGCATCCGCCGCCGCAAGTTCCCCGGAGGAGAAAAGCTCGTATCCGGTCTGAACGTATTCGGACGGGCGGGACGGATCAAACGCCTGCTGGCGAAAGACTTCCCCCATATAGGTATAGCGGGCTTCGTCCTTGCCGTTTTGCATGTGGTGCAGAACGACGGGCACGGTAAAGTCGGGCCGCAGCATCAATTCGCCGCGCAACGGGTCATGCGTAACATAGGCGCGCGCGCGAATATCCTCGCCGTACAGATCCAGCAACGTATCCGCCGGTTGCAGAATATCGGCTTCCACCGGCAGCGCACCCGCGGCCTGGAAAAAGCCGGTCAACCGCCGGGCCTCGGCGCGAATGTCAGACCGGGAAATCACTGGCCGGAATCCAGCATTGCCCGAACCTGCGCCACCAGGTCGGTGCGGGGAACCTCGCGCTGCGCTGGTTGGGATTTCCATTCTTCAAGGCTGGCGCTTTCGGCAATCCTTGCCCCCAGAACCAGATCCTTCAGTTGCACAACGCCCCGCTCGGCCTCGTCACCCCCCTGAATGACGGCAATGGGGGATTGCCGCTTGTCCGCATATTTCAACTGGTTGCCAAAATTCTTTGGATTGCCCAGATAAACCTCGGCGCGGATCCCCGCCGCGCGCAACTCGTCGACCATGGCCTGATAATCCGGCATCCGGTTGCGGTCCATGACCGTCACCACCACCGGGCCTTTTGCGGCTGAACCACCAATTCTGCCCTTCATGCGCAGCGCCGCCAACAAACGGTCAACCCCGATGGAAACCCCGGTGGCCGGCACAGCCTGTCCGGTGAACCGCTTGACCAGATCATCATAGCGGCCGCCACCGGCCACCGAGCCAAAGCGCCGCACCCGCCCCTTTTCGTCGGTAATGTCAAAGGTCAGCTCGGCCTCGTAAACCGGCCCTGTATAGTAACCAAGACCACGCACGACGGACGGGTCGATTTCGATCTGCTCCGCCCCATAGCCCTGCGCGGTCAGCAGGGTGGCGATGGTTTCAAGTTCCTGCACACCCTCCAGCCCAACCGCCGATCCGCCGACGGCAGCCCGCAGATTGGCCAGTGTTGCGGCGGTGTCGTCTGCCTTTGAGGTCAGAAAGGCAATGACCGGCCCGGCCTGGGCCTCGCTCAGCCCAACGCCGTCGATATAGGCCCCCGAAGCATCGAGCCGTCCCTTGCCCAACAGCGCGCGCACACCGCTTTCGCCCACCTTGTCGAACTTGTCGATCGTGCGCAAAACCGCGTTTCGGGTTTCCTCACCCTCCAGCCCCATGGTTTCCAGCACGCCATTCAGAACCTTTCGGTTGTTGATGCGCACAATATAATCACCCCGCGCAATGCCCACGGCCTCCAGCGTGTCCGCCAGCATCGCGCAGATTTCCGCGTCGGCCGCGATGCTCGGGGCGCCCACCGTATCGGCATCACACTGGTAAAACTGGCGAAACCGTCCGGGGCCCGGTTTTTCGTTGCGCCACACCGGCCCCATGGCGTACCGCCGGTACGGTGTTGGCAGATCGTTGCGAAACTGCGCATAAACCCGCGCCAGCGGTGCCGTCATGTCATAGCGCAGGGCCAGCCAGTCGCCTGGCTTGCTGTCACTATTGCTGTCGCCTTCTTCCTGCCAGGCAAAGACACCTGCATTCGGGCGGTCGACATCGGGCAGAAACTTGCCCAGCGCCTCGACGGTTTCAACCGCAGAGGTTTCCAGTGCGTCAAAACCGTAAAGCTCATACACCGCTGCAATCTTGTCGAGCATCGCCTTGCGCTCGGCGATCTCTGCTCCGAAATAGTCGCGAAACCCTTTCGGCGTCTGGGCTTTGGGGCGCGGTTGTTTTTTCTGCTTGGCCATGGGTTTGGTCTCTTGTTCTGTTGTTGCGGTCGCGTTTAGCGAAGGTCAGGCCCACAGGCAAGGCACGCTGCAGCAAACACCGGCTTGTTCACGGCAGATATTCGCGTTAGAGCCCCCCCATGAGCACACATGAAATAACCGATCTGCAAGAGCAGGTCGCGCATCTGACCAAAACAGTTGACGAGTTGTCCGATATCGTTGCGCGGCAGGAAAACGAACTGGCCCGCATCAATGCACGCCTTGTGCGCCTGATGGAACGCGAGGCCGGGCGCGAAGTGGATGAAGGCGGAACCGTGCCGCTGGCCGATCAGAAACCGCCGCACTGGTAGGTTTTTCCGTCAGCGGCTTTGCAGGTCGCTTGCCAGAATATCGCCACCATACAAGAGCGCTTCTCCCCAGCGGGCATTGCCGCCGAAGTTTTCGTAATATGTCAGGAATGCCGCGGCCCGGTCCATGGCTGCGGAACGCCGCCCGCACGGTTTGCCGCGCGAAACCTTGCAAATCCGGCGCTTGAGCTTTTCATACGCAATGTCGGCCGAGGAAAATTTCAAGGTTTTCGACGAGATGTCATAGCGCAGGGCTTCGTGCTGCGACGGGGCGCCAAGCAATGCAAGTGCCGCGGTGAACTGGCGCGGGCAGCCATCCTTGAAACCTGTCAGAAATTGCGTATGCGGGCCCGGGTTGCCCGGTGCGGTGTCATAGAGTTTATAGCCCCTGCCACGTTCCGGATACCGGTCAACCTGTTTGCCCAGCGCCTTGCCGCTGATGCCGCAGGCAATTCCGATGGTGCCATATGGCAAAACCGTTCCGGGGGGCACCTGCAGGCCGGCGGCCGGCCGGGGTTTGCGCGGGCCAAACAGGCCCCGCCGTCTGGTCTGGTCTGTTTGCTGGCCTTTCGGGGCTTTTGGGGTGGCCTCCACGGCAACCGCCAGGGACGCAACCTGTGGTGCGGCCGGGGTATCCGCGGTTTGCCCTGACGCTTTCGCAACCGCAGGCTTTCCAAAAATCCGCGCCAGCAAACCATGCTTTTGCGGGGCCGGTTCGGCTTGTGCGTTTTCCTCTGGTGCAGCATCGGATGCCGCTGGCCCGTTGTCACTGGCCGGTTGCGCTGCCGGCAAAGCTCTCGCGCCTCCCGCAGGCCTGGGTTTTGGTCGGGCGACGCGGTCGGTCTTGTGAAACAGGCGGCTCAGAAACCCGGCGGATTTTGCCCCTTCAGGTTGCGCAGCATCCAGAGGCGCGGCATCTGCCGGGGCGGCCATATCGACGCTTGGCGCATCTTCGGCAACATCAACATCCGCCAAGAGGGGCAGCGCGTCGGGTTGCGTTTTCAAGCAACCTGCAAGCGCCAAAAGAACAATCAACAAGGAAAAGACACGCGCCAAATCAGGCTTCCTCTACGGTTAAAACACCACCAAGGCTCTTGATTGCACCCTTGATCTGAGGGTTGACCGGATAGTTGTTTCCAACCAACATATCAACCTCTCCGGGCAAATCCGCGGCCATCAGACACAGGGTGACCGGGCCGCCGCGGCGCATTTTCGTGGCTTGCCGGGCCTGTTCCAGAACAGAGCGGATCGACTCGGCGGCCTCTGCTGTGTTGACAAACACCTTCAGCCCCATCGACCCGGCTTCGGCCGCCACACCATCAACCGGCTGAACGGAACGCGCCAAAAGCTTGAGCTGCTCGGCCTCCATCGTCGCTTCGACCGTCAGCACCACATTGCTGCCGGCCTCAAGATTGTCACCGGCTGCCTCCAGAACATCGGAAAAGACCGTTATCTCGTAAAGCCCGGTCGGATCGGAAAGCTGTACAAAAGCATATCTGTTGCCACGTGCCGATTTCCGCTCGCGTTTCGCAGCGACCGACCCGACCATTTTCACCAGGGCCGGCCCGGTTTGCACTTTCCGCTCCACCTCGGCCAGCGTCACCACGCCCTTGCGTTTCAGCGGCACCATGTAATCATCCAGCGGATGGCCGGAAAGATAGAAACCGATCGCCTTGTGTTCTTCTGCCAGGCGTTCGTTCGGCAACCAGTCGGCCAGGGGCGACAGGCGCGGTTCGGGCAGGTCGTCGCCCGCATCGCCAAACAGCGATACCTGGCTGGAGCTTCGCTGTTCATGAA
The DNA here is from genome assembly GCA_026984915.1 of Marinosulfonomonas sp. Lineage (GTDB taxonomy): Bacteria > Pseudomonadota > Alphaproteobacteria > Rhodobacterales > Rhodobacteraceae > WFVA01. The sequence goes on along the minus strand of JALSRG010000049.1, from coordinate 16,159 downwards.
TGGCCGCAGAATACCCCACCAGCGATTCCAGGCTGTCAAAGACCCGGCGACGGTTGGGATCAAGCTGATCAAACGCCCCGGCACGGGCCAGCATTTCCAGCGGGCGTTTTCCCACGCGTTTCAGATCAACCCGGCGGGCAAAATCAAACAGGGATGTGAAAGGCTGCGGTCCGCTCTCGGTTTCACGCGCCTTCTCGATCAGGCGCATTGCCTCGACCCCGACATTCTTGAGCGCCCCGAGCGCATAGACAACCTTGCCGTCTGTCACGCTGAACGTGGCCAGGGAGCGATTGACGCAGGGCGGAATGATTTCCAGCTCCAGGCCCTTGATGATCTCTTCCTTGTAAACGCCCAGCTTGTCGGTCAGGTGGATATCGCAGTTCATGACACCGGCCATGAACTCGACCGGGTAGTTCGCCTTCAGCCATGCCGTCTGATAGGACACCACCGCATAGGCCGCCGCGTGGGATTTGTTGAATCCGTAGTTGGCGAATTTTTCCAGCAGGTCGAAAACCTCGCTGGCCTTCTTCTTGTCCACCCCGTTTTCCATCGCGCCTTTTTCGAATTTGGGGCGCTCCTTGGCCATCTCCTCGGCGATCTTCTTGCCCATCGCGCGGCGCAGCAGATCAGCACCGCCAAGGCTGTAACCGGCCATCACCTGCGCAATCTGCATCACCTGTTCCTGATAGACGATGATGCCCTGGGTTTCCTCCAGGATATGGTCAATCAGCGGATGGATCGATTCCCGTTCGCGCAGGCCGTTCTTGACCTCGCAATAGGTGGGAATGTTTTCCATCGGGCCGGGGCGATACAGGGCCACCAGCGCCACGATATCCTCGATGCAGGTGGGTTTCATCCGCCGCAGCGCGTCCATCATGCCGGTGGATTCAACCTGGAACACCGCCACCGTTTTGGCGCTGGCGTAAAGCTCATAGGTTTTTTCGTCATCCAGCGGGATCTGGCCGATGTCGATCTCGACACCGCGCTGTTTCAGCAGGCCGAGGGCGTTCTGGATCACGGTCAGGGTTTTCAGCCCGAGAAAATCGAATTTCACCAGACCGGCCTGTTCGACCCATTTCATGTTGAACTGGGTGGCCGGCATGTCCGAGCGCGGATCCTGATAGAGCGGCACCAATTCGTCAATCGGACGATCACCGATCACCACACCGGCGGCGTGGGTGGATGCGTTTCGCAGCAGCCCTTCGACCTGCTGCCCGTAACGCAACAGCCGTTCGACCACTTCTTCGCTCTTGGCCATTTCACGCAGGCGCGGCTCTTCTGCCAGCGCCTTTTCGATTGACATCGGCTTGACGCCCTCAACCGGTATCAGCTTGGACAGCTTGTCCACCTGGCCGTAAGGCATCTGCAACACCCGGCCAATGTCACGCACCGCCGCCTTGGACAAAAGCGCACCAAAGGTGATGATCTGCGCCACCTTTTCGCGCCCGTATTTCTGCTGAACATACTCGATCACCTCTTCGCGCCGATCCATGCAGAAATCGATGTCAAAGTCGGGCATGGAAACCCGTTCAGGGTTCAGGAAACGTTCGAACAGCAGGTTGTATCGCAGCGGATCCAGATCGGTGATGGTCAGGGCATAGGCCACCAGGCTGCCCGCCCCCGAGCCCCGCCCCGGCCCGACCGGAATATCATGGTCCTTGGCCCATTTGATGAAATCGGCCACGATCAGAAAGTAGCCGGGAAATCCCATGCTCTCGATGATGCCCAGTTCAAATTCCAGCCGCTTTTCATAGTCTTCCACCGGGGCGGCATGGGGAATGACATCCAGACGCTGCTTCAGGCCCCTGCGCGCCTGCCGTTTCAGTTCTTCAACCTCGTCATCGGCAAATTTCGGCAGGATCGGCGGCCGTCTGTAGGCCATGAAGGCACAGCGTTTGGCAATTTCTACCGTGTTTTCCAAGGCTTCCGGCAGGTCGGCAAACAATGTGGCCATTTCCGCGGGGGACTTGAAATAATGCTGTGGCGTCAGGCGCCGGCGCGGTTCCTGCTGGTCAACATAGGCCCCCTGCGCGATGCAAAGCAGGGCATCATGTGCCTCGTACATATCCGTTTTGGGAAAATACACATCGTTTGTCGCAACCAGCGGCAACCCCATTGCATAGGCCATTTCCACAAAGCCGCGTTCGGTTGTCTGTTCCACGGCCGGGGGCTGCCCTGCCTCGTCATGGTGGCGTTGCAGCTCGACATACAGGCGGTTGGGATAGATCTCGGCAAGTCGTTGCATGAAGGCCTGCGCAGGTTGGCGCTGATCGGCCTGCAACAGCTTTCCAACCGGCCCCTCGGGGCCACCAGAGAGGCAGATCAGCCCTTCGGAATGTGACGCCAGTTGTTCTGTATCCACCTGCGGCAACTCACCCGCTGCATCCAGATAAAGACAGGAGTTCAGCTTCATCAGGTTTCTGTAGCCGGCTTCGTTCTGGGCCAGCAACACGACAGCGGCAGGGTTGGGCAGCCGCTCGCCCGGTCTTGCCTGTTCATAGGAAACATCCACCTGACAGCCGATGATGGGCTGTATGCCGGCACCAGAGGCCGTGACGGAAAACTCCAGCGCCGCAAACATGTTGTTGCTGTCGGTCACGGCCACAGCCGGCATTTGCATCGCCTTGCACATCTCCGGCAGTTTTTTGACCGGGACAGCCCCTTCAAGCAGGGAATATTGCGTATGCACGCGCAAATGGATGAATCGCGGATCACTCATGCCGGCAAACTAACGCAGAGCGGATGGAAAAGAAAACCTCTATGGCGTTCCGACCTTGCCTTGAATCGAAAGGCAACACATTGCGCGGTTGAGCGCCCGCGAAAGGCAGCGCAATGTGGCGCAGGGTTTATAGGTCTACGCCCTAAGTTTGTGAATCCGGTTCCAACAGTTCGATCCGGTTGCCAAACGGGTCGTGGATGTATCCGCGCCTGTATCCGGGCAGGGCGGAATCACGTTGAACGCTTGTTCCGGCGGATTTCAGATACGCGAACAGCTCTTGCAGGCCCGAAACCTCAAACGCCGGGTGTGCCTTGCCTGCCGGCCTGAAATCCTCCTCTACGCCGAGATGCAAACGCACCGTTCCCTGCTCGAACCAAACCCCGCCCCTTGCGGCCAGAATCGGCGGTTTTTCAACTTCTTTGAAACCCAGAGCACCCTGGTAGAAAGTGCGCGCCGCGTCTTCTTCACCCTTGGGCATTGCCAGTTGGACATGATGTAAACCGCAAATCTTCAATACAATATCTCCATAAAATCAATAGGGTAGCACTTACAGTATACATTAGTATACAGTACTTCCGGCGTTTTCTCAAATATATTTGTTGCTTTGTTTCACCGCTTGGGCTTTGCTTGCGAATGGACAAACGGTCGCACGCCCGCTTTACGTCGCATCGGGCCGGTGTGCATTTTGGCTGCACGAAGAGAACGCGACAACGGAATTCAAATGACGGACATCGTGTTTCTTCTGAACGGAGAAGCCCAACGCCTGAGCAACGTGTCGCCAACGCACACGCTGCTGGACTGGCTGCGCGAAACCAGACATTTGACAGGAACCAAAGAGGGCTGCAACGAGGGTGATTGCGGCGCCTGCACCGTGATGGTGACAGACAATAGCGGCGCACATGCGATGAACGCCTGCATCCTGCTGTTGCCGCAATTGAACGGCAAGGCTGTCCGCACCATCGAGGGTATGAGCGGCCCGGACGGCACATTGCACCCGGTTCAGCAGGAGATGGTTGAAAAACACGGCTCTCAATGCGGTTTCTGCACGCCGGGCATCGTTGTTTCACTGGCAACGGCGCATTTGAACGGTGAAACCAACCATGATGACGTCCTGGCCGGAAACCTGTGCCGCTGCACGGGATACGCACCAATCATCCGCGCCGCCGAGGCTGCAAGCCAAACCAGCGCGCCGGAATGGATGAAAGAAGACCTCTCCGCCCTGGATGGGATTGCGGTGGCAACCTCACCCTTTTTCCCGCAAACGACAGACGCGCTTGCCACCTGGTATTCGCAAAACCCCGATGCGACGCTGGTCGCTGGGGCCACGGACATCGGGCTGTGGGTGACCAAGCAACTGCGGGAGTTGCCAAAACCTGCCTTCCTGAACGGCATTGAAGACCTGAGGCAAACAGAAACCGGACCAGAGGAAATTCGCCTGGGCGCAGGTGTGACCCTGCGCGAGCTTGGCAGGCTGATGGCGGATCTGCACCCGTCTTTTGCCGCCATGATCCGCCGGTTCGGATCGGTTCAGGTGCGCAATGCCGCAACATTGGGCGGCAATATCGCCAATGGCTCGCCGATCGGTGATACACCCCCGCCGCTGATTGCGCTCGGCGCCCGGCTGCATTTGCGAAAGGGCGACAGGCTGCGCGACATGCCGCTTGAGGATTTCTTTGTCGATTACGGCAAACAGGACAGAAAACCGGGGGAATTTCTGCAAGCGGTGACAATTCCGCGCCAGCCGGACAATCTGCGTGTCTACAAGGTATCCAAACGCTTTGACCAGGATATTTCCGCCCTGTGCGGCGCTTTCAACATATCTGTCGTCAATGGCGTGGTTTCCGCGGCGAGAATTGCCTTTGGCGGCATGGCGGCCATTCCAAAACGCGCGCGCCATGTGGAAAAGGCGCTGACAGATCGGCCCTGGACGCAAGAAACCATCGCAACGGCAGCGGCGCAGTTTGCGCGTGATTTTACCCCGCTCAGCGATATGCGGGCTTCGGCAGACTATCGCCTGATCACCGCGCAAAACCTGCTGCGGCGCTGTTTTGAAGAGATGAACGGCATGCCGGTCAATGTGCTGGAGGTCCAGGCATGAGCCGCCCGCTGCCCCATGATGCCGCCAGCCTGCATGTAACCGGCAAGGCGCGTTACGTTGACGATATCCCAACCCCGGCAGACTGCCTGCATCTGGCCTTTGGCCTGTCCGAAATCGCCCATGGCGACATAGATTCTCTGGATCTGGACGCGGTGCGGCGCGCGCCGGGGGTTGTGCGGGTTCTGACGGCCGGGGATTTGCCGGGGTCCAACGATGTCTCGCCCGCCGCCGGGGATGAGCCGCTGTTGGCCGCCGACACGGTTCACTATATCGGCCAGCCGGTTTTCGCGGTGGTTGCCACCTCGCATCTGGCGGCGCGCAAGGCCGCACGGCTGGGGCGCATCAGCTATACGGAACGCAAGGCCGTTCTGAGTATTGATGATGCCCTGGCGGCCAACAGCCGGTTTGAGAACGGACCGATCGTCTGGTCAAAGGGCGACGCCCCCCGGGCGATAAAGGCGGCGCCACGCCGGCTGCGCGGACGCATCGAAATGGGCGGGCAGGAGCATTTTTATCTGGAAGGCCAGTGCGCACTGGCCCTGCCGCAGGAAAACGGCGATATGGTGGTGCATTCAAGCACCCAGCATCCGACAGAAATTCAGCACAAGGTGGCCGAAGCCCTGAATCTGCCGATGAGCGGTGTGCGTGTCGAAGTGCGGCGCATGGGCGGCGGTTTTGGCGGCAAGGAAAGTCAGGGCAACGCGCTGGCCGTGGCATGTGCCGTGGCGGCGCGCATGACCGGACAGCCCTGCAAGATGCGTTATGACCGGGATGATGACATGACAATCACCGGCAAACGTCATGATTTCCGGATCGATTACCATGTCGGGTTTGACGATCAGGGTCAGATCCTGGGCATTGAATTCACGCAGTTTGCCCGGTGTGGCTGGGCCATGGATCTGAGCCTGCCGGTGGCGGACCGGGCGATGCTGCACGCAGACAATGCGTATTTCCTGCCGGATGTGAGCATCACCAGTCACCGCCTGCGCACCAACACCCAATCTGCCACGGCCTTTCGCGGATTTGGCGGCCCGCAGGGCATTCTGGGAATCGAACGGGTGATCGACCATATCGCCCATGATCTGGGGCTGGATCCGCTGCTGGTCCGGCAGAATAACTTTTATGCCTCCGGCGGGGATATTTCCGCCATTCGGAAGGATGTTCAGACAACGCCCTACCATCAGCCGGTGGAAGACAGCGTCATTCGGGAACTGGTGCAGGAATTGTCAGAGAGTGCCGGTTATGCAGCGCGGCGAGAAGCAGTCAGGCAATGGAATGCAACACACCCATTGTTGAAAAAGGGCATCGCCCTCACGCCGGTCAAGTTCGGAATCAGTTTCACACTGACCCATCTCAACCAGGCCGGGGCATTGGTGCATGTCTATCAGGACGGATCGGTTTATCTGAACCATGGCGGGACCGAAATGGGACAGGGCCTGTTTCAGAAGGTGGCACAAGTGGCGGCAACGGTTTTCAGCATTGATCCGGCTCAGGTGAAAATAACGGCAACAGACACCGGCAAGGTGCCGAACACCTCGGCAACCGCTGCCTCCAGCGGCTCGGATCTCAATGGTATGGCGGTCAAGGCCGCCTGCGAGGTGCTGCGCGACCGGATGGCGGAAGTGCTGGCCGGTCGGCACCAGACAGAGGCGGCGAATGTACGCTTTGACGCGGGGCGGGTTCTGGTTGGCAACAAGGTGTACAGTTTCGCCGAAGTTGCAAAAATCACATATGAATCAAGGGTCAGCCTGTCGGCAACCGGGTTTTACGAAACGCCTTGTATCAGCTGGGACCGGCTGCGGGGCACCGGGCGGCCGTTCTATTATTTTGCCTATGGCGCGGCGATCAGCGAGGTGGTGCTGGATGTGCTGACCGGCGAAAACCGGTTGCTCAGGGTGGATATTCTGCATGATGTGGGCAACTCACTGAACCCGGCGCTGGACATCGGCCAGATCGAAGGTGGGTTCGTTCAGGGGGCCGGATGGCTGACCACCGAAGAACTGGTCTGGGACGAAACCGGCCGGCTGCGCACACATGCGCCCTCGACATACAAGATACCGGCCTGTTCTGACCGCCCCGACATTTTCAACACCGCCCTCTATGATAACGAAAACCGGGCCGAAACGATCTATCGTTCAAAGGCCGTCGGAGAGCCGCCGTTCATGCATGGCATTTCCAGCTTTCTGGCCTTGTCGGACGCGCTGACCGCCTGTGGTGAAACCTACCCGGCGCTGGATGCCCCGGCAACGGCAGAGAGAATCATGACGACAGCGCGGCGTCTTGCAGGGGATGAGACATGAGTTTCGATCTCTGCGAACTGGACAAAGCCGTCAAAGCCCACGGCACCGTTGCCCGCGTGGTCATTGCCGCGGCCAAAGGCTCAACCCCGCGCAACACCGGCAGTTCCATGCTGGTCTGGGATGGCGGGCAATCCGGGACCATCGGCGGTGGCACGCTGGAATACGAAGCCGCCCGCCGGGCCCGCGCGACACTGGCAACCGGAGGCGGCTGGCTGGAGCATTTCGCGCTTGGTCCGGCCCTGGGCCAATGCTGCGGCGGGCAGGTCTCGTTGCTCTGTGAAATATTCGACACTGACAGCATCCCGGCGACGGGCGCCAACGCTGTTTTTGCACGCGCAACACCGGGGGCAACGACAAAACAGCCGCCGCTGGCGGTGCAACGGCTGCTTTCCGCTGCCCGCAACGCCACAGCCCCGATAAAACCGCAACTGGCCGGCGGCTGGATGGTCGAAGCTCTGGCCCCGCCCCGGCAACCCTTGTGGATCTACGGCGCCGGACACGTGGGGCGGGCACTTGTCGGGATACTGAAACCATTGCCGCAGTTTGCCATTGTCTGGGTGGATACGCAGGCAGACCGCTTTCCGCAGATCATGCCGGACGGCCTGTCCAGGCTGGTCGCGCACAACCCGGCAGATGCGGTTGCCCATGCCCCTGATGATGCCCGGCATCTGATCCTGACCTATTCCCATGCCATTGATCTGGAGATATGCCACAGGCTGTTGGGCCAGCCGTTCCAAAGCGCCGGCCTGATCGGGTCAAAGAGCAAATGGGCGCGTTTTCGCAGGAAACTGGAGGCCCTGGGGCACAGGCAGGCGCAGATTGCCCGGATCACCTGCCCGATTGGCCGGCCGGAACTGGGCAAGCAGCCGCAGGCCATTGCCATCGGGGTTGCTGCCGCACTATTGCAGCCAGAAAGGCAGAAAGACGCGCAAGCCGCAGACAGCGGCAAGGTCAACACGGCGAAAGAGCGGGCAGAGCAAAAGGGGGTGGCAGGATGACCGGAAAACGTGACCCGTTGTTGTCGGTGCAGGGGCTGACAAAAGCCTACCCCGGTGTTCTGGCCAACGATGACATATCCTTCAGCGTACTGCCCGGAGAAGTTCACGCGTTGCTGGGTGAAAACGGTGCGGGAAAATCCACTCTGGTCAAAATGATCTATGGGCTGGTGCACCCTGACCGCGGGGAAATGATGTTGAACGGGGTGCCCTATGCGCCGGCAAAACCCGGTGATGCGCGACTGGCCGGTGTTGCCATGGTGTTTCAGCATTTTTCGCTGTTTGATGCGCTCAGTGTTGCCGAGAATATCAGCCTGGGAATGGAACACCCGCCACGCCCGGCGGATCTCTCGGAACAGATCACCAGGGTCAGCCAGGCCTATGGCCTGCCGCTCGACCCGGACAGACTGGTGGGTGAACTGTCCGCCGGCGAACGCCAACGCGTTGAAATCATTCGCTGTCTTTTGCAGGACCCGAAATTGCTGATCATGGACGAGCCCACCAGTGTCCTGACTCCGCAGGAGGTGGGCATCCTGTTTGAAACCCTGCGAAAGCTGAGCCGCGAAGGCACCGCCATCCTGTATATCTCGCACAAGCTCGAGGAAATCCGCGACCTGTGTGACAGCGCAACCATTCTGCGGCAGGGCCGGGTTGTCGCCACCTGTGACCCACGCGAACATTCCGCGCGTGAACTGGCCGAATTGATGGTTGGTGAAATTCTGCAGGCGCCAGAGCGGACTTCGGCGAATATGGGCGAGGTCGTGCTGGACGTGTCCGGCCTTTCCCTGCCGGCCCCGACGCATTTCGGCACGGCACTTGAAAACATCGGCTTCAGCTTGCGGGCGGGTGAGGTGCTGGGCATCGGCGGGGTTGCCGGAAACGGGCAGGACGAACTGCTGGCCAGCCTTTCGGGCGAAACCAGGACAGCCCCGCACTGCATCCGCCTGGACGGGCGCCCGATTGGCAACCTTGGCCCGAATGCACGCCGTGAACTGGGTTTGCTGGCCGCACCCGAGGAACGGCTGGGCCATGCCGCAGCACCGGATATGAGCCTGACGGAAAACGCCCTGCTGACCGGCGCCATCCGGGAAAAGCTGGTCAGGAACGGCGTGATCAGTTGGGCCGGAACGCGGAAATTTGCCCGCCGCATCATCGGCGAGTTTGACGTGCGCACCCCAGGCCCCGAGACCCCGGCACGGGCCCTTTCCGGCGGAAATCTGCAAAAATTCGTCATTGGCCGCGAGATCCTGCAACGACCGGAAGTGCTGGTTGTCAATCAGCCGACCTGGGGTGTGGATGCCTCGGCCGCCGCCTCTATCCGGCAGGCCCTGCTGGATCTGGCGCAAAAAGGTGCCGCCATCATTGTGATCAGTCAGGATCTGGATGAACTGATGGAGATTTCCGACACATTCGCCGCCCTTGCCGCCGGGCACCTGACAAAGCCCCGCCCGGCGCATGGCCTGACGGTTGAAGAAATCGGTCTGATGCTGGCCGGCATGACAACAGAAGAGGCCCCCCATGCTGACGCTTGAAAAACGCGCGATCCCTTCCCGTTTCTGGGCGCGCAGCACGCCGGTTCTGGCGGTGTTCATGACAATGATCGCCGGCGGTGTGTTGTTTGCCCTGCTGGGCAAACCACCGTTTGAGGCGATCCGGACGATCTTCTGGGATCCGCTGTTTTCCGAATTCGCGTTCTATTACCGGTCGCAACTCCTGGTAAAAGCCGGGCCGCTGATACTGATCGCCATCGGGCTTTCGCTGGGGTTTCGCGCCGGAATCTGGAACATCGGCGCCGAGGGCCAATACATCATGGGCGCGATATTCGGCGGCGCTGTGGGGCTGGCGTTCTACCCGGCGGAAGGCTGGTATATTTTTCCGCTGATGGTCCTTGCCGGGGCGATGGGCGGCATTCTGTGGGCGATGATCCCGGCCATGCTGAAAACCCGGTTTGGCACCAACGAAATTCTGGTCTCGCTGATGCTGGTCTATGTTGCCCAGAACCTGCTGAGTTCGGTAAGTTTCGGCGTGCTGAAGAACCCGCAGGGGTTTGGCTTTCCGGGGTCGCGCAATCTGTCAGACTACCCGGCCGCGGCCAATCTGGACCTGATCGAAGGCACGGGGTTTCACTGGGGCGGGGTTGCCGCCATTCTGGCGGTGCTTGCGGCCTGGGGGCTGCTCAGCCGTCATATTCTGGGCTATCAGATTCAGTTGAGCGGCCAGTCACCCCGCGCCGCACGGTTTGGCGGAGTCGAGCCAAACCGGCTGGTGTGGATCTGCATGGGCATATCCGGCGGGCTTGCCGGCCTGGCCGGGCTTTTTGAGGTCGCCGGCCCTGCCGCACAGCTTACACCGGATTTCAACGTCGGCTACGGGTTTACGGCAATTGTCGTGGCTTTTCTGGGCCGGCTGCACCCGATCGGAATTGTGCTGGCGGGGTTCCTGCTGGGGCTGACCGAGGTCGGCGGCGGCATTGCCCAACAAAACCTGGGCTTGCCGGCCGCCTCTATCCAGGCCTTTCAGGGGATGCTGCTGTTTTTCCTGCTGGCGATGGATGTTTTCTCGAATTATCGCCTGCGCTGGGCAACAACCGAGGTGGTATGATGGATCTGTCTGCAATCAGTCCTGTCTTGTTAATTGCATCGCTGATGGTGTCAGCCACGCCGATTCTGCTGGCGGCGATTGGTGAATTGGTCGTCGAAAAATCCGGCGTGCTGAATCTGGGGGTTGAAGGCATGATGATCACCGGGGCGATATCCGGGTTTGCCATTGCCGTTGAAACACAAAACCCGCTGCTTGGCCTTGTCGCCGCCGCGTTGGCTGGTGCGATACTGTCGTTTATTTTCGGTTTTCTGACACAGGTTTTGCTGTCAAACCAGGTGGCGACCGGGCTGGCCCTGACATTGTTCGGGCTGGGGTTTTCCTCGCTGATCGGCAAAAGCTATTCAGGTGTGAAACCGCCAGCCTCGGCGCGGCTCGATATTCCGCTGCTCTCCGATATTCCCATACTCGGGCCGGTTCTGTTTCGGCATGATCTGATGGTTTATGTCTCGGTCGCCATTGTTGCCGGGGTTTGGATCATGCTGAAATTTACCCGCGCGGGGCTGGTGTTGCGGGCCGTGGGCGAAAACCACGATGCCGCGCATGCCCTGGGATACAAGGTCGTCCGCATCCGCCTGCTGGCCATCATGTTTGGCGGGGCCTGCGCCGGGTTGGGTGGCGCCTACCTCAGCCTGATCCGGGTGCCGCAATGGACCGAAGGCATGACCGCCGGCGCCGGCTGGATCGCCCTGGCACTGGTGGTGTTTGCCAGTTGGAAGCCATGGCGGGTTTTGCTGGGGGCCTATCTGTTTGGCGGCGTGACCGTGTTACAGTTGAATTTGCAAGCGGCAGGGTTGGCCATACCGGTTGAGTACCTGTCGATGTCACCCTACCTGATAACGATCATCGTGCTGGTGATCATGTCGTCCGACAGGAACAGAACCGCCCTGAATGCACCGGCCAGCCTCGGTCGCACCTTTCATGCCAGCCACTAAGCGGATAACAAGGGGCTGATGGCGCGCAAAAACATCATAGGCATTCTTGACGGCACCAGTGAAAGGTATGGCCGAGGCATAGCCTTTGCCCTGAACGGTCTCATTCTGCTCTCGGCGATCGCAATTGCGGTTGAAACCATACCCGACTTGCCTGCGGCCATACATCTTTGGCTGACGCGTTTTGAAATGCTTGTGCTGGCTGTCTTTGTCATGGAGTACCTGTTGCGGCTTTACAGTTCACCAAATCCATTGCGCTATGCGCTCAGTTTCTGGGGATTGATTGACCTGTTGTCCTGCCTGCCCGTGTTTGGTTTTTTCAACAACGAATGGCAGGCCGCACGCACATTGCGCCTGATACGCGTTGTCCGGCTGCTGAAACTTTTTCGCACATCGGCCGCAGCGCGCCGGTTGCTGCGAGCCTTTCGTCAGGTGCGTGACGAACTGGGCGTTTTCCTGATTCTGGCGGCCTTGGTTCTGTATGTCAGTTCCGTTGGCATCTACATGTTCGAACACGAGGCCCAGCCCGATGTTTTCTCCTCGATCCCGATCAGCCTGTGGTGGGCGGTTGCCTCGCTGACCACTGTCGGTTACGGAGACATGTATCCGATCACGGCCGGGGGGCGCATATTCACCACGATCGTGCTATTCATCGGACTGGGCGTGGTTGCCGTGCCGACGGCAATCATCACGGCGGCACTGACGGAACAGGAACTGGAAACCAGTCTTGAAAAAGACGACCATGACGAAAAAACATGAACCAAACTGCTCGTACCACCAAAACAGGGAGACTAAAATGACACCAATCAAAACCATTCTGGCAGGGGCGGCCCTTGCGCTTGGCCTGACTTCGGCCGCGTTTGCCGAGGGCAAAGTGAAAGCCGGCTATATCTTTGTCGGCCCCGTTGGCGACTTTGGCTGGACCTATCAGCACGACCAGGGGCGCAAGGCTGTCGAAGCCGAGTTTGGCGACAAGGTTGAAACGACTTTTGTGGAAAGTGTTCCGGAAGGTGCCGACGCCGAACGCGTCATGACACAAATGGCCCTTGGCGGCGCCGACATCATTTTTGCCACATCCTTTGGCTATATGGATTCAGTTCTCAAAGTGGCCAAGAAATTTCCGAAGGTAAAGTTTGAGCATGCCACAGGCTACAAGCGCGCCGATAATGTCTCGACCTATTCCGCGCGTTTCTACCAGGGCCGGGCCGTGATCGGTACCATCGCCGGGCGCATGACCAAAACCAACAAGATCGGCTATATTGCCTCATTCCCGATCCCCGAAGTGATCCGTGGCATCAATTCGGCATATATTCATGCCAAGAAGGTGAACCCGGATGTCGAGTTCAAGATCGTCTGGGTTTACACATGGTTTGACCCCGCCAAGGAGGCCGACGCTGCCACGGCACTGATCGAACAGGGGGTCGATGTCATCATGCAGCACACCGACAGCCCGGCAGCCATGACCATCGCCGAGGAAAAAGGCATCATGGCCTTTGGTCAGGCCTCTGACATGTCGAAGTTCGGGCCGAACGCTCAACTGACGTCCATCATTGACAACTGGGGGCCCTACTACATTGCCCGCGTTGGTGCGGTGATGGATGGCAGCTGGTCATCAACGGATACCTGGGACGGGATCAAGGAGGGTATGGTGAAATTCGCGCCCTATTCCGACAAGGTTCCGGCCGATGTGCGCGCCGAGGCCGAAGCCTTGAAAAAGGCCATCGCTGACGGCAGTTACCATCCGTTTACCGGCCCGCTGAACAAGCAGGACGGCAGCCCCTGGCTGAAAGAGGGTGAAGTGGCCGATGACGGCACCCTTGCGGGCATGAATTTTTATGTCGAAGGCATCGAAGGCGACATTCCGCAATAGCCGTCGCTCAAACCTGCCGCCGGGGAACATGATTTCATGCCTCCGGCGGGGATATTTCCGCCATTTGGAAAACGGAAAGACAAAAGAATGATGGGGTCCGCCAGTCTGGCGGGCCTTTTCCTTTTGGTTCCGCCGTGCCAGTCTGATCCCATGACAGAAAACAATTCAGATGCGATACAAAGCCCGAACGGCACCCAGGCCACGCCCTGGTGCTTTGGGACCATGCAGTTCGGCGGCAGGGCAAGTGCCGCGGAAAGCGCGCGTATGTACGCGGCCTGCCGAGCTGCCGGAATAAATTTTTTCGACACGGCGCATGTCTATACCGATGGCATGTCCGAGACGCTGCTCGGGAAATTTGCCGGCAAGGAGCGCGAAGAGCTGATCATCGCCACGAAATGCGCCTTTGACGCGGAAAACAGCCGCAACAGCATCCTGAAGAGCTTTGATGAAAGCCGCACCCGGTTGGGCATGGATTCTGTCGAAATCCTTTACCTGCACCGCTGGTCTGATGTGACACCTCTGGAAGAGAGTCTGGAAACACTGGCCCAGCTTCGGCAACAGGGCAAAATCCGCCATATCGGGGTCTCGAACTTCAGTGCCTGGCAAGTGATGAAAGCCCGCTGCATTGCCGAGAAGCTCGCAACCTCGATCCGGATTCTGCAACCGATGTACAATCTGGTAAAACGTCAGGCCGAGGTGGAAATACTACCGATGGCAAAGAGCGAAGGCTTTGCGGTTGCGGCTTACTCACCGCTGGGGGGCGGGTTGCTGACCGGAAAATATGGCGCCGGCAAAACCGGCCGGCTGGTCGAGGACAAAGGCTATGCCGCGCGGTATCAGCCGGAATGGATGCACAGGGCCGCGAATGCACTGGCAAAACTGGCGTCTGACTACGGCCTTGCTCCGGCAACCTTGGCGGTGGCCTGGGTCGCGCATAATGACGCTGTCACGGCGCCGATCCTCAGCGCGCGCAACGCCGAGCAACTGGCGCCGTCTCTGGCCGCAATGACCCTGCCGCTTCCGCCGGAGCTGTATCAGGCGATTTCACGCCTTTCGCCCACGCCGCCCCCGGCAACCGACAGGTTGGAAGAGGCATGACATCCGACATCCTGATTATCGGCGGAGGAATCGCAGGCATTTCCGCTGCGGCGCGCCTGTCGGCACATGGTTCTGTCACTGTGCTGGAGGCAGAAGACAGCCTCGGCTATCATGCTTCGGGCCGGTCGGCGGCGATGTTTGAGCGCGAATACGGAAACCGCACTGTGCGGGCATTGAATTATGCCAGCGAAACCCATCTGAAAACCGCAGACGGCGGTGTTCTTTCCCCGCGTGGCATTCTGATGGTGGCCGGGGCGGAGCATCTGGACGCATTCCGGGCGGAAAGCCGGGAAATGGCGCTGGAGCCGATCAGCCCGGAAGAGGCCTTTGCCATGGTGCCGGTTCTGAACCGCGGGAAAGTCGCCGCCGCTGCCGCCAGCCACGGGGCACAAGACCTGGATGCAGACAAGCTGTTGCAAGGCTTCACGCGGATTGCCCGAAAGAACGGTGCGCAGATAAGAACCAGATGCCCTGTGACGGCGATTCGCCACACGGGCAAAATGTGGGAAGCTGAAACACCTCAGGGAACACATTGCACCCGGATTCTGGTAAATGCGGCCGGGGCCTGGGTGGATGAGATTGCCCGCATGGCTGGCGTTGCACCGCTGGGGTTTACCCCCTATCGCCGGTCGATTGCACAGGTTCCCGCCCCAGCAGGCCATGACGTGAAAAACTGGCCCATGCTGCACGGCGCACAGGAAGCCTGGTATGCCAAACCCGGTGCCGGCAAACTGCTGATCTCGCCCAGTGAAGAACACCTGATGGAGCCACATGATGCCTGGGCCGATGACATGGTTCTGGCCGAGGGCATTGCCCGCTATGAGGAAATGGTCACCACACCCGTCACACGCCTGGAAACAAGCTGGGCCGGCCTGCGCACCTTTTCGCCGGACCGCGCCCTGGTGATCGGCCGCGACAAAGAACAACCCGCGTTCTTTTGGCTTGCCGGGCAAGGCGGCTATGGCTTTCAGACCTCGCCGGCCGCCAGCCGACTGGCCTGCGATCTGATCACCGGGGCAAAGCCCGAACTGGATGCTGATCTGGTTGCCGGTCTTTCACCAGAACGATTTGACGCATGAGTATTTGACCAAGGTCAAGGTGTGCATCCGCAATCTGCGGCATGCCCTGCAAAAACCGGATGATCGAAAGGATCGGGCATGGACTGGCGAACAGAAATTCACGACTTGAAAAATGAAATTCGCGTGCTGAACAAAACAATTCCCGAGACAACGCGCGCCTTTGCCGGGCTGAGCAAAGCCGTCAGGGAAAATGGTGTTCTGAACACCAGGGAAAAGGAATTCGTTGCCTTGGGAATTGCCGTGGCACAGGGCTGTGAGGATTGCATGGGCTTTCACGTCGAGGCCTTGATGCGGGCCGGTGGCAGCCGTGAAGAACTGGCCGATGTGTTGGCAATGAGCATCCAGATGGCCGGCGGGCCTGCCCTGATGAATGCCGCGCGGGCCTTGGCCTGCTGGGATCAGTTATCCAAGCCGAAAGAATAAACCGCCCCGCGGAAAACGGGACGGTCTGAATGGCTGCTCCGGCCTTC